>CAZWQH010000051.1:0-16555 GCA_964635815.1 uncultured Sandaracinaceae bacterium
GGGTTCGGATTTCCGTTCGCATCTCCTGGAGGCGATGAAGAAAGCCACGCTGCCGTTCGAGCGACGTGATGTTCACCTTCAGGCCGACGAGGTCATCGGAGACCCGGCGATACTTCACAAAGACATCGGTATCTGTAAGGAACGCAAGCATCTCGGACCGCCGCTTGCCAAGTTCGGAGAGAGAAGTCGTTACGCCCTTTAGTGCGGCCTCGATCTCAGCGCGCTCTTCTTGCAGGTACTGTCGTCTCTCGTCGGTGATGGCTCGATTGAACGCGATCAACTGCTCGTAGTCCTTCTTCAGCTGACCGGGAAAGGTCACGCCGACCTCGGCGAAAAGTCGCTGTGCATCATCCGGATGGAACAGAATCTGGTCTTCCTCCTGAGAGGTGATGATCTTCTTCTTTGCGAGGCTCAAGGAGTAGCGCTCCGCGTTCAGCGCTGCGATCCGCACATCGACGTCGTCAACAACGGAACTGGTTTTCAGTTTGTCAGCCGTACGGAAGTCGAACGCGTTGAGGAGTTCCTGCTTCTTCTCCGCCTCCTTCTGTTTTAGCAGCAGCATGCCCTCGATCTTGCTGACGTCTTCGACTGAGCCTCCCAGTTCCGCCCCGATCGTCAGGACCGCCGCTTGTTTTTCCGAAAGCGCCGCTTCCTTCGCGTACAACCCCTCAACGAGGGTCGAGTCGAATCCGAGCACGTGCGCGAGGAATGGCTTCCATTCAACGTGCTTGTGTCCCTTCCGAAGCTGGAAGACGTCGCGATAGTCGTCCTGCGACCTCAGCAAGTAGCCGAGCCCCTTTCGATAGTCCCACGGTTTCAGCGAGCGTAGGTCCAGAACACCGTCGAGCAGCTCTTTCGCGCGTTCGAAAGGAACGTCGACGTGGTCCCACTGCGCGGTCTGCAGTTCGGACCAATCCTGCAAACGTGCTTGATGCCGTTTGAAAGAGATCTTCGTTGGCTCATTCACTCCGCGTCGAACCGTCAGGTACGAGCCATCGAGTAGCTCGATCTCGAGCAGAAACACAAAACCGTCGAACAACTGTTGATGCTTGAAGAGGAAGAACTTTGAATCGCGAGCGAGCAGGCAGAAATCCACGAGTCTACCCAGTGTGGTCTTACCGAGGTTGTGAGTGTCCTTCTTCCGGTTCTCCGGCAATCGGATCTCCGCTAGCACGACGTTCAGCCCCGACGTGAAGTTCACCGCGGTGAAGACGGTAGGGCGATTCGTGTACAGCCTCGAGAGCCTCACTCAGCCCCTCGATACTCAAGCGAATCGGTTTTCGCGCGGTATTCGACCGCGCCGAGCAGGAAGAGGACGTTGAGGGCAGGCAGGAAGAGCACGTCGCCGCCGACGACGGCGTTGCGTGCGAACTTTCGGAGAGCGTCGTACTCCTCGCACCGACGCGACTTCAGGCGTCCGAGGAGCACGAGTGCGACTCCAACTACCGTTCGATCCGGGTGGGAGTGTTTAGTCGGCCGCAGCATCGTCTTCCGTCGATCCGATATCGCAGTGCCAGTACATGTAGAAGAGCATCGTTCGCGTCAATTGCTTGTTTGTGCGCAGTACTGGATCGCGGTCAAACAGAAGCTTCGTGAGGTACTCAAGGACGTCGTCGAACGATTGGTGGTTCTTCTTCTTCGCCGTGATCTTGAGCTGGAACTCAGTGACGACGGTCTCGTATAGCTGACGCAGGCGCAGGTTCTCAGGAGCCGAGAGGAACGCCTGGATCTGGGCCGTGTCCTTGAGGTAGTTCCGCCGCTGTAACTTGGCGTACGCCGTGGACATGTTGTTGAGAGCGTTCTTGTCGGCGTAGGACACGCGTGGCGTTGGGGGGTTGTCGACGGCCGACTGTATGATTTGCTGGTTGCGAGCGAACGCCTCAACGAGTTCGGCAAGCTCGTCAGGGCTCACGATCAGCGGTGAATCCACCGGGTCAATGTTCGCCAGTGCAGCAACCTGCGGGAACGTCTTCAGCAACACCTCAAGTTGTTCGATGCCGCAGAGGTAGAGCGAACCAATTGAAAGGCCGCACTCCTTGGAGAGGTGCCCGCGAATCGCCTCATCAGCGTTCCCCGCCAGGCGCCGGTTTGAGAAGAGCATATAGTGGTCGAGGGCGCCCTTTGCCTTGAGGTTCTTGATGCGTGGGATCTCTTTTCCGATCACTGTGCCCCCAGCTGTCGCGCTGAAGAAATCGGTATCTGAGAAAGTCCGGTTGACGCCGTTCGTGTGCTTAGCCTGAACGATTACCGTGCCGACCCACGGTGCCGACCTGCTCGGGTGGAGTTCCGCGGTACCGACGAACTTTGCGTCTCGACCACCGTCGGGACCCTTTGAGAAGCCCTGCACCGAGGTGCCGAGAAGCCGTTGGCACAGGAACAGCACGAGGGTCTCGAACTGATCGGGGCTCAGGTCTTCGTATGCGTACTTCACAGCACGTTCCAATCTGTTTGTTCGAGCCAACCCTCGCACACACTCCAAGCGTGCAACAGGGTGAACTTGGTGACTGCTTCGGGACGCAGAACGTTCCGAACCTAGGTGCCCAATAGGTGCCCAAACTCTGTCGCACCACGCCGTTCTCAACGGTACTCACCCGTACTCAGCTTAAGTTCGCTCCGAGAGAATCGCCTTATGAACACAGGGGAACGCGAGTGTTTGCCTGTAAAACTGCGTGTTCATATGACGAATCCATCCCTCGGAGCCAACTCTCGCTAAGTCATTTCAAGTGCAGGAAGTTTCTGCTTCGCACTTTCTGAAAACGACTCTGGTGCCCATTGGGTGCCCAAACGGACGTTCTCCGCGACTTAGGCCGAGCGATTAGTGAAGTCCGAAGCTCTTTGCCTACTCGTTGGGGTTCGTCTGCCAGCGCCGAGTGGGGCTGCCGATCGTTGTAATGAGGGCGGAAGCGCTCCCGACGTTCGTAGCGCTTCGTCAAGGTCCAGGAACCAGTTTTCGTTGACGCACTCGCCGCGGAAACGGCCGTTGAAGCTTCGATCAAAACAGTTGTCGACGGGCTTACCCAGTCTCGTGAACGCGAGCTCGACGCCACGCGCACGGGCCCAGGCATGACATCGCGTCGAGTGAATTCGGGTCGTTGTCGACGACGATGTGTCATGGCAGCGCACGGCGCTCTTCGAAGACGCGTTCGCGCACAGCCGCGACACGCGCGCCTTTGCAAGGAGAAGTCGACTTCGATGGCGAGACACTCAGGCGTCGCGTTGTCGATCACGTTGAGTGTTCGAAATCGTCGCCCGCGCGCGAGCTCATCGAGGATGAAATCAATTGAACATCGCTCGTTTGGTCGCCTGGTGAGCGGCAACATCGGACGACGGATCGAGGCGAGTCGCTTGCGCTTGCGCCGACCGCACCTCGAGTCCCGCGAGCGAGTGCAGACACGATGGGTGCGGGTATCGGCGGCGAACTGCACTAACCGTTGGTCGATGCGGACGCTGCGCTCACTCTTTGACCCATAGGTCGATCCCGCATCCAATCGGGTCGTGTTTTACCAGGTCGTAGGACCAAGGGATCGCCCCGCCCATTCCGTTGTACGTGACCACGCGGGCGCCGGGTTTCGCCGCGTGGAGAAACTGTTGGGCCGTTCGAACCTCGTCGTCAAACGATCGGCGCGCACGCTCCCCGCAGTCATCGAGGCGGTCTAAGCTCGATACCCCCGCGTCTTCGAATGGATTGAAGAAGTAGAACGCGTCGTAACGTTCCGGGTTCATTGCAGCGAGCAAGCCGTGCGTGAACGTCGCGCTGGACGCACCCATGAGCACCGCAGCGTCGCGTGCATACCCCACGAGCTTTTCACGCTGCTCTATTCCGAAGAACTGTCCGGTCGTCGAGAGCGCGCCGATGACGCAAAACTTCCCGACTCCTGACCCCACGTCGAGCACGCGACAACCTGGCGTGTTCACAAGCAACTGCGCCGCGCGAAGCGCAACTCCTACGGGCGTCCAGAACGTCGACGAGATCGAACGCACCGGTACTGGGTAGACCTCATCGAACTGGCTATCGGGTACGGGCACCCCTGCCCGAAGCATGGCGCCGATGCGGCATGCAGTCTCGGCGCGCGTCTGATCGCCCCGTGCCTCTGCGAGATCGACGCTGGGACCGCTCACGGCGAACACCGAACTCGGCGTTTCAGAGAGGGGGCGTACGTCACAGCAACGGTTCGCCTAGTGGCGTGTTTGCGCGGCGACCCGTTGCCCCGTGATCTGACGGCTTCGTTACTCGACACTCTAGACTCCTTCCTTCGAGTCGCGTCACACGCACATTTCGTTCCGAAGGTTCTTTGGCCCCGTTTCAGAAGTTATTGCCCTTTCCGCGCAACACGGGAGCATAGATGGCCACAAACGACAATCTGTCGCGTGTTTTGTCCGCCGACCCCGGGGTAAGTCCGCCTTGGCGACGCGGTAGGCGGAGTGATGCTCCGGTCTGCGTCAGTGTGTCGTGCGCCGCCCAGGCAATGGATTTGGATTCATGCACCGAGTGGAGTCGTCACCAACGAAGATGGGGTCAGCAACCGTGACTGAGCGGAAACGGCAGCCTGACATGGTGGATCCAGTCATGCGCTCGCAGGCCATGAAGAAGGCGGATCAGGTTCTACGCGCTGTCGCAGCGAAGGAGGTGACCTTGACCCTGATCGGGGAGAGCGGCGTCGGCAAGGAGGTCCTCGCGCGGCGGGCCCATGAACTATACGGGCGACGCGGCGGGCCTTTCGTTCCGATCAACTGCGCGGCCATCCCGGAGTCGCTTTTTGAAAGCGAACTGTTTGGGCACGAGCGCGGTGCATTCACTGGGGCGAATGAGTTGGTTCGGGGGAAGGTCGAAGCTGCAGAGCGCGGAACTCTCTTTCTCGACGAGATTGGCGAGATGCCCTGGGCGATGCATGCCAAGCTGCTTCGATTCTTGGAGAACCTTCGGTTCATGCGCGTGGGCGGGTCCAAGAAGATCGAGGCCAATGTTCGCTTGATGTTTGCGACGCTGCGCCCACTCGAGCAGGACGTACAAGCGGGCAGATTCCGCGGCGATCTTTTCTACAGGATTCATGGCATCACGCTGCGCGTTCCACCGCTTCGTGAACGCCGTGAGGACATCGCGCCCTTGATCACGCAGTTCCTCAAGCAGCTGTCCGCGCGCCACGCGGTCAATCCGCCACGTCTCAGTCGGCAAGCTATGGCAATGCTGCTCCGCTACGATTGGCCGGGAAATGTTCGCGAGCTGCGCAACATTGTGGAGACACTTTGCTTGCTCCGTGAAGGGCGACGCGTCCGTGGCGCGGACCTGCCCGAGAGCGTTCGCACGCATCCGGTGACCGTGCGCGAGGTGGCGCTGGAGAAAACAGAGAAAGAGAGGGCGTTCACAATTGCGCTGAACCTCGATGATGGCCTCGATGCTTTGCTTAGTCAGGTTGTCCAAGCAGCACTGGAGTTGGAAGGGGGAAACACGATTCGAGCTGCAGCAAGGCTGCGAGTCAGCCCCAGGACGGTGCAGCGCTACGTCGCAGCAGGTCGTGTTCGCCTGCCTGACGTCGCGTCCTAGACATGATCTCTTCGTGGCGACCGCGCGAGGGCCGCAGCCCAGGCATCGTGGATTCGCTCGTGCGTGCTGATCGCGGGAAGCCTCGTGACCGTTGCCCAAGACGCCAACGTTCGGCGCTGTTCAGAAGCCGGACACGCGGCTCGATCGCGTGTCTCACCATGCTCGCTGCCATTCCTGCGTGCGGGCGCTTTCACTTTGCGCGGTGCAGCCCACGGGGACTTCGAACTGAAGATAGTTGCTGTACGTGGATTCAATCTTTGACAATATCAATCCCGAAAGTTGCGTGTATGGTTGAAGTTTGGCATTGATAAAGAGTGCCCCTAAGCGTCCGCCAGAGCACCGAGCTCTTCCACCTCGTCTTCCTGCGCGCGCTCGTTGCGAAGGGTGAGAACAGGGCGCTGATCGCGCTGAAGGGTGGCTGCAACCTGCGCTTTTTCTTCGGCAGCGTTCGCTATTCGGAAGACCTGGATCTCGACGTCGTTGTCGTCGCCAAGAACACACTCAAGAACTCAGTTGAGCGTCTGCTCACGTCGCCGACTGTGACCGCGCCTCTCAAGGCTCACGGACTTACCATCGTCGAAGTGACCCCGCCGAAGCAGACGGAAACGACGCAGCGGTGGAAGGTAGGACTGCGGCGCGCGGGTGACGAACTGCCCATCCGTACGAAGGTCGAGTTCTCGCGGCGCGATGACATCGAGGGCGCGACGTTCGAGGCCACGGGTCGCGAGGTACTTCGTCCCTACGGCCTTACGCCGGTGCTGGCCAAGCACTACACGGCCGCGTTCGCAATCACGCAGAAGATCCACGCGTTGGCCGCTCGTGCCGAGCCGCAGGCGCGTGACGTGTTCGATCTCGCGCTGCTCCTCGCGCGTAACGACCCCGCCAAGCTCGTGCTCGGCGCTGCTGCGAAGGAGTGGCTCGAACACGCGATCGATCACGCGATGGCGATCACGTTCGACGAGTACGCCTCCAAGGTGGTGGCCTACCTTGAGCCTACCCACGCGGAGGTCTACGCGGGCCGCTCGGCGTGGGACGTCATGCAAGAGGACGTGGTCGCGCGGCTTGAGGCGCTGCGATGAACCCGACCGACGCGCTCGCCATCTTGAAGAATATCGGGGTCCCAGCGCTCGACACGGCCGACGCGGCGGCCGCACTCGGCCTCGCGACGGCAGCGGCGAGTCAGACCCTCACGAGGCTCGCAAGGGCGGGGCTCGTTCGCCGCGTACGCCACGGCACCTGGTGGTTGGAAGACGCGGTTGACCCGTTGCGCCTGCCTGAGTACCTGACCGCACCGCTGCCGGCGTACGTGTCGCTCCAGACGGCGCTCCATCGGCACGGTCTCATCGAACAGATCTCCGAGGTGGTGTATGCGGTCTCGCTCGGGAAGACGCACAAGGTGAATACGAAGGTCGGTACATTCTCGGTCCACCACGTGACGCCAGAGGTCTTCGGAGGCTTTGAAGAGACCGAGCGAGGCGCGAAGGTTGCCACCGCGGAGAAGGCACTCTTCGACTTCGCCTACCTGTCAAGCGGGCGCTCGCGGCTCTTCACGAGCCTGCCCGAGCTCGAACTGCCGCGGCGCTTCAAACGCAAGGAGCTATCGAACTGGCTCGCGAAGATCCCCTCGGCCCGCAGTCGCACGCTCACCTCGCAGAAGCTCGATGAACTGCTCGCCAAGGCCGGTGTGTAGTTTCGATGGGCGCACAGGAAGTGACCGTTACGCCCGCGTGGATCTCTTCGTACGCACCTCTTGGCGCAGCCTTGCCAAATGGCGGGAGGGCCATTCGGCATGGCGCATTCGCTTCCGTAGCCGCCGATGGAGGCGTCGTGCGCCTCTCAGATCCTCCGACTCCAGATCAAGTAGGGAGCGAACGCCGATGAGTCTCGCATACCTCGCGCGGCTGACGGTCATCGTCACCACCGCATGCGCTTCGTGTCCTCAGACTCGGTGCGCGGCGTCCACTGTCCTGGAGTTGAAGGTCAAGGACGCACAAGGGCAGACGTTGATCTCGGAAGCAATGGCTACGCCCGTGTCGGGAGGTGGATCGTTCTCACTTCGTGACGGAGCTCTCACGTACTCGTTCGGGATGCCGCTGCCGGATGGTCACACGCCGCTCCGTGTCGTCGCGGATGTCACTGCCCCCGGTTATGTGGCTACTCAGCTCGATGTGATTCTCGAGAACCACCCGTGCGGCGGATACCGGCCTCGGTCGTTCGAAGTGCTGCTCCAGCGCAACTCAGCCGCGGCTCTCACGGAAGTCGCTGCTCCGAAATTGTGCGGCGAGTGACTGCGCCGTCTCTGACACACGAGTAAGCGTCCAGTGGCCAATAGGTGCCCAAACTCCGTCGCACCACACCGAACTCAACGGTACTCGCACGCACTCAGCGGAAGTTCGCTCCGAGAGAACCGTCTTATGAACACAGGGGAACGCGAGTGTTTGCCTGCAAACTGCGTGTTCGTCTGATGTGGATGCTTGGCGAGTCTTTCTGTTTGAGCTTAGCTGCATCGCGTCCGCCGTGAACGGTCGCTTTCTGCCGTTGGAGGTAAATGAACGTGACCGTGGGTTCACGACTCGTGTCCCAAAAACTTCGTGAATCCAACGACTACAGCTGGCATTCGGCTTGCTCGCTGCCCGCCGTGCACGAACGCATACCCAAAACCCCGACGGCACGAGTTCCTGTAAACATCAACACTGTGATCCGTGCCGCGACCGGGTTTGCGTGCCTTGCTCACCTCTTGCTCGCTACGTGCGGCTCCGCTCAAGACCGGATTCAGCCAGCTCGAGATCGGATTGAGCCATCGCAGCATCCGCGTCAGCCGCGGCAATCGAGCGGAGACCCGTACCCCATCCCAGAGCTTCAACTTTACGTCTACGCCACGGAAGCGCATCTGCAGCTGAACGGCGACCGGTTGATGCCGCTCACCGTCGCAGTGGGCGCCGCGCCATGGTCGATGCCCGTTCCTCGGGACACGCGCGTCGAGATCGTTTGCACGGTCGACGGCCACCGTTATCGCGGCGTGGTTCCTCCGCTCGATGGGGTGAACAGTTTGCTTCCGCTGCACGTGCCGGCGGTGCGAGCTCGAACGCGGGTTGACGTTCGATGCACGGGCACGGCTCGTGCGTCAGGACAGCAAACAAGTCAACGAGCGATCTTGGTCGATGATGTTGCTGGCAGCATTTGGATCGAACCACCCGTATATCGCGACCTCGTCTTCAGTACGGAGGCGCCACACCCACAGAGGGACTATCGCGGCGAAAGCCCGCGCTACTATTCACCGCGAGCGTGCGACAGCGGCGCTGCTCCTTCCGATGCGGCGGACACCTGCGTCGGCGCATGGGTCGTGGATCGAAATCGCCCCGACGCCTTGACCACAATCATGCACGACGCGACACAGCACAGCGTTACATGCCACCTGGATGCCCAGCTTGTGCAACAGCAACGAACACTTCGGAGCGGCGGCACGGGCTCGCTCGCACCCTACGAGTGGATCCTCGGACGGTTAACACCTGGTGAGCATGTCCTGCGTTGCGCGATCACAACACCCTGGCCTGCGCTTGAATCCGACACCACGAACAACTCGCTCGAGCTCTCCTTCAACGTTCTTGAGCGGCGGGCTTGGACGGCCGACCTCGCGATTGCGAGCATCTCCAGACGAGCCACTGCGCCACCACCGAGCAACCTCCCGCAGGGCAGCACACCGCAACCGACGATCACGCACATCGCAGAGATTCAACTCTCTGCGTCAGGCGTGTTTCCTGTCATGGCTCGCTTGGCGTGCACGATCGCGGAATCGGCGCGTGAAGAGAGTCACATCGAAACGTTCGTGGAGCCACGTGCAGCAGTTGTGCGAATACCTGTCTGGTGGAGCCAACCCTGGGGCACGGCTATCGCGCCACCGCCAACCGTTTCGATCACGTGCACCGTCGACTCCGGTGAGAGCGGTCCAAGTGATCCCGACCCGACAAACAACACCCGTAGCGCCACGGTAATCATCCCGAGTGCCTAGCTAGGCTTGAGGCGTCTCGGCGCCGCCACTACCATTGGTGCGCATGTGGACGAAGCTAAAATCCCTGCTTGGCGGTGGCCCCTCCGCTGACGCTCCGAAGGCGACGCCAGAAGCATCCACATTGCCCGAGGTTCGATGGCTGCCCGACAATGAGAACCGATGGGGAGTGCCGATCCTCGATGTCCGGCCCGTCACCGAGCGGATGCTCTCAACTTCGCGTGATCCGCAATGCGCAACCAACGCAATTTCCTTCGTTCAAGACGACGGTCTGAGCTTCGTCGGTGCGGCTCCGCCCATCTCCAGGGTGACGGAGACGAATCTGTCGTTCCTTTCCGGGAGCGGCCTGTTCGACGGGGCGCTCTTTCTTCCACGAGTGATGGAGGAGAAGTGGGCCATCTACTACCACGCAGGTAACATCCTCTTCATCCGTAGTTGGACCCGGTCCCTACTCGTCCGGGTGGAGGTACGGATGGATGGCGGACGCGTGCACCTGTGTCGAATCGAAGGGGCGTTCGTTGATGAGAAAGAGGACGAGCAGTTTACGATTCGCGTTCTTGAGTACCTGCTGCGAAGCCATGCACTGGACGAGGTTTACCCTGCCCCGTTACTGACACCGCCCCACGATCTTCGTGCGGCGGCCCTCTGGTGCTTCGGCGTGTTCGGGCGCCGTGCGCTCCTTGCTTCAGCGGTAGCGATTCCTGTTACCACACCGCCTAGACCGTTAAGAACGGACTCCCTGTTTCACATTGCTGTTGCTCGCGGCGATACTGACACGGCCCTCGCACAACTGAAAAAGGGCGTTCCGCCCGATCTCATCGCACGCGATGGCCTACCGGCCCTGCATTGGGCGCTCGCAAGCAAGAAGACAGACATGGTGTCGTGGATCTTGGAGCACGGCGGCGAGGTGGATGTTCGGTCGGATGAAGGGGCAACCGCGCTCATGACCGCTGTCCAAGGTAAGGACATCAGGCATGTCCTCACATTGATCGAACGCAAAGCGAACATCGACGCGAAAGACACTCGGGGTTTTACCGCTCTGCACCGTGCGGCAGAATTGGGGCACGCTGAAGCGGTTCGCGTGCTTCTGCGTAGTGGTGCAGACCGAAGTATCGAGACTGAAGGGCACACAGCGCTCTCGTTCGCAAGGCGGCGGGGAAACGATGCCATTGTGCGCCTTCTCGGGTAGGCGAACTTTGGATCTGTCGCGCGTTCACGCGCTCACTTTTCGACCGAAGCGCGCGCGAAGACCCAAGTCGCGGCGCTGAACGGACAGCCATCGAGCGTGATCAGCGCGTGAGCTTAGGTCTTTGTGAAGCAAGTGGCGTATGCACTCTTGGGTCGCAAAAGCCTCACGGAGTTCAGCGGAGCGTCGAGTGAAGTTCACATAGAGAATGAACGGGATCTCCGTCAAGTTCGTCTCGAACCACTCTCCTTCGAGCTCGTCGAAATTTCGTTCAAGGATGAAGTGTTCTTCGTTCGCGGTTTGGAGGCGATAGTAGTCTCCGGCGCGATAACCGCTCTCGTGCAGCTGGGGATCTGGGTCTGGCGTGATCAGCAAGTGGTCTCGGACATGGTGGGTCCTCGCACAGATAGACCCAGCATGCAGCGCAAGCTGTCGTTGATGGCTTGTGCAAATCGCTCGCGACGGGGCTACCGTCACGCGACGGCGGCACTGCTCGCGGGCATCTCTCGTTCAACGCTCGCGTTGTGGTTCGATCGCCCCGACACGGTGGAGGCGACCGACTGCTTCGACGTGCACACTGGATGTTCAGTCGTCCTTGGACATCATCGCTCCTTCCGGAGACGGGAAAACCACTCGCCCCCAAGGTGTCGGTGTTCGCGCAGCGTTGCCACTGCGGTTGGTGAGAGCGGAACCTCGCGAGATCGAACGCTCTTGGGAGAGCCCACTTGGTTCTTCCATGCGGTGCGACGGACGAAGCCTTCGCGCTTCTAGATCGACCTGTTCCCATCGCGACGCACCATCGCAGCGCACCCGGTGGAGTAGCTGCGATCCGTAGCTCGTACTGCTGCCGGGACTTGGGTCACAGGACGAGCAGAACGTTCGCACAACAGAACTCACGCTCGAGCGTGCCCACTAGCCGGATGAGCTCGCCTGCAACTGCGGCGTGCCTTGGGGTTGGGACGCCCAGGCACTATCGACGCGCTACGATCTCAGTGGGGATCTGAGCGGTGCGCGCGCGGCATGCACGTTGCAATCGCTTCCAGACGGAGTGGTTGGCCTATGAGTCGTTACATAGTCGGAAAGTTTGTCTTGCTCGGTCTCCTGGGGTGCATCGTTGGGTGTGAGTCGAGTGGAGCTCGCGCAGTGGCCACGCTCGACGCGTCGGAAGCACGCGCAGGGACACACGTCGCGGACGCGGGCGTCGCCACGGAAGCCGGCCCTTCAATCGCGGATGCTTCCACGTCGCTCCTGGATGCATCGCGCACCGACGCGGAGGCCGACGTGAGGACTTCCCGACCCGTGATCGCCTGGGAGGATGGTCCCATCCTGCCACGAGACTTTCACTTGGGCTCTGCTGGTCTCGTAGAGACCGGCGGTCGCAAGTTCGTATTCATCTGGGGAGGCGATGGAACGCTGCGAGTCGATGTGCGGGCTGTGTATCGCGCCGAGGTGCAGGTTGGCGGCAACCTCTCGCCTTGGACCGAAGTAGGTCGCGCGCCCGATGCTGTCGGAGCATCCGCGACCGGCGTGATCGGGAACACGTTGATCTTCACCGGCGGCTCGGACTACGTCGAGGGAGCGATCGTTTCGGACAGGACGTACCTGGCGGACGTTGCACCCGATGGAACACTTGGATCGTGGCGAACTGGACGTCCTCTTCCTGCACCGAACCATCTCGCCTGCGCAGCGGTCGTTGGCAGAACCTTCCACGTCATCGGGGGCAGTAGGCAGCGTCAGTTCGAGAGGTACGGAAGCGACACGTCCACCGACACGTACTCCGCGACTTTGCTCGACGATGGCACGTTCGGTGATTGGATCGTGGGTCAGTTGCCCTTCCCGCTTCAAGAGGGCGCGTGCGCTGCAGCTAGCGATGCCGTGTATGTGGTCGGCGGTACAAATGGCATGGGTCCACTGCGCTCGGTGCTGAAAGCGCCCGCGACGGCCGGTGGCCTTGGTTCGTGGAGCGTTATCGGTCGTTACTCGGACTCGATCAGCACAAGCACGGCGTTCGTCGCTGCGGATCGCCTTTGGGTAGTCGGTGGCGAAATCGCCTACACCTCGTCCGGTGAGGTCACGAGCGTGCCATTCGAGGTCGACGGGACCGTGGTGACGTGGGAGTTCGAGTCGGACTTTCTTTTGGAAGGAAAGGAAGGTCACTCGCTGGTCATCGCGGGTTTCGACGTATATGTCCTGGGCGGTGGTGAGATCGAAACGCTCGTGAACGTTCGAGAGAACTGCATCGGAACGAAGCACGGAGTCATCACGATTCCGTGAGCGAGGCGTCTAACCGAGTCGCGGAGCAGACGTGCGAGGAGCGGCCGCGTCAGGCTGGAGGGTCCGCTTGGAGACTCCCAAGGGTTGTCCAAAACCTGGCTCGGCTTGCTCGACCGACCTCGGCTAGCTCGAGACGGCGCTTCGTCGCTTGCGTGGTCGCGCGTGGAGAAATCCTGCTCACGTTCGCAGACATCGTGGAGCGGAACGAACGGGGCGAGCCCAGCGTACAAGAACTCGCAGTCGCTCACAGCTTCATGACGACGCACCCGCACGCTGATCTCGCTTCACGGCGCGCCCGCGAACCGGACCGGCGTATCACGATGAACCGGGGAGTGCGTACACGGGACAGGCGAAAATTGAACCGGCGTGTCCACGAATAGGTTCTCGGCGCCATTCTCCTGGATTACGGCGGTACCTGCCTGCCCTGCGAAAGCGTCACGACCCGAAAGCGATGTTGCGCGTCACATACTCCCGCCGTTTGAAACGCCCGCATCAGGCGTGCGTGGTGTTCCCACGTGGAGGCAGTAGGACGACGTGGAGTCGCCCCGGGCCGAGCGCGACGCAGGCGCGTGCAATGAGGGACTGACGACTCCGTGGTACAACGTCCCTGTGTTTGGACCAGAGTCGAACCCCTGATGCCGCGGCTCCTCCCAGCGCCCGAATGGTCGACGACACAGTGGGTCAACTCAGAGCCGCTCACTCTTGCCGGGCTTCGCGGCCGGGTCGTGTTGCTTCACGCATTCCAGATGCGCTGTCCGGGATGTATCACGCGCGGGATCCCTCAAGCGCAACGAGTGGCTGAACTGTTCGCGTCTGCTCCCCTGGTTGTGGTGGGGCTCCACACGGTTTTCGAGCATCATGAGGAGATGAACGTCACCGCACTCCGCGGGTTCGTCGATCAGTACCGCGTTCGGTTTCCCATTGGAGTGGACGCCCCGGATCCCGCGAACGCGGAGGGCATTCCACTAACCATGAGTGCCTACGAAATGCAGGGCACGCCCACAACGATTCTGATCGACTCTCGTGGCAGGCGCCGCAGGCAGCTCCTCGGAATCCATGACGACCTCCTTTTGGGAGCCGAGCTGCAAACCCTAATCCTGGAAACGGCGTGAGAGCGGGTCATTCGTTGCGCTGGCGAGGCTGCGCTGCAAATGCTCTATCGAGCAGCTCGCGCGTGCTTGAATCCGTCTCAGTCACCGTAAGAACGGCGCGGCTTGCAACACGCGCACGCGCGTGTGTCCTGTTACATCTCCAACACGTACTGAAAGACTGGCGGTGCAACCGACATCCAAGCAGTCTCAGGACTGCGTTCCTGTTGCGCGCGCCGGGGCACCGGCGAGCGGGCGGGCATCGAATAGGGCATGCCCAAGACACCTGCCATTCACCGTCTAGATGACGCCAGATGTGGATGCGTGGCTGACACGGGTGTGTCGTTCTTCCCAGGTCACCAGACCGCTCGGGTTGGTTCACGGGCTTTGGGCCGCGTTCGCGAGCAATGGCACTTGCCTTGCAGCGTACTCGGCATGACCCCACGCAAAATCGCCACGCTGTGCTCCTTTGTTGCGATCGCAACCGCAACCGCGATCGTCTTCGCCGCCGGATCAGCGTCGGCGCAAACCACCTCTTCACGCGGACACTCGATCGCGTCGAGCACGCGTGTTTTCCCGCTAGCCGCTCAGAACAACCGTCCCACGCTCGTGATCGTGAACAACAACCGAGCGACAGATCCAGTAAGGCTTCGGTTCGGCCTCGCGGTGGATGGCAACATCCTCGCAGCACCGAGCACGGTTGGCTTGGCGGTGGGTGTCACCGCCCGTATCGGACTTCAGTTCCACCACTGGCTCGCGATGTACTACCAGCCTCACTTCTTCCTCGGTGGCTGGCTGTCCAACAACGCGAGTGGAGTGATCGCGGGCCTCTACAATACGTTCGCCGCCGAGCTCACTGTGTCGTTCGTACAGTTCGCCGTTGGTCCGTCGGTCGACATCTTGGGCGTGTCCGGATGCAATGACCGCAATCGCAACGTCGGTTGCATCTCGGGAGACGCCGCATTCTTCGGGGCGGACGCTCGAATCGCGCTCCTCCTCGGAAACCGCTCGCCTGGCGGCGGTGCTCTATCGATCAACTTCAACATCCATCCGACGTTTGTTGGCGGCGGTCCGGTGTGGCTGTTCGGTGCCGGCATCGGCGGTGAGCTGCACTAAGTTCAAGTCGAGACGATCGACACTACAGACCTTGAAGCGCGAAGACGTGACCGATGCCCGCCGTCAACGCCATGGCTAGCGCGCCCCCTATGGTTACCCTGACGGCCGCACGTGTCATGGGGGCGCCTCCAAGGTAACCACCGAATGCGCCGAGGCTCGCTAGGCTAACAAGCGACAACGTTGCAATCGTCGCGATCCGAAAAGCTGCCGGTGCGACGAGGAGCGCAAGGACAGGCACGATTGCGAACGACGCGAAACTCGTTGCTGAAATCCAGGCCGCTTGGAAAGGGCGCGCGAGCGATGACTGATCGATGCCGAGCTCATCTCGCATGTGCGCGCCCAGCTGATCGTGCGCGCTTAGCTGCTGCGCGACCTGCATGGCGAGATCCTTCTCGAGTCCGCGGTTCACGTAGATGGTCGCAAGCTCGGCCAGCTCGGCCTTCGGTTCGCGCGCAAGCTCGCTCTTCTCCCGATCGATGTCGGACTGTTCGGCGTCGCGCTGCGAGCTGACCGAAACGAACTCACCAACGGCCATCGACATTGCACCAGCAACCAGGCCCGCGACGCCGGCGACCAGCACAGCGTCCCTCGATGCTGCGGACGCGGCGACACCAATCATCAGGCTAGACGTCGAAACAATGGCATCGTCCGCGCCCAGCACAGCGGCTCGCAACCATGCTCCTCGTCCGCTTCTATGTGTTTCTCTATGTGAAGTGCGAGCGCGGGTCGCCGCTGCGTTTGGCATTCGCCGAGTCTGAAGGGGTTTGACGGCGCTGGCCATGCGGGACGGTCTGAACGGAAAGCTTCACCCCGTTGCTCAACGCGCGAACCTTCGGCACTCTCTACGAGTGAAAATCGGCCGGACACACGGATGGATCGTGTGTCTCATCATTCAGGCGACGACGGGTTCTGCTTGCGGGCGATTTCACTTCGCCCGGCACAGTGCCGGCGCGAGTGACGCAACCGTCGCGCGTCCCGACACCGTGAACGTCACCGACCTCCGCTCGAGTGACACATCGACGGTGCTGACCGATGGTCAATCCGATGGGCGCGTGGCGACCGACGTAGCAAGCGGCATCGATGGAGGCAGCAGTTTCGATGCTGGTGCTTTGGACAGTGAGTTCATGGTCGCGCGTGATGCGCGGACCGATGCATTGATCACCAGTTCAGATGCTGAGATCTTGCGAGCGCGCCTACCGCCACGCTTCGCGGGTTATGTCTCCCCTTCGGCAAACGCGGAGTCCGCGGTCGTCGCGTACGACGACGTTGCTCGCGTGCTCTACCTCGGCCTGACGGACTCGCTGTACGCCTGGGACGGCGTCGTGTTTCGGCAACTGTCGAAT
>CAZWQH010000052.1:0-5638 GCA_964635815.1 uncultured Sandaracinaceae bacterium
CGCCTCGACGATGCAAGTCGCTATATCGATACGGCGCTATTGAATCCTGGTTCTCATCGGGCCGAATTGGTGAAGGAGCGTGCCCGTATCTCGCTGCGACGGGGCGATGCGGAGGGCGCTGCAAAGTATGCGCGCGAGTCGATTGAATCTGATTCCTCGGATTCAGAGTCGCTCGCGATCCTCGGCCTCGCCGAGTCTTACTTGGGAAATCTGGGCTCCGCCGACCAGCATCTCTCGGCAGCGCTCGAGCAGGCGCGTCGCTCTCGCCGCCCGCATGAAGAAGCGACGGCACATCTCTATCGAGCGACGCACGCGCATCGGCAGGGAGCTCTCGAGGTCGCGCGCGCGAGCTACCAAGCCGCCATTCACGCGTTGCGTTCGATCGGAGATGCCGCCGGTGTGGCCACCGCGAGCTCCAACTTAGGAGTGCTCGCGTTCCACCAAGGCGCCTATGCGTCCGCCGTCGAGAATCTCGAGGTTGCGTCGCGACTCGCTGCCGGTTTGGGGAACGTTGCGTACGCGCTTTCTGCGAAAGGAAATCTTGCGGTCGTTCTGTCGCAGCTGGGCAGCTACGAGCGGGCCAAGACGCTGGCGGAACAAGTCCTAGCCGATGCCGTTCGCGATGGTCACACTCAAGCGCGCGATCTTGCAAGAACCGCTCTAGCCAACTGCGACGCTTCCGAAGGAGCAATCGACCGCGCTCTTTCGTCGTACTCCGAGCTGGCACGTGGATATGAGGAGGCCGGCCGCATTCCCGAGGCTGTGGAGGCAGTGCTCGATGGCGTAGACGTATTGCTCTCCCGAGGAGAGCCAGGCGATGTGTCGGCGGCGGCTCCGCAGTTGGTGCGAGCGAAAGAGCTCGAGTCCAAAGGCTTCGACATCGGCGATCAACGCGTTCGTCGACGGAGCTTGGCCGCGGCTGCGCGAGCGCGCACTGGTGACCTTCGTGGTGCCCTCGCGGAGCTCGATTCGATCCTGAGCGAAGCTCTTCCCATCGATCTCGAGTGGCGTGCTCATGCTGAGCGCGCGCGGATCGCGAGTCACCTCGGCGAGCAGAGCATCGCGAGTGACAGCCTCCTTCGCGCGCAAATGATTCTCGCGAGCTTGTCGCGAGACTTGCCTCGCGATCTGGCGACGGCATTTGCCACCGACGCTCGACGAAGAGCCGTGTTGCAAATGACGGTCCGACCCGAGCCGCCTTCTGCGAGCGTGGGAGTCAACGAGTCGTTGCGTCGGGTCTTGGACCTCATCAATCGAATTGCGCGAGAGCGCGACGTGCAGCGCGTCCTGGAACGTGTGGTCGAAGTCGCTGTCGATCTGTCGGGCGCGGAGCGTGGCATCTTGTTGATCTCCGAGGGCGGCCACCTTGTCGCTCGCGCCGAAACGCCCCGCAGCGAAGAACCGTTTTCTCGATCCATCGCCGAGGCGGTGCTGATCGATGGGGAACCGATCGTGACGTACGACGCCGGCGACGATCGCAGACTTCGAGACTATACGAGCGTTCACAGGCTCTCGCTCCGGTCCGTTGCTTGCTTTCCCGTGCGCGCCACGCGCGGCGCGTTGGGAGTTTTGTATCTCGAGCACCGCGGAACCAAGGGACAGTTCGCACGAGGAGACCTCGATGTTTTGATGTCCTTTGCCGATCAAGCCGCAATCGCTATCGAGAACGCTGAGCTCCACGCGGAAGCGTCGAGAACCAAGCAAGAGCTCGTCCGCGCCAACTTCGAGCTCGAACGCACGCGAAATGATCTGGAAACCCTAGTCACCCAGCGCCGGACCGATGTCGTTCGGCCACGTCGAGCTGATGCCCAGACGACCGATGCAACGCAAGACCTCATCGGGGGAAGCGAAGCGATGCAGCGGGTGCGTTCCTTGATCGGTCGAGTCGCTTCCGTCTCAGTACCCGTCCTGATCGTCGGGGAGAATGGTGTTGGCAAAGAGCTTGTTGCTCGCGCCGTCCACGACAGCGGTCCGCGCCGAAAGGGCCCGTTTGTAGCGGTCAACTGCGGTGCGGTCCCGGACGGCTTGATCGAGAGCGAGCTCTTTGGTCACGTCCGCGGTGCGTTCACGGGCGCAGAGCGCCATAGGAGGGGCGTTTTTGCTGCGGCGAATGGCGGCACGCTTTTCCTCGACGAGTTGTTGTCCATGACGCCGAAGATGCAGGTCGAGCTCCTCCGAGTTCTGCAGGACGGGACGATTCGTCCAGTGGGCTCGGATGTGGATGAGCGCGTCGACGTGCGAGTCGTCGCCGCGGCTGGAAGAACCGTGGCGGATGCCGTCGCCGAAGGCACGTTTCGCGAGGATCTCTACTACCGACTTTCCGTTGTCGAGATTCGCGTTCCCCCGCTTAGAGACCGCATTGACGACCTCCCGGCACTCGTGGACCATTTCCTAGCGAAGCACGCGAACAAGCAAGGCACTGAGCGGCTGCGTGTCGCTCGCGAGGCTCTGGCTCGGCTGGCCACTCATGCATGGCCAGGAAACGTGAGGGAGCTCGAGCATCAGATTGCACAAGCGGCGGTTTTTTCCGACGGTCGGATTATTCGCGCGGATGCGATTCGCTTGTTGCAGCGAGAATCGTCGGAGGCTTCCGGCGCGCATCCGTCACGCTCACTGCGGAAAGCTGAAGAGCGAAAGCGGATTGTGGAGGCGCTCGAAGCGAACGGTTGGAATCGAGGGAAGGCCGCAGAGGTGCTCGGGATGCCGCGTCGCACGTTCTATCGACGACTTGACGAGTTCGGGCTTCTCGAATGAGCCGTGTCAGAATCCACTCATGCGTGCGCTGATCGCGACCGTCGTACTACTCTCGTGTGGGTGTCCTCGGGACTTACCCGCACCGCCTGCTAGCGGGCGTGTCTGCGCGCAGACTTCCGACTGCAACGGCGGAACGACCTGCGGAGAGCTGTCCGCATGCGTGTTCGGTCGCTGCGAAGTCGGAAAGTCTCTCGTAATCCCCTGCAGGTAGGGCGACCCCGACCTCCAAGCGCTACTGCGCTACTGCGCGGCGCTTGGCTCTTCGTCGGTGAGCTCGTCCGAGGCCGTGATCTCCGCGCCGTCCGTCTGCGATGCGACATCGCTTGCCTCTGGAGTTGCAGCTGAAGGGTCGCGGCGTCCGTATCGAGGTGCCTCACCCGGTCCTGACCAGTCGGTCCAGTGAACCGATTCGTCTCTGACATCGAGATGGATAAACCCGCTGTTCGGATAGTACCCGACCCCCGTCTTATCGAGCGTACGTGCGTATTCTCGCAGCGCGGTCAACGGCACACCGGGGATCTTGAAATCGATTGCGTCTCCGCTGGTGTGGCGGCTTTCGCGACGCGTGTGTCCACCAGGTGCGCGATACCCGCTTACGACGTGAACTGGTCGACCGCCGAAGTAGTCCGAAACGCGAATGACGAGCTTGATCAGGCGCTCAGGCGGGGTTCGCATCTCGCCGTGATGCGCGTGTCCGATTCGGTGAAACCGGAGCAAGTGTGCTAGCGATCGCAGCGCCCGCGCGCGCATGCGACCACGTGTGTCGAGTGGCTTGATACGTACGCTCTCGTGCAAGCCGACGCGTCTGAGGTTCAGCATTCCCGGATTTCGGGGTCGCCCCCAACCGCGCGCCTCGAATCCGGGAAGGGTCAATCGTGTGCCGATACGAAGCCGGGCTCCTGCGCGTAGTCCGTTCGCCCGAGCAAGCTCGTTCGCGTCCACCCCGTGCGCTCGCGCAATCTCTTCGAGCGTATCGCCAGCGGCCACGAACTCTTCGCCTTCGTCGGGTACCCGGAGCACTGTCCCCGCACGGAGCGCGGCGTTCGA
This sequence comes from uncultured Sandaracinaceae bacterium, assembly GCA_964635815.1. Taxonomy (GTDB): domain Bacteria; phylum Myxococcota_A; class Polyangia; order Polyangiales; family JADJQN01; genus CAZWQH01. The sequence continues at coordinate 3,802 of CAZWQH010000052.1, forward strand.
TTCGAGTCGGTTCGCGGCTGCCAAAGCAGCGGGTCGAACTTTGTACGTCTTGGCAATGCGCGCGAGATTCTGTCCTGGTCGCACGCGGTGCTCTCGCGCAAGGGAAGTCCGCGCGATCATCAGCCCCAAGAGCAGCGAAGCGCTGATGAAGCCGAGAAGCGTCGGGGGACGAGAAATAGGACGAAACACGTTCAGAATGAGCTGTAACGCTAGAAGCGAACGGCCTGACCACCTGCAGTATAGATGTGCGCTCGAGAGCCGCACTGTCGATCTGCACTACGAATACCGTCGACGGCTGCAGCTTTCTTGCGCACTCGCGGGCAACGAGGTGAGACTCCTCTTCGCTCGAGGCCGCATTCTGCGATCACGAGTACTTTGGTTCTCGCTCCCCACTAGGTGAACGTCGACTGAAGTGGTCTTTGAAAACCGAGGCATGAGCACGTGTGTGGCCCGATCCCATCGGGCCGAAGAGATCGACTTGGTCGATCTCTTTCCTAGTAAAATCGAGCTGTATATTACTAGTCAATTAGGTATAACTTAGCATAATTCAGTTGTGATTGCTTGACTCTACGTATTTCGGAGCCTAACGTCAAAAGCACTGGTTAGCAGCGTGAATTCAAGCGATAGCGACGCAGATATTCAGCCCGACGGCGGCAGCTCGTTGAGGGTTGAAGATGACGCAGCGAGCGTGGTTTCAACAACCCCGCTGCCGAGGGCGGTCACGCCCGCTGCCGCTACACCGGGACTCGCACTCGAGTCTGGTGTGGACGGTGGTAATGCTGTCTCGCCCGCGAAGGCTGTTGCGAAGGCGACTGTAGTTGAAGCTCCGGAATCCGTTCCGCCGGAGCCTGGTTCGTCGAAAGCCAGAGCGCGACCTCGGTCTACGAGTCGTTTCTCGAAGATTCTCGACGAGCGCATGATGACAAAAGCAGAACTGGCACGACGTGCGAATGTCTCGGTGTTGACAATCAGTCGCATTGAGAAGGGTTTCGGATGCCGCATGGACACCAAGCGGAAAATTCTCGAAGCTCTAGGTCTAAGCCTCGCAGATCGCGCCCGCGTATTTGGCGAGGAGGAGTGATGCCCTCGCATGTCCGAAGGAAAACACCTCGTTGGTGTCGATATTGGGTCGAGCTCGATCAAGCTCGTTGAGATAGAGGAAAAAGCAAAAGCGCGTCGCCTTGTGCGATTCGGCTATCAGGCTTTGCCCGCTCAAACCGTTGTCGACGGCAGCATTATGAATCGTGGAGCTATTGTGGAAGGGCTTGAACGCCTGTTTCATAAGCAGAGCCGCCGTGATGTCGCACTCCGCGCGAGCGGTCACAGTGTCATCATCAAGAAGATCACCATGCCGTTGCAGACGGCGGCCGAGCTGGCCGAGCAGATCAACTGGGAGGCTGAACAGCACATACCGTTCGACCTCGCAGATGTTCAGGTCGACTACGAGGTGCTGAATCGTCGCGAGGCGCAGGGACAGATGGATGTCCTACTCGTCGCCGCGAAGAAGGAGGAGATCTCCGAGATCACCTCGCTTGCTGCGGAAGCCAAGCTGCGCGCGAAGGTCGTGGATTTGGACGCCTTCACTGTCCAGAACTGCTTCGAGCACGCGTACGGGTTGCCTGCGCAGGGGCAGACCGTCGTGCTGCTTCACGTCGGTGCTTCGCTTACTACGCTGAACATCCTTTCGAGTGGAACCACCGCGTTTACTCGCGATATCGCGAACGCCGGGAACTCGATCACGGAGGAGATACAGCGAGCGCTTGGCGTCAGCCAGGAAGAAGCTGAGGCGTACAAATGCGGCGGTGGAAAGGGCATTGTTCCAAAGGAAGTGCCCGAT
>CAZWQH010000052.1:5648-16501 GCA_964635815.1 uncultured Sandaracinaceae bacterium
CAGACCAGCGTCGAAACCCTCGCGGGTGAGATTCAGCGCTCGCTGGATTTCTATCTAGCGACGAGCGGAGACAAGGACGTCGGTCGTGTTTACGTGAGTGGCGGCACTGCGAATGTTAGAGCGCTGCTCGACGCAATCTCACGTAGGTCACGGGTTCCCGTGGAGGCTTTGAATCCTCTCGCGGTCGCTAGCGCAGACGACAAGAGCAATGTCGGTGAGTTGAACTCGCGTGCCGCGCAGGCTGCGGTCGCGTTCGGGCTTGCCCTTCGGCGTGACAAGGAGCGAACGCAATGATTCGCATCAACCTACTTCCGCAAGCAAAGAAGGGTGGCAAGGGTGCTACGGGCTCGGCGGTAAGCGTAGACAATCCGCAGGTCTGGATTGCGATCTACGTCATCGCCGCCGTTCTCGCGTGCGTCGCGTGCGCGATTGCCTGGTGGCAAGCGGACAGCGAACTCAACGAGCAGCGCGTCAAGAACGAGCGGCTCACCGCGGAGATCGCGGAGAAGCAGGCGGCGAGTGAGAAGCTCGCCGAAATCGAAGCCGCGCTGGATCGAAGCAAGAAACTCGAGCAGGTTGCCGACGAGCTTCAGCGTGCGCGTCTCGGGCCCACTCGAGTGCTCATGGAAATTTCGAAGATCCTGAGTAGCGGTGGTGGTCCGACGGTAGACGAGGCTGCGCTCCAGCAGTTGCGGCGTGAGAATCCGCTCGCTGGCTTCAACGCGGGATGGGACTCGCGCCGACTGTGGATAACCAAGTTCGAAGAGGTTCAGCGTGCGTGCGTGATCAGCGGCGTTGGCAAGAGCAACGACGACGTAGCGGAGCTCATTCGTCGACTCTCGCTGTCCAAGACCTTCGAAGAGGTTCAGTTGACCAAAACGGAAGCCGACAAAGACGGGCAGCAAACGCTCTTCGAGCTGACGTGCAAGGTTCGTTACTAGTGTTGGCAGAGGAGATCTAGGCGTATGGCGGCCAAGCAGGGACTTTCATGGGCAACGATGCCCGCTGCGGGAAAGGCGGCGATCGCGATTCCAATCATGGGCGCGGTCATTGCGATCTACTACGTGACGTTTCACGTTCCACTTTCAGACAGCCTCATCAGCGCTCAGACCGAATTCAAAACGAAGACAGCTGATCTCGAGACTGCGAAGGGCAGATTTGCCGAGTACACGCAGAAGAGTCGCGAGCTGGCTCTTCGAGCTCCGATGGATCGTCAGAACAAACGAATCCTGCCAGAACGCGCCGAGATTGCGGCGTTTCTCCAGGACCTGCATCGCACGGCCGAAGTCGCAGGGCTGAAGCTCGAGCTTGTCGAGCCACGTCCCGAGGAGCCCTCGGATCAATACGTCAAGATTCCTGTGCAATTGAGTATCGCCGGTCGCTTCCTCGCGATCGCGAAGTTCTTCTTCGCGGTGAGCCAGCTCGATCGCGCGATCAGCATGGAAGATATCAGTCTTGCCGAGCCGAACATCGACGGCGACGACGTGAAGTTGAACGTAAAGGTAATGGCGACGACGTATCGGCTTCCGGACGTGGCGGCCGCAACACCGCCCGCAAACTGACATGCAGCTCAGGAGAACGACGATGGCTGACGGCCCACGAAACGAGCGACGCTCTTTCCCACTTCCAAGCATTCTGCTCGCGTTGGCGTTTACGTCTGCGTGTGGGCCGGATTATGCGACGGGGGTAACTCCCGCGACTCCCGGTGCAACGCCAGTCGTTCCAACCACCGTTGCGGGGGCAGGAGATCCAAACGCACCTATCGATCCGCCCGCTGGAGAGACCCCGGCGCCGCCGCGTCCCGCGGCGATGTTTCGCGACGAAGATTTCCTCGAAGGCGATTCGCGCCGTGACCCATTCCGCGCGTTTCGCGACCTTTACGGGGCAGTTGCCGCGGGTGCGAAAGTTCAGCGTCCGGTCTTGTTGCCGACCGCTGGTGTAGCGGATCTTCGTGTCATCGCGATCGTGAGTGGCATCGCAAGTCCGAAGGCCACTCTCATCGATGCGTCGGGAGAAGGAATCACGGTTCAACGCGGAGACTACGTCGGTCGTGCAGAGATTGTTCAGTCTGGCGCGCAGGGACTCCCGGTCACGCTGAACTGGCGCGTCGAGCGCATCCGTCCAACAGAGGTGGTTCTTTCTCGCGACGATCCGTCGACGCCAAATGCGGCGTCGCTGCACAAGATCATTCCCCTCTATCCAGAGGGCGAGAATCCCGAGTCCGGTCCCGTCTGACGGATTTGGGATTGCACGTTTTTTGATCTCCGGCGCAACACACCGGAGAATGGCTGTGGACCATCGCGCAGTTGCGCGCTGTTGTTTGATTCGAAGGAGCTCTTCAATGCGCATCCGCAATTACATTCTTTCCGACGTGCACGCAGTCGGAAAGGCGTCAGGAATCACATCGTTCCTGACTCGCAAGTCACGTTCTACGGCTGGCCTGATCTGTGCGCTCGCGTTCGGCATAGTCACTTCATCCGCTCGAGCTGACGGCGAGCGAACTCCCGTGGGGCTGCAGCTCACGCGATCCGCTCACGGAGTCGACGTGAACGTGGTCGGGCGCTTCACCGTGCCAACCTACTCGGTTCGTTCGCGAGATGAAGGCAGGACGGTCGTGGTCGATGTCGACGGAGCCACGCTCCCGGAATCGGGGTTCACGCTTCCGTCTGCGCAAGGCATCGTGCGCGAGATCAACGCGTCGAGCACTGCACGCGGTGTTCGCGTCGAGCTCTCGCTCTCAAGCGCCGCTACGTATCGCGCCCGCGCGGAGTCCAACGGGATCCGAGTGAGTCTCGAAGAGGTTTCTGCGGAGACGGAAGAAGAGCCAGCGGTTGCTCCGACGGGTCCGGTATCGGTTCGAAGCGTGAGCTTGGAGCGCCGTGATGGACGTGATCGTGTGATCATCGAGCTCAGTCGTCCCGCTGAATTTCGCGTCGCTCCAGGCAATGAAGGCCCCGCAAAGCTGGAGATCCCCAGCGCAACGCTTGCCTCGCTTCCGCCGCTCGCCTCGCCCGTCGAAGGCTCCGTCATTCGTGGAGTCCGCGTCTACCGCGGTGAGGGACGTGCCGTGGTCGAAGTCGAACGCGCCTCTCCGACGAGCACGACGGCGGTGCGTGAAGGCAATCGCATCGTATGGATGTTCGCGGCTCCCGAGCCGACCACGACCCGCCCGCCGTCGCGAATCCTCGCGCGCGAGGCGCCCGTTGCTGACGCAAGCGAAACCGGCGATGAGCTCGTGGAAACGGGCGAGGTCGCGGGCTTCCTTACTGACGTTCCGCTGCAGGTGTCGGCTGCACGCGGTGCCCGTAGATTCACGGGTCGCCGGATCGATCTCGACTTCAAGGATGCCGATCTTCTACACATCCTGCGTCTCCTCGCAGAGGTCGGTGGCGTGAACATCGTTGCCGGTGACGACGTCGACGGTCAGGTCACGATCCGTATGCGGAACGTTCCCTGGGACCAGGCTCTCGACGTGATTCTCCAGGCGAAGGGGCTTGGCCTCGTTCGACGCACGAACCTCATTCGCGTAGCGCCCCTCGCCGTGCTCGAGAAAGAGCGCGAGCTCGCGATAGCGCGGCGTAAGCAAAACGAGCTTCTCGCTTCGCTCGAGACCCGAATCGTTCCAGTCAGCTATGCGCGAGCGGAAGATCTCGCGGCGCGTGCCCGAGAGCTTCTCTCTTCCCGCGGAACGGTTTCGGTCGACGCGCGCACAAACGTCTTGATCGCGCGCGACGTGGTCGAGAATCTCGAGGACGTCGAGGCGCTCGTTCGCAATCTCGACACGCAGACGCCGCAGGTCCTGGTCGAAGCTCGCATCGTCGAAGCATCGAGTCAGTACGCACGCGATGTCGGTATTCAGTGGGGCGGCGACGTCACGCTCAATAGCGCCACGGGAAATCCGACGGGTCTCGTGTTCCCGTCCGACCTCTCCGTCATCGGCGGTAACTACGACGGTGATACACCGAGCCAAGGTCTCAGCCCGTTCGCGGCGCGTGTTCCTGTCCCCAACTTTGCGGTCAACCTCCCTGCGACGGTCGGTACAGGACAAGGCGGCGCGCTCGGTCTCTCCCTCGGAAGTCTTGGCGGAGCGGTCAACCTCTCCGTCAGGTTGTCGGCCGCAGAAGCCAATGGAACGCTCCGAATCGTGAGCTCTCCCCGGATCTTGACCCTCGACAACGCCGAAGCGCACATTGCGCAAGGAACGTTGATTCCGTACTCGCAGGTCAGCGCGCAAGGTGTCCAGACGGCCTTCCAAGAGGCGAAACTCGAGCTTCGTGTCCGACCCCACGTGACCAGCGATGGATCCGTCGCGATGCACGTGAAGGTTACGCGCGACGAGCCTGACTTCACGCGTACCTCCAACCGCGGTGACCCCACGATTCTCAAGCGCGAAGCAGAGACAGATCTCCTCGTCCCCGACGGTCACACTGCCGTCATCGGTGGCATCTACTCGCGCACGACGGGTCACAACATCAACCAGATTCCGTTCTTCGGTGATATCCCCATTCTCGGCGCGCTCTTCCAGCGTCGCCGCGTGACGGACTCTCGCAGTGAGCTCCTGATCTTCCTCACGCCGCGCATCGTGAATCGCGACGAGTCGATTCGGAACTGAGTAGACGATGCTCCGCTGGCTTACGGCTGGCGAGTCGCACGGCTCGGCACTAACAGTGATTGTCGACGGGCTTCCCGCGGGTATCCGCGTGGAGCCCGCCGCAATTGAAGGTGCGCTGTGTGCACGACGAGTTGGGTACGGTCGAGGCGGTCGCTCGCGGATCGAGCGCGATGAGTGGCGCGTGGAGGGTGGAGTTCGCCGCGGTCGTACGACCGGCGCACCTGTCGCAATACGCATCCCGAACCGGGACTCAAGTAACTGGGGTGATGCGTTCGCACCATTCGGAGGGACGAGCGAGGTCGTACCGATCACTCGCCCGCGACCCGGGCATGCGGACTTTGTCGGTGCAGCGAAGTATGGACTCACCGACATCCGTGACGTCGTCGAACGCGCGAGTGCACGTGAGACGTGTGCGCGCGTGGCCGCAGGCGCTCTCGTGCAATGCCTGCTCACGGATCTGGGCATCCGCGTAGTTGGACGTGTGCGAGCGATCGGGACGGTTCGCATCGCGGAGCGATGGGACACCGGTCGCGCTGACCCTGAATCGAAGCCCCTCGTGCCAGAGCTTCGATGCGACGACACTGGGGCAGCGGCGCGAATGAAAAAGGCGATTCACGCAGCGGGTGCGAAGGGACAAACGCTAGGCGGTGAGCTTCGTGTGGTTGCTCGGGGAGTTCCAGTTGGCTTGGGGTCGTACGCTCAATGGGATAGACGATTCGACGGACGAATCGGTGGCGCTTTCCTTTCAATTCCCGGGATCAAGGGTGTCGAGATCGGCGATGCCGTGAAAAGCGCGCGGGCACTCGGTTCGCGCGCGCACGATGCGTTTCGGGCACGCGCAGGTCAGGTCGAGCGCGCCACGAATCACGCGGGTGGGATCGAAGGGGGGATCACGAACGGCGAGCCGATCATTTGCACTGCCTATATGAAGCCGCTCCCGAGTGTCCGTTCCGCGAAGGACCGTCGCGGATCCGTGGACCTGAGGACAGGCAAGGGTTCGTCTGCGTTTTGGGAGCGCAGTGACATCTGCGCGGTTCCCGCTGCGTGCGTGGTCGCCGAAGCCATGATGGCGATAGTCATCGCCGAAGGCGTCCTCGAGAAGTTCGGGGGAGACTCACTTCGTGAGCTTCGCGGGCGTGTCGAGAGCTGGAGAGCCGAGGCGACAGACTTGGCTCACTGGTCTAAACAACACAGCGATGCGCGCAAAGGCGACTAAGCCACTTCTCCTTAACGGGCCGAGCGGCGTGGGAAAGTCGACGATAGGTCGGCGCCTTGCGCGGAGCGTCGGAGCAACGTTCGTTGATTTGGATCAGCGCTTTGCCGCACTCACGGCAAGCGCGCCCGCTGTTTTTGCACGTAGGCACGGGGAGCTTCGCTACCGCGAGGTGGAGCTAGACGTCTTGCGCGGGGTCATGCGCGTCGCGTCACCGAGTACCGTCATCGCTCTCGGGGGAGGGACGCTTCTCGACTCGGACGTTCGCCGCAGGCTGCTCGAGCAGGCCCGCGTCGTATCGCTCACGGCCCCGAATAGTGTGCTTGCCGAACGGGCCGCGAAGCGCGCGAGATCCAAGAATGAAGGTCCGTTCGCAAAGGTGAAAAATCGAGCGGCGTCGGTGGAGCGGTACATGTTGGCCCGAGGGCCCGGATACATGGAAGCTCACGAATGCGTTTCAACCCATGAGGTCGCCACGCGCGTCATGACGTCACGGATTCTTCGCGCGTGGCGGGAACGATCGGTCGTCGTTCCACTCGGCCGTGATTCGTACCCTGTTTGGCTCGACGGAGATGTCGGAATCACGGCTGGTTCGGTTCGTCGCCCGGGTTCGCGACGTGCGAGTGAGTTGGGGGAGGGCAGCGCGTCTTGGTTGGTCGCCGATTCCTCGATACCGCCTCAGGTGCTGACACGCGTCGCGCGCTCCATCCGTGCGCGAGTCACGACAGTTTCGACGGCCGGAAAGCAGGGTTGGGATTCGTTTCTAGAGCTCCTTGCAGTCGCGAACCGATATGAGGTTGATCGAACGACGCTGACTGTCGCCATGGGAGGCGGCTCGATCGGCGACTTGGTCGGTTTCCTTGCTGCAACATGGATGCGTGGGGTGCCGCTCGCGCATGTTCCAACGACTCTCCTTGCCATGATCGACAGCTCGATCGGCGGGAAGACGGGGCTCGACCTCGAGTCCGGAGGTGCAGCGGGCTTCTCCAAGAACGTGATCGGCGTGTTCCATCAGCCGGTGGCGGTTCTGATCGACTCATGGTTCCTGAAGAGCTTATCGAAGCGAGTGTTTGCAAGTGCGATTGGTGAGATCACAAAGTACGCGATTCTCGACGATCGACTTGAGTGGCTGCAGGCCAAGCTGCCTCAGCTGTTGGCGCGTGATCCGGCCGTGCTGGACGAAGTGATCGAGGTTTGCGTCTCCCACAAAGCGCGCGTCGTCGCGGCTGATCCGCGCGACCAGGGAAACCGTTTGGCTCTAAACCTGGGTCATACGTGGGGGCACGCAGTCGAATCTGCGTCCGCAGGAGCGCTGCTGCATGGAGAAGCCGTCGGCATAGGCCTCTGCTTCGAGCTTGCGTGGATGGAGCAGACGTGCGGCGCGGATCCCCACGTTCGATGTGCCGTCGAAAGTATTCTCCGGATGAGCGGCTTGCCGACGCGTGCGCCACTGTGGGCAGACGCCGCACATGGTTTTTTGGATGCCGACAAGAAACGGGTGCAGGCTGACGCGCGAATGTACCGTCTTCACTCGAATGCCGGTGTGATCGACTCGATTCCGTGGCGGCAGTTGCGTCGAGAGTTCCGCTCAGTTGCGCGTTTCTTGGATCGAACGACAAGAAACGTTTACGCTGGCTGAGCTAGTGGTTCAGGACGATCTGCGTCGCTGATCCAGTCAAGGGCTCGGACCTCCAGGGAACCCGAGCGTGTGGAGAGCTCATGCGAACCAATCGACTTCTTGCGTTGCTTCTCGTTGTCCTCGTTATGCCGACGATTTCGTGTGCGTCCGATTCGTTCAGCATGTTCATCCGAATCAACGCACAGCCGGACGATACCTGCGCGGTATCGCCGAGCAGCATTGCTCGTTTGTCGGGCAGCCTCGACCTGAACATCGCGAATATCGACTACGACTTGATCCCCGTCGTGCGCTCGAACCTTTTGCAGAGAGCGTCGACCGCTCCGTTCCGTGGCGAGACGAACAGCATGTACGTCCACAGCGCGATCATCAAGATCACGGGCGCCGACGGTCAGCCTCTAGAGTTCTTGCGCGACGGTGGACGGTATCTCGGCGAGTACACGGTCGCGTCGGAGTCCATCTTCGTGAACGCTGGAAACGCTACGTCGCCAGGTGAGGGCGTAGGCGCGATGACGATCCTTCCGCGAAGCATCACCGAGGCGCTCCGTCAGGGTTTGACCGATGCGGGAATCGATCTCCTCGAAGTCATCGTGACGATCAAGCCGATCGGACGTACGGCGGGTGGAGTCGAGATCTCGGGCTTGCCGTTTCAATGGCCCGTCAGGCTTTGCCGCGGCTGCATGGCAATCTGCACGACGTGCATGAATGCGATGGGCGTGTCGACTGCGCGCGGTCTTTCGGAAGCCGAGAAGCTGCTTCTCGAGAACTCGTGCAAGCCCGGCCAAGATGGCTACCCGTACACGCGCAGCTGCGCGATTCCTTGTCAGTGAGCACGCTTCGTCGCGGATGACGCGACCGATTCCAATGACGCGCCGGGCATAATCCTTGGCGCGTTTTCGTTTGCCCACGGCTGGCTTCTGAGCGTCGAGCGATGTTACGAGGTGGTGGTGTTCTGCACGAGCGGGACGGCATCCGCTTGATCTGCGGCTAACGCAAGAATGTAGTCGTCCGATAGCGCGCACTCGATCAGGATTCGAAGTGATTCGGATCGCGCCGCCCAGTCCGCCATCGACTCCGAAGGCGCGCCGCTCGGGCGCTCGCGGTAGGGCGCATCTGCCGCAGGCGGAGGAATCGATCCGGTCTGAGCTCGCTCGAGAGTGTAGAGAGTCCGGATTGCGTGGCCAGGATCTCCGGCGGCGAACAACGCTGCCTGAAGCGACTCCTCGTTGGCTGCGCGTCGAACCGAGGCCACCTCTGCGCTCCGCAGAGGCGCGAGCAGGTCGCGCATGCGGCGCTGCTCTGGAGGAGGCACCATCTGCCACAGGTCGGCCACGAGCGATGCGGCGTTGCGGGGAGGCGTTCTCAGTGTTTGCGAGAGCGGGGCGGGTCCGAATGCGAACCACATGGCAGAGAGCAATCGTTCGAACTGGTCGGTCTCGAGCGCGCTCGCGAGGACGAGTGAGGGTGAGGAGAGGACGGCTGCATGAGCTAGCGCGAATCGAAGCTGCGCCAACGACCCATCGTCGGACATGACCTGGGCGCGGGCGCTTACCACGATTGCAGGCGGAAGCGTGGGGATGACCCGGGCAAGGGTGCGTTGCTCACGGGACAGATACAGCGGCGGAAGCGCGCGCCCGAGGACGGGTATACAGCTCGCGTACGCACGCCCGACGACCGAATCGCTTCCCACACCGACACGATCGGACGGTGCGATTCGGAGATCCGCCAGCTCCTTTCGGAACAGCTGTGGGCATGTCTCCCACGCAATTCCGAGGCACATTGCGAGCGCGTTGTCGCCGCCGCGGATAAACGCACGGGCTAGGTCGTATCGGATCGGTCCGTCGAGCGCGCCCGTCAGGCGGTTGTCCGCCGACGAATCGCCGAGCGCCCACGCGATTCGAGTGGCGATGTGCGCCTCTAGCTCCGAACCACGGTCTAACGCGTTCCGTGCCAGAAGACTAAAGAGCTGAGGCGCATCGGGCTTCAGTACAGTGATGCGTCGCAAGATTGCCCGGATCGCCCCCGCGAGCGTCGGATCAGGAGGAATGCCTGCAACGAGCTTGATCGCGTTCGCGTAGTCGCCCGAAGCAAACGCATTGTTCGCATCGGCGAGCCGCGACGCCGCATCGTGTCCTCGGCTTGCGTAATGTGTCGAGAGCGGCGTCTCGGTGCTGTTGCCCTCCGGGCTCTTGGGTAGCGTTCCGTCCTCATTTGGTTTGGGGGGGACGGTCGGGCGCTGATACTCGTACGCGGGAGTGGATTCGTCGAGTCGACGCGGACGCCCCGAAGGTCTCAGCGACGGAGGACGAGGGAGGTCGACGTCCGTCGACCGGTCTGTCGGGAGATTGTCAGCTAACGCTCGGAGGTCGGGATCATCCGGCGAAAGTGTAAGAGCGCTCGCGACCATCCGGGCGGCAACTTCGCGGAGGTCTTCCCGATCACGGAGCAACTCGCCAAGCCGAGTAAGCGAGGTAACTCGCACGTCGGTCTCGAGGGTTGGAATCTCAGTCTCGATTGATGCGGTCAGAGTCTGGATCTCATCGCTCGGCCCGCCGTGCTCGATCGAAACTTCGACAGCCCGTAGGAGCGAGAGCACTTTGTCTGCGGCTTCCCAGCTGCTCTCCCCTCGCTCGCGGAGTGCTGTAACCATCCGACCACGTAGATCAGCCAGCTCACGCGTCGCGCGTCGTGCTTCGAAGGCGCGCAGCAGGTTTCGAAGCGCTTTCTCGTTCGAGGCGTCCGAGCTCGTCGTCCAAGCATCGAACAGCATCTGCCCCGCGCCTTCGAGATTTCCTAGTCTGTTGTGAAGAATATCTGCACCGCGGCGCAAGAACGCGACCCGTGCGTCCGTATGGCGCGCTTTGCTCGCAAGCTCGGATAGTGCGGCAAGCAAGCCGTCGAACTCTCCGCTCTGATGTGCACTGCGATCGATTGCTTGGAAGACGACGCCCGGGCTCGGGTCGAGATCGAATGCGCGACGATACTCCGCGTGCGCTGCGTGTGGGTCCTTGTTGCGCTCTAGCAAGCGGCCCAACCGGTAGCGAAGAGCTCGCTCCCCATGCCGTCCGATCGCGCGCGCACAGAGCCCGTCGTACACACGTCGCATGAGGTCCACTCGTTTGGTTTCGAGAACGACGGTGTCGAAGATCTGAAGTGCGCGCGGGTCGTTCGAAGCCTGAAGGGCCTCTTCCGCCAGGTTCGACGCTGCGAGCAAATCCCTTGCTCGGAACGAGGACTCAGCGGCTCGCGCCAAGATGCGTGCGCGTGCATCGCCGCGCGTTGCTCCCGCGAGGTCGTAGAGCAGCGGGATTGCAGTCTCAGCGTCAGCGACACGCATCACGACAGCGCTTACCCGATCGTGCCAGTTCGGACCGGTCGCGGCAGCGTTGACC
>CAZWQH010000053.1:0-16311 GCA_964635815.1 uncultured Sandaracinaceae bacterium
TCCGCGATGTATCGATCGAGCGCGGCCGAGGGAGCACCGAGCGACATGAAAAGTGCGTAGCGGTCGCGCTCGAGCGGCCGCATGAACGAAGTCGGTAGATAGCGCTCGATTACGTTCTCCACTTCGGGCGGAAGTGAAAGTCTCTCGAGCCCGCTCAGGCGAACTGCGTGGCCGACGTGATGCGTACGGAGATTCCAGAACACCAGATCACCCGCGCGCGAAGGCACGTTGAAGAACGGGGTTGGTTTGAGAGCCGCCGGTCGAATGCGATGCGCGGTGCCTCGATTCAGCACCACTCGCGCAAGGTTGCGAGGCGTCCAAAGCAGCGTGCGATGCGAACCGGGACGCAGCTTGAGACCGTCGCTATGGTGCACGTGGTCTTGAAGGTAGAAACCGAATCGAACGATCGGATAGTCGCTACGCGAAGGATCATCCGGATCAGCCTTCGCGTCCGTGTGAAGGATGCGCTCGCGCTTGTGCTGAACGCCGAACGAGCTGTCACCAAAATACACGAGGTCGGGGCCGAGCACCGCTCGCGCTACCTTCAACACTCGCTCATCCAGCGCGAACTTTCGGAGCGACGCGTGGGAGAACACGTCACCCGGATTTCCACCGGTCTCGTCCCAAACTTTGCGGCAAGTGTCGCGAAGATCTTCTGCTTCCTCAGGAGCGATCACTCCGCGTGCCAACCCGAAACCGTACTGGCGATAGTGCGAGACGTAGTCGTCACTCAACCGATGTGTGAGCCCAAACATGTGTGCGGACGGTTAGTTACGCCGTGCGTGCTCGGTATTCAAGCGGGCCAACCCGCAAGCGTCGCCCCGAGATGTCGCCAAGAAGAAATGAATGCGCGCCATAGTCGGGGCAACCGAATCTGCTCTCATCCTGTACTATGCCCATCGCTCGCCACATTCAGGCGCCGAGCTCGAAACACAGCCTATCCCTTATGAAATCCATCAACCTTTTCTCACGAACCAACGTCACTTTTACACTCATTTTCACGCTACTGACCGGTGCATGCGGCTCGGATGCTCTGCCTGCGGGAGTCGACTCTGGCCTGCCGCCCGACGGAGCTGTCGCCGAAGCGTCGGTCCGTACGGACGTTGCAAGCGATCGCGCTGACGTCCCGGTGCAGGCGACCGACGCGAACGTCCCCGCTATCGACGTGCGTGATGCAACGGCTCCGGCCATCGACGCGCATCCGGACGTCGTAGCGCCGGGAGATGCGGCCCCCGACGTGATTCGAATCGCCGATGCGTCGCCCCCTCGCGATGCCTCGACCACACCGGAGTTTTCCGCTCGCTACGGAAGCGCCGCGGAAGACCAGGTGGGTCGCGCCATTGCAAGCGACGCCGCAGGTAACGTTTACGTGTTCGGCCATTTCGAAGGGTCGATCGACCTCGGGGGCGGAGCGCTGACGTCGCTCGGTGCGCAAGATCTCTTCCTCGCAAAATTCTCCCCCGCCGGCGCGCATGTCTGGAGCAAACGAATCGGCGACGCATCCGCGCAGTTCGCGTCGAGCTTGGTTCTCGACACCGCGGGCAACATCGTTGTCGCTGGGTACTTCGGCGGCACAATCGACTTTGGGAATTCGAGCGGCGCGCTCGTCAATACGCACACGACAGAGTGGGACACGTTCGTTGCCAAGCTCGACTCAAACGGAGACGCCCTTTTCGCGCGCACCTATGGAGATCCGGACGGCAATCAAGAAGGTTGGTGGGCGGCAGTCGATCCGCGGGACAACGGCATCGTGGTCTGCGCGCACAGCTCAGGCGCACCGACGATTGGTACGACTACGCTGCCGGCTGGAACCGGTAGGCGAGTTATTGTCTTCGCCCTGTCCAGCACCGGAACCGTTGAGTGGGCACAGAGTTTTGGAAACGCGACCGACACCGCACGCTGCGGCGCAGTCGCGGTCAGCTCCGACGGGGTGATCTACCTCGCCGGTCAGTTCACGGGCTCGATGGACTTCTCGCCGGTGCTGACGAGCGCAGGCGGCCGCGACACGTTCGTTGCGCGTCTCAGTGAGAGCGGGACGGTGGTGTGGGCGAACCGCTACGGCGACACAGAAGACCAACAGGGGCGCCGAATCGCTGTGCTGCCAGATGGCGATATTGCAATCGCCACCTACTTCGCAGGCACGGTGGACTTTGGATGCGGAAACGTTTCGCGCGTCAGCGGTGACGATGCTCTTGTGGTTCGCCTTTCGCCCACGGGTGCGTGTCGCTATTCGCGCGCCCTCGGCGGTTTCGGAAACGAGTATCTCGATTCGCTTGCCACGGACACCGACGGAACGGTGTTCGCCGCGGGTTCCTTCGAGGGAAGCGTGACGGTCGGATCGGGCTCGCTCACCGCGGCGGGCATGCGCGACATCTGGGTCGTGGGGCTTGATCTCGCGGGCGCGCCTGTCTATTCGCTACGAACGGGCGATGCTGAGCTCCAGGACACCGCCTTCATCAACCTCACGACGAACGGGGACATCCTACTCACCGGACGCTTCCGTGGCGCGATGGAGTTGGCAAGCACTACGCTCACCTCCGCGACGAGCCATGACCTGTTCGTGGCTCGCATACGTCGATAGGTAGGTGCTAAACCGCCGTTCGGCCCGTTCCCCATGGCGAGTGCGCATTCAAACGAAGCCAGACGCCTAACAGTCGCAAGCCTCATCTTCCTGTTGCCGGCGGTAGCTTCGCGTCTGGGGTCGGTTGTCCTTCTTCCGCTCTATACGCACGCAATGCCGGCGTCCGAATACGGCATCGTCGGCCTCGCGACGACCGTGACGGGTATCCTCAGCACGGTTCTAAACCTCGGCCTGACGTCGAGCTTCGCTCGCTTGCACTTCGATATCGCCGACATCGAAGAGCGAAAACGGTTCTCGGGGACGGTAGTCGCGCTCCAGGCCGCAAGCGCAGCCATCGGAGCGATCGGATTCTTCGCCCTCACGACACGCGTCCAGCTCGCTTCGCTGGAGTCACTGCCCGTCTGGCCGCACATGGCGCTGATATCCCTGTCGAGTGCATTGCAGTGCTTTTCCAACTTTGGCGTCGGACTGCTCGTCATTCGAGAAGAGACGGCACGGGCGGCCAAGCTCAGCACGGCCATCACGATTTCGAACCTCGCGCTCACCGCGCTGTTCGTCGTAGTGCTGCGACGAGGCGCGCAAGGTCAGCTTGAGGCTCAAGCGCTCGCTGGGCTGTTGCAAGTTATCTTCACGGCTCGCGTCATTCTGCCACACGTGACTTGGACCTTCTCGCGCGCCCACGCAGACCTCGCTCTCCGCTTCGGCATTCCTCTGCTGCCACACATGCTCAGCACTTGGGCTCTTGCGGCGTCCGACCGGCTCGTGCTCGAGCCATACGTCTCCACGGCGGAACTCGGGCGCTATTCGCTCGGCTATGCCATCGCGGCAGTTGCAGGGCTGATGTTCGGCGCGCTTGGGCAAGCGTTGTTCCCCATTCTTCAACGCAACATGGCTGAAGCGAACAACGCGGCGGTGCGTGAGGTGGGCAATCACTGTGTCTTCATCACAGCCATTACGTCCCTCGCAGTCGCATCGCTCGCGCGGGAAGCGCTCATTCTGCTCACTCCAGAGGAGTACTGGGGTGCCTCTACATTTGTCGGATGGGTCGTGCTCGGATTCGCGGCACAGGCCATCGGGCGCCTTTGGTCACAGAGCAGCTTCACCGCAAAGAAGACCGTCTTGATCACTACGAGCACGCTGATCGGGGCGTGTCTCAACATCGGTCTCAACGTCGCGTTCATTCCGAAGTACGGCGCAAAAGTAGCGGCGATCACGACCGCGATTGGGTACGGAGCAGCGACCGTCGCACACGCATACTTCGGGCAGCGCGCGCACCACATCGATTGGCACTACAGCTCGTGGATGAGGATCACTGCGGCGGCGTTCATCGCGTACGGATGCGGAACCTTCGCCGAGAAGCTTCCCTTGCCCGCCTGCATCGCGGTCAAGGCGTTGCTTTGCGCAATCGTCTTTCCACTCTTGGTCATCGCGAGCGGGGCGATCTCGAAAGGCAGCCTGGTGGCAGCGTTTCGGCCGAGGGCCGCCCGTTCCGAGAAATGAATTGCCTCTACATGAGTCCGAGACTGACGGCGGCTTTCTTCGCTGTCTGACGGACCTTGCGGTAGGCGCGGTTCACGGGCTCGAGCATCGGGTCGATCATCTTCACGCTGACCTGAGTCTCCAGACGCGAGGGGCGAAGGAAGCCATCCCGAATCTCGAGCTGCGGCGTCTTTCGGCCGATCATCCAAATGCACGAGCCTACGTACTTGTGGGCGATCGGACGGTAGCCCGACATGAGCATGGTGTTGTGAAGTGAGACGTGGTCGAACTGCACCGCGTGTCCCCAGTTCATGTAGTGACGGCGTTGGCCAGCAGTGCCGAGGAAGTCTTCGGGGTTCCACGCGAAGTAATGACACGAAGGAACATCGACGAAGAGCAGACCGTCCTCTTTGAGCGCGCCGCGCAGAGAGCGGAGACACTTCACCGGCTCGTCCACGTGCTCGAGGAACTGGGCCGTGTATACGATGTCTGCGGTTTCCGCGAGAGCGGGAGCGACCTCTGGGAAGGGACGACACTCGAGCTCGCGACCAAGCTCCTTCGCGAGCGCGACCATCTCGTTCGAGCTCTCAAAGCCCCGGTACTGGAAGCCAGCGTTCAAAATCGTGTTGCGAGCTCCGCCGAATCCCGCGCCAACGTCGGCCACGAGCGAACCGGGTTTGCCGCCGTTCGCTGCGATCCAGTCCATACGAACCTTGTGCTGCGGATGGACCTTGCTCGTGTCATCGAACGTGGAGTCGATATAGCGGTAGTAGTCCTTCTCCGTTGCGTCGGGCTTGCCCGAGCGTTTGCGGAAGCTGTTGAGAGCTGCGCGCCGATAGATGTTCTCCGGTCCGTACAGCCGCGTGAGAGCGGCCTCCGACCAGCGCGGATTCAGGAACAAAAGGCCGCATGCGCTGCACAGGTCGTAGCGAACGGGACGACGCGATTCGCCGAGCTCGTCGAACAAAGTCGCATCGATTGGTGACACCTCGCGTGTGCGTTCGTAGAACTTGCGGATGCTGTTGGATGCACACGACGGACAGTCGTTGCGTTCTTCTAGAAGCGAGGTGCTCATCGAGGGATATGTGTCACAACGGCCCCCGGATGTTCAAGCGGGCGAGTGAGCGAATTACACGCTTCCCGACCACACTCTCCCGAAGCTCTCGGAGGTCGAGTGGGTCATAGCTCCACGATCGTGATTGGCGGGGGCATTGTCGGCCTCGCGACAGCCGTTTCTCTAGCCAAACGAGGCCTGTTTGTAACAGTCCTCGAGGCGGAGAAGCGCTTAGGCGAGCATCAGACCGGCCGGAACAGCGGGGTAATTCACTCGGGGATCTATTACAAACCGGGGTCTTACAAGGCGCGGCTGTGCCTTGCCGGCCGTGAGGCGATGTTCGAGTTCGCGGAGCGGCACCAACTTCCCGTAGAGCGATGCGGCAAGGTGATCGTGGCTACGGAGGAGCGGGACCTTCCGGGACTCGATGAGCTCGAACGGCGGGGGAACGCCAACGGAGTCCGATCTCGGCGCCTCTCGCCGGACCAGCTTCGTGAGCGTGAACCGCACGTGGCCGCACTCGCCGCCCTCGAGGTCTTCGATACAGGCATCATCCGTTACACCGATGTGCTCGAGGCTCTGCGAAAAGAGCTCGTGCGCCTAGGTGGAAGCGTGCTCTTCGATTCACGCGTGTCTGCCGCCGTGCGCTCCGGGAACGAGTGGATCGTGACTACACGCAACTCCGAGGTACGCGGCGTCAATGTCATCACCGCAGCCGGCGCGCAGAGCGACCGAGTCGCCAAACTTTTCGGTACACGGCTCGAGACGCAAATCATTCCGTTCCGGGGCGAGTACTACGACCTCAAGCCGGACCGCCGGCACCTTTGCAAGCACCTCATATACCCGGTACCCGACGCGCGCTTTCCGTTCCTAGGAGTTCACGCGACACGCGGAGTCGACGGGAGCGTCGAATGCGGTCCGAATGCCGTCCTCTCGATGTCGCGCGTTGGATACAGGCGAGAGCTTTCGTGGAGCGACGCGCGTGAGAGCTGGGCGTTCGCTGGCACGTGGAAAATCGCGATGCGTTATTGGCGCGTTGGGGCGTACGAAGTCGCTCGCTCGATGTTCAAAAGCATGTTCGTGCGATCGATGCAGCGACTTATCCCGGAGCTCACGGCCGACGACCTGGAGCCGGGTCGAGCAGGGATTCGAGCCCAGGCCCTGCGGCGCGACGGCACTTTGCTGGACGATTTCGAGATCGTTGCGGAGCCGAACGTTCTTCACGTAATCAACGCCCCTTCTCCCGCGGCTACCGCATCGCTCGCGATCGGGGAGCACATCGCAGACGAAGCCCTTCGAGTGTTCGGTTAGCGCTTCGCGACTGACGCGAGCTCGTCGAGAAGCACTTCGTACCGGTCGAGACCACTCGCAAGCGAGAAGTGTGCGAATGCGAGCTCGCGCGCCGTGCGTAGCTGCGCCAGCGTGATGCTGCTCGTCGCGATGTGCTCTGCCGCTAGCTCGAGCTCGGCCTCACTTAGGTCCGGCAGCGTGATGCCGGTTCCGCAGCGGGAAACCCAGGACGCGACTTCCGAGTTGCACCCATGGTGAATCGGTCGCACGCCCGCAGCCAGAAGCTCGCCGAACTTCGTGGGCATGGACGCGCGCTTCGCGTAGTTGGCGCGCAGCATGAGAAAGCTCCAATCGACGCGCGATAGCCACGCCGCCATCTCCTGATGGCGCGCGGTCACGACGGTGATTGTATCCGCTGGAACACCCACCTTGTTTGCAAGGGCGAGCATCGGCTCGCGTTGATGCGTGAGGCAAAGCAAGTGCGCATCAGACCGACGTTCGTGAACACGCCGGAAGAGCTCCATCGCTTCTTCGGTGAAGTAGTGCGCGCTAATCGCGCCGACGTATGCGAGGACGAGCTTGCCATCGAGACCCGCAGCGGCATCCGTGCGATCCCGGCTCTGCACTTGCGTCGGGTCTCGCAGCACGAACTCGTCGAAGTCCGCGCAAGTTGGAATCACGCGAACTGGCTTTCGTTGATCCCATCGGACGAATCGACCGCTCGTGATGTCGTCCGCGGCGAGCTGAGTGAGACTTACAACAGCCGCGCACTCTCGAAACAGCTCACGCTCCATGCGCTTGGCAGAGCGGAACACCCACGGATTGGTAAACCAATGACCAAAGTCTGCTCGCTCGTCGATCCAGTAGCCGCGAATATCGAAGAGGTAAGGTATCCCGAGAGCGCGCTTGATTCCGTACGCGATCGCTCCAGCCATGTAGCTGCGCGCGTGCACCAGGCCGATCTCACGCTCGCGACAAAGCCTGAGTGCCGCCGCAATCGTTCGGCCAACTTTGCTCGCCACGTCTTTTCGCGAGCTGTCCCCTTCGAACGGAATCGGGTGCCAGCGGACCCCGGCGTTCTCGAGCTCGCATCGTAGCTCGTCCACTCGCGCGCGATCCTCCAGGGACGCGCTGCGCTCCACGGAAAGCAGCGTATATTCTCGACCTCGCAGCCCCAGTCCCATAACGGTGCGAGCCACTTGCGAATATCCGAGCGGCTCGAGGACACCATCGAATGTGATGTACAAAGTTTCCGCGGGAGAACGAAGCACCACGATGTTGTCGAACCTCATAGCGCAAAACCTCCGCCCACGGCACGTCGGCCCACTCGATTCAATCGTTTGCTCGCTTTGCGGCGCTCGCGATCAGCGCGTCCTCGGAGTGCGAGGTAATCGTGAACACTCCGGAGCGAATCCAAACGCATCGCCGCACCTCTGGACGCATGTGGTGCAGTGCCGTGATTGCGAGTTCATTTTCACGAACCCGCCGATCGAAGAGGCGGGCGCGTTGGAACGCGCGTACTACGACGATCCGGCTCGCTACCAAGCGACGGAGACCGAGGGCCTCGATGGCATGTACGACACGCGGCTCGAGCTGGTGGCCCGACACGTCAACCCCGGTCGACTCCTAGATGTCGGCGCGGGCAAAGGCGAGTTCCTGGGCCGTGCGAAGGCACGCGGATGGTCGGTCACAGGCGTCGAGCCCTCCCCGCGTTTTTGCGAGCACGCACGCACCACGCTCGGCATTCAGGTCCATCAAGGATTTCTCGGAAGCGTCGAGGCACTGAGCGACCAGACCTTCGATGCGATCACTCTCAATCACGTGCTCGAACACGTCGATGAGCCCAGGGCTCTACTGGAATACGCGCGTGAGCGACTCACGGGTGAAGGAGTGCTTTTCGTAGAAGTCCCGAACTGCGACTCACACATGACACGGCTTGTCGACTCGTACTTTCGACTCCGCGGTCGTGACTGGTCGTCGCGCCTGTCTCCGGTGCACCCACCGTTTCACAAGTACGGACACACCCGTAGATCGCTTCGCTACATCCTCGAACAGTCTGGATACAGCATCCGCACGCTCGAAACATTCTCGGGCCGCGGTCGAGGAGTGCTCCAACATGGCGCAAGCCGAGCACTCATCAACTTCGCGTTCAGCGCCCTCGATCGGCTCGGCAATCGAGAGCTTCTCTGCGCTCTAGCGATGAAGCGCTAGACATGTTCCGCTACGGCGCGAATGAGAGGAGGTAGCCATCCCGCCCATTCGCAGTCAGCGTGGACGCCCCGCTCGTGATCGAGCCGTCGAAGTGACCGACAAAGTACGAGTTGTTCACGCCGTCTGTCGCAACGCCGACACCTACCTGCGTGCCTGAATCACCGAAGCGCTTGCTCCACAAGTGCGCGCCCGCGTTCGAGTACTTGGCCATGAACAAATCCGTGGAACCTGAGCTACTGAGAACTGCGCCGCCCAGGTTTGCGTTCCCCGAGAAGAAGCCGCCAACCACGATGCGATCCGTCGCGTCGACCGAGAGAGCATCGACGAACTGATCGCCACCGCCACCGTAGCTGATGCTCCAATCACACGTACCGGTCGTGGAAAGACGCGCGAGCATCAAGTCCGTTCCGCCAGTGGAGGTGATCGCTCCGCAGCCGAGGTTCGCGCTACCGAGGAACCAGCTCGCAACAATAACTCGATTCGAAGAATCGTACGCAACGCGACGGGCTTGCTGCTCTGCGGCGTCGCCGAACACGACGTCCCACTCGTACCCACCAGCCGAGTTGAACTGAGCAACATACGCATCGCGACCACCACCCAACGTGCGCGAGCCGCCGCCGAAATCGACTGCGCCGCCCTCAACGCGACCCGAGATTACGATGTCACCCGTGCTCGACACATCGACCGAGCGGCAGAAGTTCTGACTACTTGCCGCAGTTCCGAAACCGCGCGAGAAGGTATGGTTGCCGTTCGCATCCACCCCCATCAGGAAGATGCTCCATCCAGCTGCCGTGGCGATCGTGCCACCGCCGAAGTCCGTGGGTCCGTTGAACTGACCCGCGAACGCGATGTTCCCTGCGACGTCGGTTGCAACTGCCCAACCCTGCTGGCCACCCATCTCGTCGCCGTAGCTTCGGCTCCAAATGTGGCTTCCAGACGCGCCAGACAGCTTGAGCAAGAACGCGTTCTGATCGCCACTCATTGCGATCAGGTCGCTCCCGCCGAAGTTTACCGTTCCCGAGTAGTAACCCGTGACGATCACGTCGCCCGACGGGCTGGCCGCCAACCCAACACCGAACTCCGAGCCAGCGCCGCCGAAGCGTTGCACCCAGCGCGGCGTTCCCGCCGAGTTGTAGCTCGCGACGAAGATGTCGTAGCTGCCGAGGCTCGTGAGACTCGATCCCGCGACGGTGGTCGTTCCGACGAAGTAGCCGACGACGTACACGTTGCCTGCCGAGTCGGTTGCGATTGCACGCATCTGCTGCTCGTCCGCGTCGGTCGCAGACGTCGCCCACTGCGGGGTACCCATGAGGCCGACACACGCGGGACAAGGTCCACCGCAATCGACGCCTGCTTCGCCGGGGTCCTGAACAAGGTTGGAGCACGTGCTCGCAATACATACGTCAGTGCCCGCCGGGAGGCCGAATGCAGCGCCTGCCGAGTTCGCACACGTGAGTCCGCCCGCACACTGACTAGTGCCATCGCAGTCGCCTTCACCGACGCCGCATGGTTGGTTCGGGTTCGTGCAGAACGCGTCGTCGCCGTTCAGTCCGCCACAGCCTTTGCTTGCAGCGAGCGTGGTGCAAGTGCCGCAGCCGCTCGTGCCGCCACAGTCGATGCCGCACTCGTTCGAATCCCAAATGCCGTTCGAACACGCGTTGCTCACGCAGACGTCCGTGCCAGGCGGGAGACCAAATGCCGCTCCCACGCCGTTCACACAAGTGAGACCGGGCATACAGTTCGCGTTGGTTTCGCAGTCACCTTCGCCGTGGCCGCACAGGACCCCGGGATTGTCGCAGTAGAAGTCGCCGCCGTTGATCCCCGCACAGCCTTTGCTCGGGCGCGGCACGCTGCACGATGGACATCCAGATGTTGCACCGCCGCAGTCGACGCCGCACTCGTTGACGTCCCATGTTCCGTTTACGCACGCGTTACCAACGCACACGTCGGTCCCCGCAGGAAGGCCGTAGTCCACGCCGACACCGTTGCGACACGAGAGACCAGTCATGCAGTCCGCATTCGTCTCGCAGTCGCCCTCGCCGGATGCGCACGGCTGGGTGGGGTTGTCGCAGTAGAAGTCACCGCCGTTGACACCACCGCAGCCTTTGCTCGCGCGTGTCACGGAGCACGCAGGGCAGCCGCTAGTGCCGCCACAGTCGACGCCACACTCGCCGACATCCCACGTTCCGTTGCCGCACGTGCCCGCGACGCAGACGTCCGTGTTCGCTGGAAGTCCGAACGGAGCACCCGCGTTCTGTGCGCACGTCAGACCAGGCAAGCAATCGCTGTCGCCGTCGCAATCACCTTCGCCGAGCCCGCAACGGTTGTTCGGATTCTCGCAGTAGGTGCTGCCGCCGTTCACTCCTCCACAAGACTTCGAAGGACGGCTGACCGTGCACGCCTGACACACGCTCGTACCGCCACAGTCAACGCCACATTCGTCGGCATCCCACGTGCCGTTGGAGCACGAGCTGCCTACACAAACATCGGTGCCCGCAGGAAGTCCGTAGGCCGCACCAACACCGTTCGCGCACGTAAGGCCGCCGGCGCAATTCGCGTTCGTCTCGCAATCGCCTTCGCCCTGGGTGCACGGGAAGTTGGGGTTGTCGCAGTAGAACTCTTCGCCGTTCACGCCGCCGCAGCCTTTGCTCGCCCGCGGAACCACGCACGTGCCGCATTGCGATGTGCCGCCGCAGTCCTGACCGCACTCGCCGACGTCCCACGTTTGGTTCGCACACGTCGCTGGAGCGCAGACGTCAATACTGCTCGGGAAGCCAAAACGAAGACCCTGGTTGTGCATACACACATTCCCAGGGTCGCAGTCCGCGTTGGTGTCGCAGTCGCCGTTCAAAGCCGGACAAGGACATCCGGGCGAACAGTAGTCGTCATCACCGTTGATGCCGCCGGAGCAACGAGACAGACCTTGTCGAGTTCCCTCCGTGTGGACGGTTTCCGCGGAACAACTTCCGATGATCGCCGCAATCAAAAGCGACGCAGCGGAGACAACAAGGTTGCGAGCCAACATGAAAAATCCTCCAGGATGTCCCGAGTCCCTCAGAGCTCGGGGGAACAAGTGCGAGCACGGTATCAACCGAAGTTCCCGACTGCAACCGTACTCCTCTATGTTGCGCAGCGGGTCGTCCGTGTTCAACCGGCCGCAATTCGCAGCAAATCCTCGGTCTTCCAGCTGGGCCACGCGCCGAGCTCGCTTGAACAGGTCGCGAACAATTTACGCGCCCGAGCGAGATCCTCCGGGGTGTCGACCGCGAACGACTCGATCTGTGTCGGAGGAAAATCGGTGTGAATGTAGGCGCGCATGCCCGCGGCAACTAGATTGGCCGCGTCGTAAAACCAAAGAGTGACGTGTTCGTGATGGGCGGGGTCGGAGTACGACGCATACGCGCGAGCGAACGCATCCACTTTGACGAGCTCGATCGATAGGCCTGCGGGCGTGATCCGAATGGGTCGTGTCACGTTCGTAAGGAAATCGTATTCACCCGAAGCCGCGTGTTCGTACATGGCATCCGTCGCGCGCAAATCGCCAAACAGATTGTCTCCGCTGACACGCGAGGCGTAGTCCACGCCAAGTGTCCGTGCAGCCGCAAGGAAACGTCCGGCGACGTCTTCCTTGGCTCCGCGAAAAACGGGGTACCCGCGAGCGGTGCAGTGGGCTGCAATCGGATCTTCGGCAGGCTCATCGGTCGTCGCAATGACGAACGGATGCGGCACGCGTTTCACGCGAGCCACGATCCGATCGAGCAGAGCTTGCCCATCGATGTCCGCCAGAATCTTCCCCGGAAGCCGACGTGAATCGAAGCGACAGAGAATGACGCTACCGACGCTGTGTCGGCGACCCGAACTCATTGCGTCAGCGGAGGCAAAACAGGCGGACCCGCGGGAGCTGCGCCACGACCGAGCGCCGCGGCGGCGGTTCGTGCGAGCGCTCCGCCGTGCACCACGAGTTCGCGGAGCTCACTCGGGTCGAGCGACAGGATGTGGTCGTTGTGAACCGCGACTGTGGCCTTGTTCAGCGTGAAGTGCTTCTCGACCATCTGCGCGCCGCGCGCGATGGCGAGCAGGCTCGCTGCGATGCCATGCGTGTGATCGCTGTAGCCGTAGTACCCGTCGGAGCCGAAGGTCTCCGGGATGTCCCGGAGATCCGCGGGATACGTCGGATACTTCGAGACGCAGTACACATAGCGAAGCAGCGAAGACGGCGGTCCGAATGGCCAGCCTTTGTTCCCATCACGCAACCACCAGCCGAGGGAAACAAACGTTTCCTTGCCTTCCGCGAGCACCCGCTTCACGAGCTCCGGTTTCTCGACCACGGTTCGCGATGCAATCTTGTAGCGATTCGGCTCGAGCGACCGCGCCATATCGAACGTGTCTTCGTGGATGATCGACGCCATGAACTCCACGCCGAAAAACACGCACCAGTCGCGTAAGCGAACCGCGAGGTCAGGCGGGATGTGATTGAGCTCGCCCGGAAGGCGACGATGACCGAACTGAAACTTGCAAACGTCCGCGCCGGCCTCTGCAGCCGTGCGAATGAGCTCGTACCCTCGGTCCCAGCGACCGTCGTGATTCAGACCTATCTCTGCGACGAAATGCATTCGTTCCTCTTTTGCTACTCAGTACGTCAATCCGCGTCGATAACGACCAACGCATCACTCAACTGTCGATACCGGACTTTGCGCCCCAGGATTTTCTGCGCGCGTTCGATGCGGTCCACCACGTTGGCGCGGTTGAATCCGATGAACTTTCGCATCGCGTACTTCTGCATGCTTGCTCGCCATGTGAACGGCCGAACGACTCGCTTGGCCGCTTCCACTGCACGATGAGCGCGAGCAAGCGGCTGGTACGGAGCAACTTCGCGCGTGGAGCGGACACCGCTTCGCTCGATGGTGTCGTTCAGCGCAGCATCGAAGCGCTCGAATGAGTCACCACTGAAGTTCGCCATCAGGTTGGTGACCTGCGGATCCAAACCGGAGAAATCCGTGGGCACACGCGTCGTCTGCTCGAGTGCGCGGCCGACCGCCGCGATGGCGTCGTCCTCGGTGAGACACGAGGCGCCAAAGCTGTTCGGGAGAAACTGTTCGAACCGTGGATCTGCGTACGTCTGGTAACGAACAATGGGTACGTCCGCGAGTGCTGCTTCGATGCCTGTCGTGCAGCCATCGTGGACAAGTGCGCGACAGGCGATCAGCCATGCTGAGACGGAACCTTCGAATGCGACGGTGGCGTTTTTCACGTCTTTGAAGATCGCCTCGTAGAGGCCCTGGTTTTCGGACGGGTGCGGACGAATGACGAACCGCGTGTTCGGGTACTCGATCGTGAGCCTCGTGATCAGCCGGATCATCGCAATAAGCGCCTGCATGGAGTACTTCCAGTAGTCGATGTAGTCCAAGCGCTTGGCTGGGTCTTCGGGGTGGTATCCGGCGGGGGCACGGAAGATGTGCGATGGGCCGATCCCGTTGTTCGCTACCGCTAGGTTCGTGTTGATAAGAACGAAGTCCCCGAACCGTGCGCGCAGCGCATCAGCATCGGCCTGGTAGTAGTCGCGGTACGCCTGCTTGTAGAGGTCGAAGCGCGGATGCCCTGTCGTCGCGAGGTGTGCGCGTTGAGACGCCGGGGCGTAGGAATAAACGTCCCGCTGGAAGTCGCCCCAGGTCACGACCGTGTCGACCGGGGAGAGCTTTGTGGGATCAAGCCGGCGATGAAGCTCCTGCTTCCATCGGTCCGGTCCACCTGCCAGCACAGCGCCCTCTTCGTCGAGATGAACGTACGCGAATCCACGCTCGCGCAGCGTGTGATAGTCGGTCATGTCCACGTGCGGGAAGCCAGGATTGAACGCGCGTCCAACAAACAGTCCGCCGCGAACGGTGTTCACGCGCCACATCATCTCTGAATGTTGTCCGAGATAGATGCGACGACCGGGTTGTACGAAGCGAACGGCAGAGACGACGCGGAAGTCGAGCTCTCGGTGAATTACTTCGACGGGAAAGAAGCATTCAAGCATCGGGCGAGTCGTTCCCTCTTTGTGGGTCCTTGTGGGACTGCTCGTTGTGGAGATGTGCGATGAACTCCGCGTGCGCGAAACGAAACCCGCACGATTCGTAGAGACGAATGGAGGGGATGTTCGCAGCCTGCGTACCCACGATGAGACGCTTACCCGACGACTTGTACCGATCGACGAACGCCATCGTCAGTGCGCGACCGGCACCCTTTCCTTGGTGAGCCGAGTCCGTCGCGACGAGGTCGATGGCGCAGACTTCCGGCGTCACGATTGCAGCGAGGAACCCGATCGCTCTGCCGACCAAGAGCGCGACGCTGAGAGTGTCGCCGCGTTTTCCGTCGCAGTAGTTCTGGATCCAATCGCGCTTGATTCGGTTGGCGACAATATCCGAGCAGCGCGGGTCCAAGTGGAAGCGCGAGTATTTGAAGGCCGTTTCCGCGATGCGGAGCACATCGGCTCGGTGCTCGGCAGTCGCGAGCGCGGTCTCGACGTTCCCTTCTCGCGTCCCGTTCGCTGGGGACACGTGCTCGAGCGTAATCGCCGTATCCACCACGGAGAATCCGACGCGTTCCAGACTCGACAACGCAGCGACTGCGTGGGTCGGGACCTTCGCGTACGCAAACGCGCCACGCGCCAGTGAGCTGCGCCAATCTTCGAGCGCGGCCTTGCTGGAGTCTTCCAGAGCAGATGTCGAGACGCGATACACATCGCGCTCCATCACAGCGGACAGCCATTCGTCTCGCGCTGCAATCGCCGCGCGAGACGTAGATGCGCCGTGCTCAGACAGTGGCAATGGGTTGGACACCGCTATCCCGTGTTCCCGTCACTCCCTTGTTGTCGCGGAAGCGCAGATACCACTCGATGTACTTCGGGAATCCGACTTCGATCGGATTACTTGGGGCGTACCCAAGAAGCGTGCGCGCCTTGTCCACAGACAGCGTGCCGCGGAAGGGCATGAGGTTGTCGCGCTCAACGCGTTCGACTTTCACTTCCGGGAAGTACTTCTTCGTGATCTGAACTAGGTCACGAATCGGTCGCGAGGATCCGTAGGTGAGGTTGAACGTTTGGTTGCGCGCTTCTGGCTTCTCGATGGCCAGGCAAATGCCCTGCACGAGGTCGTCGATGTACGTGAAATCCAGACGCTCTTCACCGTCGCCATCGAGACGAAGTGTTGCACCGCGCATCGCGCTCTCGATGAAGACCTGCCCCACGCGACGGCTGACGCAACGAGCTCCGTACAACGCGGAGGGACGAATGATCGTGTACGGCAGGTCGAAGACCTGGTTGTAGGCGATCACCATCTTCTCGCCAGCGACCTTGAGCGCGCCGTAGATGCCGATCGGATTGAGTGGCTCTTCCTCGGCGACCACTTCCTGCTGGAAGTTTCCGTAGACCATGCTGGAGCTCAGGAAGATGAAATGGCCGACGCGACCGCGCGCGTGATCGAGAGCGTTCTCGAGCGTGCGAAGGCTGTGATCGAACGTGCTGTAGGGGTCCTTGTTCGAGCGACCCGCGTGCGAGACCGCTGCGAGATGTACGACGACATCGGGCTGGATCTGCGTGAGAACGCGAGATAGCGCGTGATAGTCGCGAGCGTCCTGCGGGTGCAGTCGCGCACCACACGCACGAATAAGATCGTGGCGCTCGGTAACCATGCGGACGTACAAATCGCGCATCGTG
>CAZWQH010000054.1:0-15948 GCA_964635815.1 uncultured Sandaracinaceae bacterium
CGGGCGGCTGGTATCGGACCGGCGACCTCGCCGACGTTCATTCGAAACGCTCGGCTCTTCACGTTCTCGTGAATCGCGGCAGTCGTGGGCTCGACCATGATTCCGTGATCGGCATCGAATCCTTGCGTCGCGTCAGCATGCTCCTGAGCAATGTCTGCGAACTGCGCACCGGGTTCGGCGAGCATTCCGGCAAGTGTCTCGGCGCGTGCGCGAGCCGAATCCTTGCTGCGTTCGATCGTCGGCGGTGCGAGCTCTGCGCCTGCCCATGTGATTCGAAAGGATCGAACATTGACGTGCGTTGCGGACGCTTCGGTCGAAAGCGCTAGCGCTTGCGGCCGGGGATTCCGTCCAGCAACACCACACGAAGGCAGCGTTGCGGCCAGCACGACGAGCCCGAGGGCGAACGCCTGGTCGAGTGTCGAACGGACTGAAAGAGTTGTGCTCAAAACACCGCACACGTAGCACTTGCGGCCTACTTGCGCTCGGGCGGCTTGGATTCGACGGGGCGTTGACGCGGGTCGTGTTCCAGCAACCGCGCGAGAGCCGCGCACGTCTCGCGCGCAACGAGTCCGTCAAAGCCCGGATACGCATGCTCGAGCCAAGAGAGGCGGCGCGGGGGAGCGGACGACACGCTTGGAGGCGCGGTCATCCGCGCGGGAGTGAGAGACCGATTCGCCGCGCGCGCTTGGCGGGCTGCTTCCGGCGGAACGCTCCACCCGACAGGACGTTGACTCGGGGTTGCAGGTGCCGCGGGTGCCGCGGTCTTCATGACGGGTGCGACGCTCGTCGTTGGCGGTATAGAGAAGCCCTGTGCCGGGGTGGAAATACGCGGTCGCGGCTCGCGAGGCGCCGGTGGTGCAGTGCGAGGCGCCGGTGGTGCAGTGCGAGGCGCCGGTGGTGCAGTGCGAGGCGCCGGTGGTGCAGTGAGAACTGCAGGCTCCGGGGGCCGGGTTGGACCGGGGACCACAGCACCGCTGTTGGTGGCTCCGTCCATTTCGATCATGTCGGACTCGTAGTCGTAGTTGGTGTCGTCGTCGGGCGGGACGGAGGTGATCACAACCTCTGGTGAATCCGAAAGCCGGGCACGAGGCGCCTCAGAAGAGACTGCCGGAGGTGCGCTCGCACGCGCCGTGATGTCTGTGAACACCCGGTCGAACTCATCGTCGAGAACTTCTGGCGGCAGCGACGGGGGCAGCTCTCCACCGACAGCTGGCTTGAGAGCCGCAACGTTCGAATTGCGATTCTCGCCCGGCGCCCCTGCGGAAAACCAAGTGCGACCGCCGGAAACTACAGCGCCAGTCTGTGGCGGACCGTCCGCGGATGCCACCTCCGGGGGCGACGACGCTCGCGGCGGCGGAGCGGACGTCCGAACCTCTGGAGGCACCGATCGTGTTAGCTCGGTAGTCGGGGGGCGAGAGGCAAGCATCGGAGCGCTCGAAGCACGTGGCTCGTGGCCGAACTCCTTCCGCTCGCTCTCGTTGGCCACTTCCTGAATGTCGGGTTTCGCGTCAGCCGGTCGCGGAGCGGACTCCGAAGTCCGCAATCGCGCCGCAACATCGAATCGCTGCCCGCATCGAGCGCACACCGCGCGCGTTCGAACGCGCGAGAGTCGATCAAGATCGACCTTGATCCGATAGCTCTGCTTGCAATGCGGGCAACTGATGTCGATCGCTGTTTGGCTCATGGCGTGTCCTGACGAGCGGGGATTCCCGCCTGCTTGCAGCTCGGGAGCAGATTAATTTCGGAACGGCTTTCAGGTACCGAAGACAAGAAGATTCTCACGAAATCTGCGCACCTAGTCGGCGAAGAATCGCCCCGTGCTCTGCGCTGAGCACGAAACCAAGAACCGCGAGCGCCGACTCCGGCAACTCGTAGGCTGCCCGCTCGGCACCTTCGTCTTGGAACATCGATGCGTAGGTACGGAACGCGGGAATCGCGACCGAAGGATCTTGTGAAGCGAGTAGCGCCGCCCGTGCAGACGCGCGCCAAACGGTGCGTTGAACAGCGGCGCCTTGGATTCCACCTGGCTCCTGAACAAGGCGCGTCGCTGCTTTGCGCACGTTCTCCGCAACCCCGGTTGCCTGAATCGCGGCTTCGAGGCGTTTCTTCACGTCTTCGTAGACAACGCTTCCACCGCCGGTTCGCGTGTACTCGGGCACCGTGATGTCGCAGGCGGCCCCCAACAACATCTCGATGTCGCGAGTCGTCGCGGGATTCGCGCGACGCGGATCGCAGATGGACGTTCCAGTTGCGACGCGCGTCATGAGAGCTGCGGCGACGAACCTCTGCTCACGCGGCATTGCTTCGTCGAGTGAACGAGGAATCAACACGAGTGATCGTTCTGAAGTCTCTGCACACGGCCCGAGCTTCGATGCCACAAACGTCCAGAGCACGTTGCGGCGTCCGAGCAGCCGAGCACTCTCTTCGATGATTTGTCCCATTGCCCCTTCTGGGCTGCGCTCTACGGGATCGATTCCGTAGCCGGCAAAGTCGACAGGAAATACTCGAGCAGTGGCAGGAGCAAGCGCACCCAGAAGCGCGATGGCCGGAGACTCCATCTCCGGGAAGATCGCAGCCAGCTCGTCGCGGTGCAGCTCGCCGCTGATGCCTCGTGGCAGCGCGGCCTTGCGCTGCTTGTAGAAGTACGCTTCTTCTTCCTCGGCGATGCCGAGTCCGACAAGCAGTGCTTCCACCCGAAACGCCGTGTCGTTGTCGCCGGCAAGCAAGCTGAGCTTTCGAAGCGCCCGATAGGCCGCGATTCGAGTCGGATCGAGCGCGATCAGTTGGCGGTGATACGCCATCGCACGAGCGGGATCTGCGCCAGCGGAAAGCTCGGACAGTCGTTCGAGAGCTCGCACATCACGCGGATCAATCTCGACGATTCGCTCGTAGTGACGACGTGCACTCTCCGGCCGCGCGAGTGGACCGTCGCAAAGATCAGCCAGGCGAACTCGTACGCTCCGCTCCCAATCACGATTCACGGAAGGCCCACGGTCGAGGGCGGATTCCAAAGCACTCGCGGCCAGATCCCAACGACCGGACGCCTCACCCAAACGCATGAGCTCGTTGATCGTGAACTCGCGCTGATCCTGTGCGGTAACACGGCTCAGAACGGCAATGGCACCCGGCACGTCGTTGAGCTCCTGCTCACGGAGCTGAGCGAGACGAATCTGGTGCAGCACGCGAACTGAATTCTCGATCTCAGGCATCTCTACGAGATTCTCCAGCGTGCTGACCGCAGCACGGTGATCTCCCACGAGCAGCTCGAGCTCCAATCGCATGCTCAACGCGACGGGATCCATGGTCGGGAGCGCCGAGAGTCGCGTGACTGTCGTGCGAGCACGTTCCATATCTGCAAGCTTGGCGCCCTGGATTCGCGCGAGCCGGCATAGAGCTTCGAACCGCACTGCCGAGTCCGGTGCAAGTGTCGCGCTTACGAGGGTGAGCGTGGACGCCGCGTCGACCCATTGCTCCGTGCGCTCCTGCACATCGGCAAGAATCATCAAAGCACGTTGATCGTCTGGCACCACGCCAAGGACACGTTCGGCGGTGTTGCGCGCAGCGTCCATTCGATTTGCGTCCACGAGAGCAACCCCCAACGCCGCACCAACCTGTGCGAACGCGGGGTGGTTTGTCTCTGCGTTGAATGCGCGCATCAGCGCGTCGATGATTCGTTCGCGCTGGCCCACCTTGATCAGCGCGCTATTGAGCTCGCGAAGTGCTTCGTAGTCGGTCGGATAGGCTTGAAGCGCATCTTCGAGCGCGCCGATCACTTCTTCGGCGCTTCCCTTGCGGGACGCGATCGCTTTTGCGACGTGTCGCATCGTCAGCGCTCGCTCGGGCGACGGAGGAAGCGCTGCTCCCAACGCGCGCAGCGCGTTCAGGTACTCCGCTTCGTCGTCCAGAGCGCGATACACGCGCGGCATCATGAACCGCGCACGCGAGAATCGTGTCGACTCCGCAGCGACAGCAGCTTCGAGCGCGTCGGCAGCCTCGCGAAGCTGACCGACCTCTTCGAGCGTAGAGGCAGACGCCGTCAAACGAGTCGATAGCAACTCTGGAACCAGCTTGGTCTCTGCGGGTGCACGACGAAGGACTTCGATCAACCCGATGCGATCTTGGAGCTTTTCCAGCCCCAGCTCCACCTCAACGGAGATCACCGGATCGCCAGGTTGCAACGCAAGAAGCGAGGACAAAATGGCTATGCCACGCCCTGCATCTCTATTCTGGGCGCTGATAGTCTCCGCATCGTTTTCGCCATTGGCAGCGGCATCGCTCCCCGCTGCTGTTGCACGCGCGCGAGCAAGCGCGCACACATACCGCGTTGCCTTGTCGTCAACACGAGCTTCGAGAATGGTGATCGCATCGAGCACACGCGTGCTTCCCGCACTCGTCGGCAACCGCGCGATCAGCAACACCGGAGAGAGGGAGTCAGGCAACGCAACCCGTGCGCGGTCCGCCGCAGTGATCGCGGCATCGAAGTCTCCAACCAGCTCCCCGGCAATTTCCGCCGCGCGGTACTGAGCGTGCCCGAGACCAACGCCGTCGACTTCGAGCGTGGAGTAGAGGTCAACTAGCTCGCGGAATCGTCCCGATGCAGCCAGGGCTCTCGCCTGGGAACCGCGTGCTGCGTGAACACCAGCTTCGACAGCCTGTGCGTAAAGGGTCGCCGCAATGTCCACGTCGCCTTCGACCTCGGCGAGAGCCGCGCGTCGCACCAGCAGATGCGGCTGGTCGGGCCCAGCATCGAGCACCCGTCGAACTTCACGCCACCGCTGTTCAGCGGTAAGTAGCTGAACGAGCTCGGCTCGAGCCTCTTCCGACTCTGGCGTCAAGACGAGCGCTTCGCGTAACCGAAGCGCAGCTTCTTCTCTCCGACGAAGATCTCGGTCGTAGACTTCTGCTGCTCTGATCAACCAGCGCGCGCGCGCGGGCCCTTCGGCATTTCGAGCTGCAGCATCGTAGAGATACGCGAGCTCCTCGAACGCGCCGGCGCGTTGAAATGCTCGCCCCGCAGAGGCATGCACGGGATGAGAGGCGGGTGCTCGCTCGACTGCACGGCGATAGACCTCGACCGCTGCATCGGGCTCCCCTCGCCGCTCGTGGACTCCTGCCAAACGTTCGAGGATCGAAGCGGCTTGAGTCGGGTCCTCGACGTCTTGCGCGAGGTGATCGAGGACGAGCGCGAGCCCCGCAAAATCCTCTTGGTCCTCGAGCAATTGGGAGAGGCGGATGCGCGCGTACGGGATCCTTCCCCCGTCGAGCTCGGATGCACGACGAAACGCATCGATTGCGCGGCGCGCATCGCCGAGACGGTCGGCGGCAAGAGCACCGATCTGATTCAGCAGCCACGCGCGGCGTCCATCGACCTGAGTTCTCGCAAGCTCGCTATCGTAGAGCGCGAGTAGATCGATCCAGCTCTCGTGTTTTCGAAGGGCACGTTCAAGCGAAGCAAACGCAGAGAGGTTCCCAGGGAGGAGCGAGACAGCCTCGCGAAGCAATGCGATCCCGTCGTCGATCGTGGCTTCTTCACCCGCAAGCATGTCGCCAGCGCGACGCAGCGCAGCACCCCGTTCCATCGGAGTTGCTGCTGCATCCGCTTCCAATCGGTGCATGCGCAGCAGCTTGTCGCGCGACCCGAGCCGCTGATAAAGCCGTCCCGCAGCTTCGAGCGCAGGTGAATACGACGGATCTTGGGCGAGTGCGTTCTCGAATGACGTCGCCGCCGACGCGTCGTCCTTCAAGAACTGTGATTGGGCGACACCAATCTGGAACCACAAGCTTGCTCGCTCGCGAGTGGAAGTCTCGATCTCGACGCGCTCTGCTTGAACGCCGACGAACGCCGTCCAGTCCTCGCGCTCCTCGAGAACGGTAGCGAGCTCCGCGAGCGCGCTCGTGCGTGAAGCGCCTGTCGTGTGTTTGGCAGCTTCCGCGAACGCTCGAGCTGCGAGCTCGCGATTGCCGAGACGGTACCGAGCGATGATTCCAAGATCGAACCATCCAAGCGACGCGGGAAACTCTCCTTCGCTGATCGCTTGCTCGCGGATTTGAGCGAGCTCCGCGAAGTTACCGGTCGAAGCGGCCAATCGCTCGAGAAGAAACACCACCGAGGGCGCACGCGCGGCGCTTGCGCGGGCCGTCCGGGCGCGCTCTTGAGCTTCGGCGAGTTGCCCGATGCTCTCGTAGTACCGCGCGGAACGCGCCAAATGCTCTGCGCGCAGCGACGGATCGGTGACGGCGTCTGCCAAGCGACGCGCCCAATCTGCGGCCGCAGATCTGTCTCCGTCTGCCGCAGAAAGACGCTCGAGCGCGGACAACGCAACGACGTCCCCCGGCTGTGCTTCGAGGGCGGCGCCATACGAAGACCTTGCAGCTGCCGCGTCTTGCAAACGCGTTTCGAGGAGCTCCGCTTTCGCGTTCCTCAGCGCAGCGCGCGCTTCCTGCGTTGGCGCGACTGCAGCCTCAGCATCCAACGCCGCAGCAATGTCAGTAAGAGAGCCGAGGCGAGTGGCAGCCTTCCGATAGCCACGACAGATCGCAAGCGACCCAGGGCGACGGCGAAACGCCTCGCGCATGGCGATGAGCGCCTCCTCTGCGTTTCCGATTGGATAGGCGTAGAGCTCGCCGATGTCGAAGAAGCCGCGCACGACGTCGCCCTCGTCGTCGAAGCGGGGCAGCAGTTGGCGTATCGTTTCGATCGTCGCGCGTGCGAGGTCGATCTCCGTCTGGTTCGGCTGTCGTCCTTCCAAACGAATCGTTCCCGACCCTTCGGTCGTCGTTCCGACTCCGGCCATTGCGGACGTATTCGCTGCGGGAGTCGCGCTTGTTCGCACGTCTCGCTCTTGGGTTTCGACGCTCATGCAGTTTCCTTCGGACGACCCGGGGCCCAGAACTTCGCACAAAACTGAGGAAATCTAAACATTCTGCGACCTACGCCAAGGAATTCGGGGTCGGGTGTTAGGGGAAATCCCCCCAATCGACCCTCGCTGCTACCGCTCGAGCGAGTTCCTGATAACTTAGCTAACGGAAATGCTGTCGAGACGCCGTACTCTTGGGGCACTACTCGGTGCCGCTTCGTTAGGTCGCTCAGCCGCCGCGCTGCTCCTCGGAACGCCTGCCGGACGAGCAGCCGCGGATTCTGTGCACAGCTTGCCGCGCGACTGCGACGGTTTGACTCAGCGATTGCGGACGGGACGCATCGAAGTGTCGAGCGTCTCCGAAAATCAGTCTGCTGCGACCGCGCGCGCGCTCGTGTATGTGAGTTTTCGCGAGACGCGTGAAGTACTTCTTGACTTTGAACGCTACGGAGAGCTCCTCCCCCTTTCAACAGTGAGAGTTCTCTCACGCTCATCGACGCGCGCCGAGCTGTACGTAGAATCGACGTCGGGTCCCGGCTACTGGGCGCAGCTGTCCGTCCGGACCCGGACTGGGCCAAATGGGTCGTACCTGATTGAGGCCCGTAAGAGCGAAGGCAGCGTGAACGCGTTGAACGCCAGCTGGGAGCTCCGAGAGATTGCCGGGGGAGCGTGGACCCTAGTCAGTTTCCGTCTGACGATCGACCCTGGCACTTTCTATCCAGAGTCCCTGGTCCAAGACGCGAGCGAGGACCTGGCGCGAGGCGCGGTTGGGAATCTCCGCCACCAGGCGCGCCAGCGACGGCGCGCCCTCGCGCACCGTTAGCTTTCGTCACTGCGGCGGGGACGCCGATTCGCCTCCAGCACGCGTTTGCGCACTCGAATCGCATCCGGAGTGATCTCAACGAGTTCGTCGCGGTCGATCCACTCCATGGCAGTTTCGATTGTGAGCGCTTTCAGCGGCGAGAGGATTACGTTCTCGTCGCGGCCGGCCGCACGAATGTTGGTCAGCTTCTTTTCGCGACACGCATTCACATCGAGATCGTTCGGGCGATTGTGTTCGCCCACGATCTGTCCCTCGTAGACCTTCACTCCTGGGTCGACGAACAGAACGCCGCGCGGCTGAAGATGAAACAAAGCGTAAGGCGTGGTGTCTCCCGAGCGGTCGCTGACTAGGGCGCCGTTGGGTCGATGAACCATGGGTCCACCGTACGGCTCCCAGCTGTCGAACTGTGTATTCAACAAACCGGTGCCACGCGTGTCAGAAAGGAAGCGCGAACGAAACCCGATGAGGCCTCGCGATGGAACTCGGTACTCGACGCGAGCGCGTCCGAAGCCAAGATTCTGCATCTTGACCATCTGACCACGACGTGGGCCGAGCGTTGTCGTCACGATCCCGACGTACGCATCAGGCACGTCGACGATCACCAGCTCGATCGGTTCCGAAAGAACGCCATCGACCTCGCGCGTCACGACCTCGGGCATCCCGAGCGCGAGCTCGTAGCCCTCGCGGCGCATCGTCTCGACGAGAATCGCAA
This sequence comes from uncultured Sandaracinaceae bacterium, assembly GCA_964635815.1. GTDB lineage: Bacteria > Myxococcota_A > Polyangia > Polyangiales > JADJQN01 > CAZWQH01. Next base: position 8,393 of record CAZWQH010000054.1, read on the forward strand.
TCATGAGCTCGCCGCGTCCGTAGAGAACGAACGTGTCCGGCAAGTCCGTGGTTTCGAAGCGCATCGCGAGATTCCGGCGCGCCTCTTTCTCCAGGCGCTCCTTGAGGTGCCGCGAAGTTACCCACTTGCCGCTTTTGCCAGCAAAAGCGGACGTATTGACGAGCACGTTGACCTTGATGGTCGGCTCTTCGACTCGGATACGCGGAAGCGCTTTCGGGCTCTCGAGCGCCGCGAGCGTGTCACCAATCTGGACGTCGTCCATTCCGGCAACAGCCACGACTTCGCCCGCAGATGCGGACTCGATCTGCACGCGCCTGAGACCTTCGTAGTTATGAAGAACGGATGTCTTCTCGCGAATGATGCCCGTCTCTGCGATGCGCGCGATCTGCTCGTTGCCGCGAAGGACGCCGGAAACGATTCGACCGATAGCGAGCCGCCCGATGTAGTCGTCATGCTCGATGCTCGTGACAATGCACTGCAACGGCGCCGTCTCGTCGCCCTTTGGTGGCGCGACGCGCGTCACGATGGTTTCGAACAAGGCCTCGAGATTTGTCGCCGTGCCTTCGAGCGTGTGATTTGCGCGCCCCAGCTTGCCGACCGCATAGAGGGTCGGGAAATCTGTTTGCTCGTCCGACGCTTCGAGATCGCAGAACAGGTCGAAGACCTCGTTGAGGACTTCGTCAGGACGCGCGTCCGGGCGATCGATCTTGTTGATCACGACGATGACCGGCATGCCGCGTTCGAGCGACTTGCGAAGAACGAAGCGTGTTTGCGGAAGCGGCCCTTCAGCGGCGTCGACGAGCAGGATCGCGCCGTCAGCCATCATCAACGTTCGTTCGACCTCACCACCGAAGTCGGCGTGGCCCGGCGTATCGACGATGTTGATTTTGTAGTCTTTGTATCGAACGCTCGTGTTCTTTGCGAGGATCGTTATGCCTCGTTCTCGTTCGAGGTCGTTCGAGTCCATGACGCGGTCCGTGACCGCCTCGTTCGCTCGGAACACGCCTGTTTGGCGCAGCATCATGTCGACGAGCGTCGTCTTCCCATGATCGACGTGTGCGATGATCGCAACGTTTCGGAGTTTTTCTCGTGTGATGCTCATGGGATCGAACCGTCCAAAGGTCGAAGGGCGCATCCTGTATCACGCTCCCGTCCAGCGGGCATGCGGCATTTCAGGGTCTCCTGACATATGCTGGGCGCTCAATGGAGGCCCGAGAGCGGCGCGTCGGTCCGTATCGACTGCTGGAACCGATAGGCGGTGGCGGTATGGGCGTCGTTTGGCGGGCCGTGGACGACGCTGGGAATGCGGTCGCGGTCAAAACACTTCGCGCCACGATCGTCGGAGACGAATCGCGTAAACGGTTCGAACGCGAGTCGACGATCAGCATCGAACACCCCAACATCGTACGAACCCTGAGCACCGGCATCGACGACGAAGGAACGCCGTGGATTGCGTTCGAGCTCGTCGAAGGCGAGACGCTGGATGCCCGGCTTACGAACGGAACGTTGGACGTCCAGAGCGTCGAACGGATCGGCATCCAGTTGTGCAATGCCCTCGACGCGATCCATCAACGAGGAATCGTCCATCGCGACGTGAAACCAGCGAACATCATGCTCACCGGTAAGGGCGCGTACGTTTCACTCAAGCTGCTCGACTTTGGGATCGCGGCGTACGGTGGCGACCGAACTCGATTCACAGGAACGGGGCGCGTGGTCGGAACGCCGGCGTACCTTTCGCCGGAGCAAGCAACGGGAACGGCGACTCTCGATCCGCGCAGTGATGTCTGGGCTGTTGGCGTCGTCCTCTACGAAGCGCTCACGGGCGTAACTCCCTTCGAGCGAGAAGCACAGCTCGCGACGATGCTCGCCGTGGTGATGGAAGAGGCCCAACCACTTCTCTCGCGTGCGCCACACGTGCCGGTGTCCCTAGGCGCGGCGATCGACAAATGTCTCTCGAAGGAACCTGCTAAGCGCCACGCCAGTGCGCTTGCGCTCGGTGCTGCGATTGCGGACGCAGTCCAGGGCGTGGATCTAGCGTCCGCCGAGTTCGCGATCACGACCTCGGTCTCCACAGAGACGACACTCGATGCGATCACCAGCACGATTACTCCCGGCGAGGAGCGCGTGGTGTCGGTGATCCTCGCATCGGGTATCCGCGACGCACGGCTGCTCGAGAGCACGGTTCGCGAAGCCGGAGGATCAGTCGTTCGCTTGGCCGGCGAGCAACTGCTCGGTTTGTTCGGCGGGGTCCGGTGGGAAGGCAACGAGATCGAGCGCGCAGCGCGAGCCGCGCTAGCCATGAGAGGCGGTGCGGAACACGTATCAGTCGCATCGGGAAAAGCGTCGTTTCACTCCATCACCGGCGTCTCGGGAGCCGTGTTGCGCTCGGCAGAATCGACTGCGGCAACGGTCCTTCACGGGGTGGCACTCGACACTGCGACGTACCAAGCCCTCGGACCGGAGTTCAACGTCCGCATCGCAGGACCGCATGTGTACGAGCTTGAATCGATCACTAGGCAACCAGCGCCACGCACACGAACGGCGCTTCCCATTTTGGGGCGTGCACTCGAGCTCTCGCATCTTCAAATGGTCTTCACGGATGTCGCCGAACGAAAGCGAGCGCGTTCCGCGGTCGTGCTCGGCGCCGTCGGTGCTGGAAAGACGCGCTTGGTTACGGCGTTCCGTGATCATGTCGAGCAACAGGGCGCGCGTGTCGTGTACGCCCGCGCTACTCCGGAACGACGTGAGGCCAGCTACGGCCTGTTCGCTCAGTTCGTTCCTGGTGTCGGTGAAGCGCTCGCTGTTCCAGGCGACTCGCGAACGAGCTCGCCAGGGTCCAGCGACGGCACGAACATCCAGCTCCTTCTGGACCGCGCAAGGATTGCCGTCCACACATGGCTCGACCACGAGCTTCGAATTTGTGAGAGCGCCGGCAACGTCTTGACGCTTGTCTGCGAAGACGTGCAGTGGACAGACGACCATTCGTGGGAGCTGCTGAGGGAGCTGACTTCACTCGCCGAAGAGCGCCCGCTGCTGGTAGTCGCTTCTTCGCGCGTGGATCAGCTGGACGAATCCAGAGCCCGCAATCTGCTACCGAACGCATCGCGCGCAGAGCTCGGCGGCCTTTCCAGCGGGGATGTTGCCCTGCTTTCGACGCAAGTGTCCGGCGTCCAGTTCGCACGTCCGTTCATCGAACGACTGACGAACCACACGGGCGGGAACCCACTGTTCATCGAGCAAATCATCGCTTCGCTTCGTGCGACCAGCAACGCGGACGGGAGCGCGCTCGACATCCAAGGCGACTTTCCATTGCCCCTTACCGTCGAAGCTGCGGTGCAGTCTCGTCTGGATCATCTCAACCCGATCGAAAAGGAAATCTGCAAGCACGCTTCGCTGTTCTTCGATCGATTCACGGTCACAGACCTCGAGGCGCTCGGTGCGAAGAACGCACTGCCAACGGCGAATGCACTCGCATCGGTCGGAGTTTTCTCTCGACGCCTCGAGGAGGGTGGCCTCTTCTCGTACACGATTCGGAGCCGCGTGGTGGCCGAGGTCGCCTACAACATGACTCCCGAGAACCGTCGCCGCGAGCTCCACGCGGTGATCGCGCGCCACCTAAGATCACGCAGCGCACCGATGATCGACTCGGCTCGTCATTGGGATCGCGCAGCGAATGCGACAGAAGCCGCGAACGCGTATCGTCATGCTGCGTTGGTCGACGGCGGTGACCCCGGCACGGTGAGAGCGGCTGCCACCCGGGCGCTGGAGCTCGAACCCGACTGCAACGAGCGCGCGGCGCTCCAACTGGTACTAGCGGATGCTGCCTATCTCGCCGGTCGAATCGCAGAGAGCCTCGCCCTCTCCGAGAGCGCGCTCGCCGCCGCACGCGACGAGGACGAGGCCGTCGTTGCTCTGGCGTCACGCACGAGCGCTTTGCTCTTTCTAGGCCGAGCGGAGGAGTGTCAGCAGTCCGCCAAGGAGGCGAGCGATCGTGCAGCGGCGGTGCGTAGCCCCACATTGCGATGCACGACGTTCGCGCGAATGGCAACTGCTCTCGCATCGACCAACGACGTCCCGGCAGCTGTCCGGTGCTTGGAGCTCGCATCACTCGACTACACGCCGGTCCTCCCTCGGGAGCTGGCACTCTTGGCAAGCGCACGCGCTCAGATAGCCGTTGCGGAAGGCAACTTTCAGGACGAGCTCCGATGGAGCCGTGAAGCAAGCGCACATTTCGCCGCTCTGGGGGATGCGCGACGCGCGGCGGGTGTGGAAGTCAATCTCGCGAGCTTGCTGAACCGCGCGGGAGAGTACGCAGGCGCCGAGGCTGCTCTGCGGACCGCGATTGAACGCTGCCAACAAGTCGGGGCACGAAGATATGAGGGATACGCACGCGCGAGCTTGGCCCGGAGCCTCGGCGCGCAGAGTCGACCGGAGCAAGCTCTCGCAGAGAGCTTCCGAGCGCGGCAGATATCGACGGAGACGGGCGATGCGCGACTCGACGTCATCGGGATCGATGCGGAAGCGCGGGCACGCAGCCAAACGGTGCGGCGTGACGGTGCAGACGACGCGAAGCTCATCGAGCTTCTGGACATGGCCATTGAACGCGCTCGCTCTCTGAAGATGCGCCCGATGCTGAGCTCGATTCTGCGGCAACGCGCACTCCTACACGCAGAGTCTGGAGACTTGGAGCGGGCGCACGTGATGATTGGCGAAGCACTGACGCTCGGAGTCGGCGGCGAGCAGATCGAAATCGACGCGCTCGAGCTGCTAGGTGCCGCGGCCCGGATCGCGCGCAGGCGCGGCGACCCAGTCCAGACGCAACGCTACATCGACGACGCGTATGCGAGATTGCAAGCGGCCTCCATAGCGCTCGACCCGGAGCTGCGGGCGTCGTTCGAGCGTCGTGTCGATGCGCTCTTCGATGCGCACCAGTTCGCGGGTGCGTGAGGTTTCAGAGAATCGGAATCGTGTAACCGAGAACGTCGAAGCGTTCGTTGCGCGCGCCATCATTGGCAATCGCCGCGCCCCGACGCGTAACGTTCACGTCCCAACCGCGAATCAGACCAGCAGGGCCCTGTGCGATCGCACCGTGAGCTGCGCCGGTGGCGTCGACGGAAACTCCGGAAACGGTGAGGCCCTGCAAATCCGCGCGCGCAACATCGATGAGCAGGCCCACGCGGCCGTTCTCCACTAGCGTGACGTTGCGAATCTCGACGCTGTCCATCGGGACTGCCGTCGATCCGTTGCGGATCAGAACGCCGTCGCCCGCCATGACGGCGAGACCACCGACCGCCGTCGGCGCAAGCTGGGTACGGGCGATCATCGCATCTCGAATCAGCGCGCGCGGCGAATCCACCAAAACGATGCCGGCGAGCTTGTTCCCCTCGATGCGCGATGACGTGCCAGCGAGCTCGAACGTGAGGGCATTCTGAACCCACAGCCCGGGTTCGCCGTTATCACTGGCAGTGAGGTCATGATGTGTGGTGTTCGCACCGTCTTCCACGACGCCATAGCCCTCGGAGCGGCTGACTCCGAGTCCCGTGGTATCGACCGTAGCGCCGCGCGCAAAAAGGACTGCGTAAGGCGCCATCGTTCGTCCACCACGCATCACCTCCGTGATGATCGTGTCTTCGACGCGAGCGGTTCCACCAAGAATGCCAAGACCGGTACCGGTGATTTGCTGGATTCGACCGTGTGAAATGAGTACGTGGCTGCTGTCGACAACGAGACCAGCCGTAGCAAACCCGGTAGCGGAAAGTCCGTCGAGGATGACCGGCGCGGTTGGTGCGCCACATCCGCGGATATAGACGCCGTGCGTCCCGAACGCTGCATCGGTGTCCGTGACTTGCGCCGCGTTCGCCGCGGTCACACCGCCGTGCACTGAAACGAGCGCCAAGTTCACCTTTGCGACACGCTCCAACCGAAGCGCCACGCCGCCACGAACACGGATGCGCACCCCCGAGATCGAAATCGAGGTCGCATCCGTTGCGGACACGGCCGATCCCGGCGCCGGGACGGTTCCTTCGATACCGATTCCAGAAAGCTCTGCGTCATCGCGCAGCGTTACGATCGTCGCCGAAGTCTCGCCTCGAAGAGTCGACTCGGAAATGCTCCGACCTTGAAGCGTCACACCTTCCGGAACGACGAAAGATCCGGTTATGGTGCAGCGCCCGACTCGGATCGTCGATCCTCGCGTGGCGGAGCTAAGCGCCGCGGTGAGGGCGTTGGCCGAACAGATGTCTTCGGCAAGCTCGGGGCGACAGCCGAGCGAGAAAAGAGCGCCTACGAAGCCCACGAGCAACGCGCGCGTAACTAAGCGCAAAGTCATGGGCGGAGTGTAGCTGCGCGTTTCTGAACGGCACGCAGACGGCTGGTGAAATCTTCCCAGCGCTGAACGGGTGACTTGCCCTGTTCCCGACGTGCGATCCGTCGAGAATTCACTCCGCGAGCAACTTGAGCACGCGGCGCTTTCATCCGCAAAAACTGATGCTAGACACCCACTTCTAGCTTCATGTCTACCTCTTCAACTCCTGCCTCGAGCCGACTACCCCGGCTAAAGACCCATCACATTCGCGGCGTCGCCCTCCTGCTTACAGGCGTGGTCGCGATGTTCCTGCTGATGTCGAACGAAGCACAGCTCACGCGAGGTCCGCTGTACGGACTCTTCGCAGCGTTGTTGGCCACGTTCGGCCTCTTCGATTTGCTGGGCATGGCACTCCCAACGCCAGACGAGCAGGTTGTGCTCGGGCCGAGCTGGTTTGCTCCAAGAGCGGGCGAAGCAGACTGGATGGCACCTCGGCTGACTATTCCTTTGGCCGTTGGATTGGTCGCCGTGGGAATCGTCCTCGGATACGGTGCGCTTCCGTATCTCATCATCGCCGCTCTGCTTGCGCTGATTCCGAGCGCCCTCCGACGCCCCAGCATCGTCGTGTTCGTGATCGGGTCTCTGATCCTGCTCCCGCTGCTAGGCAGCTTTGGTCTCTGGGATCCGTGGGAAACGCACTACGGCGAAGTCGCCCGAGAGATTCTCTCTCGAGACGATTGGATCAGTCTCTGGTGGGCGCAGGAGGACTGGTTCTGGTCCAAGCCCATCTTCATCTTCTGGAGCGAGGCCCTCACAATGGGCTTTCTCGGCGTCGACTTTCATCCGGATGGAAACCCACCGTGGCCCGAGTGGGCCATTCGCTTGCCCATCTATCTCGTCGCGATGGGTGCAGGGCTAAGCATCTGCGCAGCGATTGGAAAATCGTTTGGTCGTCGCGCGGGCATTGTCTGCGCGCTCGTCGTTTTCTCGCTGCCCCACTTCTTCCTCATCGCCCACCAAGCGATCACGGATATGCCGTTCGTCGGGAACATCACCATGGCGATGAGCATGTTCATGCTCGCAATCGCGCAGGATCCGAGCGACGAGGTGAAGAACCACAAGCTCGGCCCGTTCAAGATTTCGCTCCAGCACGCCGTGCTCGGTGCAATCTTCTTGGTCTCTCTCCCGCAGGCGCTCTATCTCATCTCGCGCAATGTCACGCGCCTCGAGGGCACGTTCCTGTTCAACTGGC
>CAZWQH010000055.1:0-15892 GCA_964635815.1 uncultured Sandaracinaceae bacterium
TTCGATACGACCGTCGCTACTTCCAAGACCTGCAAGGCGAGTTCCGCAACACCGATGATTTCGCGGTGACGCTCAGCTTCTCGACTGGCACGTGACGAACTGCCGCGGCGCGGCGCGCGTGGTAACCTTGGCGACGATGCTTACGATCGATCCCCGAGGGTGCGAGTGACGGGCCGACTTCGAACGGAGCGTACCGTCGTCATGACCCGCGTCCTGCGCGATGGAGAAAAGGACGACGGAGCGTTTGACGTCGAGTTCTGGCGCAGGGTCGGTCCAGAAGGAATCTTCGCTGCCGCCTGGGAGATGGTCGAGGAGGCCGAAGCGATTCGAGGAAACAATGGCAGCCAACCCAGACTTCAGAGATCTATTGTTCGCGTTGCACGACGCGCAGGCTGAGTTCCTCGTCGTCGGAGCGCACGCGGTGATGTACTACACCGAGCCACGCTACACCAAGGACCTCGATGTCTGGGTCCACGCCACGAGCGAGAATGCACTGCGCGTACTCGCGGCACTTTCGGTGTTCGGCGCGCCGCTCACAGATCTCACCGCGCAGGATCTCTCGAAAGCCGGCACAGTTTTCCAGATCGGTGTCGCACCCAATCGAATCGACATCATGACCAGCATTGAGGCAGTCGTGTTCGCGGATGCATGGCCTCGACGCACGGCGAGCGCGTATGGAGGAATCCCGATCTCGCTACTCTCGGTCGAGGACCTGATTGTGAACAAGCGTGCCGTTGGACGAAAGCAGGATGAGCTAGACGTAGAAAAGCTCGAGCGCGCCCGGCGCCGATCGAAGACGTGATGGATGAGCTGCGCTTCGAGCTTGTGTGTTTTCGTGGACGCGCCGCGCTTGGCGAGGGTCACCTTGCCGGTGGCAGCCAGCTTCCGCGCGTGTTCGCCGATCTCGGGCTCGAGGCGATTCAGCTCTACCAAAATGACAAGGGCAACCCGCTCTTCCCGCCCTATGCGTTGTCGTCGCAGAAAACGGAGATCGCGGAGCTCGAGTCGTTCATCGAGCGCGGCCTCGTCTGATGGTCTGGAGCGGATTGCAGACGCTATTGGATCGCCGGCGGAGGAGACCTTTCTGAAGTCGATCGCCTCTGGTCGCTCGTCATGAAGCGGAGGCTTCACGTCCTGGATGAGATTCGCGCGGGCCGATACGGAAACAGCGGAGCCTCCGCGCACTACCTCATCTCGGGACGTAAGCCGATCACAAACCGCTGATGCGACTCGAGCCGTAGAAAGAATCACACGACCGATGCGATCAGTACATCGCGCGGATCGACCACGGCGCCATGCTCAGGTGCAGGTGGTCGTCGTGACCGGGATAGCCAGGCCCGAGCATCTCGCGAAACATGGTCGGCCGATTACGAAGCTCTTCCGAAAGCAGCTTCCAAAAGCGTTCGTGCGCTACCGCCGATGCGCTGGGTCCGCGCGCGTTCCAGTGCGTGCGCACATTCGTCTCGAACCGGCCGCGCAACGGTCGGGGAACACCGAGGTCGTTTGCGCCGATGATCTCGGCGCGTGTCAGTGGGGCGAACTCGAAACCCGCCAGGTCGAGCGCGTTCGCAAGTCCGTGCTCGCTGAGTAGTCCCGGAACTCCGCGAACCGCTCGACAGTTGTAAGTTCCCTTGTGAATGATCGCCCTAGGCGCACGTCCGTAGACGCGCCGCCCCACGTCAGCCGCGAGCTCTTCGAACGCAGCAATGTGTGGCACCAACCCCGAGTACACGCGCGTATTGCGCTTGAACCTGATGTACGTCCCCGAGTACGTGACGAGGTCCACTGCGGGACAAATGGTTCCGCCTCGCGTGGTCTGAGTCACCGATCGCGGGGTGGAATCCAAACCGTACCCGCCAAAATCGTCCGGCATGTATGGCATAGGAAGGTCGGCCCATCTGGAGCCGCTGGCATGCAGCGGACTCGGAAGTGCGATTAGGCACGAGGTGACAAGCAATCCACCGATGATGACGCTTGGATGTTTCATGACAGCTGACACCCAAGGTAACCTGCAAAGCGCGCTATGCGATACGACCTCTGGATAACCGCGCTGAATGGGCCAAGAGGCGCGGCCGCGATTGGGCTTACGCGCGTGTTCGGCGTTGCTCGCGTGACCGCCGACACGCTGCTCGACAACATTCCGGCACGTATCAAGCGGTCGGTCGATTTCGGTGAGGCACAGGCGCTCACCGGCGCGCTGGAGCAGCTGGGATTCGTTGTCGAGTCGCGCGTCGCGGATGGCCCGGTGCCCGTCGAGGATGTCGGTGTGCCTGGACTGCCGGGACGTCAATCACAGAAACCCAAGCCGGCACCGGAGAGGTCTCTCGATGATCCCGGCGATCTCGCGCTCGCGGTAGATCCCCGTGAACGGCGGCGGTCGATCTCGCCGCAAGCTGCGCGTGTCGCGGAGGTGCTCGCTCCCAAGCCGACGTTTCGGGAAAAGGCCGCAGACAAAGCAGGCTCCTGGTTTCAAAGCTTGCCGGCAGCCAACATCCTCGTTCCAACTGCGTCGTTCATGCTGCTCGCATTGGGTTGGTGCGGCGTGCGCGCAGGCTGTCGTGCAATCCGAGAACGGAACGCACCTGAAGTCGTCGCGGCGAAACCTCCTTCGATCGACGAGCAGGCCGCGCTCCTACTCAAGGACGAACACTCCAACGCTGAAACATTTCTCGCAGATCAGAACAGCACGTTCTGGCAAGTCGGGAAGTTCGATGCGGGAAGACTCATGAAGGACCTGAAGGCTGCCGGCGCGCAGGACCTGATCGCAGCCGAGTGCTTTACGGCTACGGGAGAAACGCGCTGCGGCGCGCTCTTGATAAAACTTCCGACCGAGCGCCGCCAGATTGGAGTGATCGCAAGCATCGTGTCGGAGTTCTCGATTCCGCGTCGAATCGCTCCCATGGAGCTTGGTCGTGAATATGCGATCGTGTTCTTCGACGAGTAGCGTTACCCAAAGAGATTGAGCTGTGCAGACGCTGATTTTTGCGCAGTCTCCTGCATCACGGGCTTTGGTTTTTTGGTAACCGCGGGCGAACGCTTCTTGGGTTCTCGAGGCAGCTTGGGTGCTTTCGGAGCCACCGCGACCTTCGGTTCGGGCTTGGTTCTTGGCTCGCGCTTCGCCTTTGGCTCGCGCTTCGGGCTAACGCCGAGAAGCTGCTTGGTGAGGTTGTTCTCGCGCGCGTAAAAGCCTTGCGTGTGAAACGAATCAGGCCAGCGATAGAGCTCAAAGTCGAGGTGGTGGCAGACCTCGTGAAGTAACGTACGCATGAACGTGCGGAAAGCGACAACGCGCAGGTTTGCGGCGGTGCGCATCCAGACCTTGATGTTCGGCGTCTTGCCTTCTTCACGTGTGTACAACCCGTGAAGCTCGGAGCTGCTCGACCGAGGACGTTTCGACAATACAGAAACCGTCACCGGGCGAATCCCGACATCCTCGGTGAACACCCGTACGAAGCGTGTGCACACGTCTTCAACCAAGCGGCGATTGTCGATGAGCAGCGCCTGTTCAACGGCGAGAACCAGCGGCCGTAGGATTTCCGGATGCGGCAGGCGCACGACGACAACCTCATCGCTCATGCGATAGAGGCGCTTCTGCTCCGGAGATAGCCGTTTGTAGTACCTGAAAGCCATCGGCTCCGTCAGTTGGGTCGCGCTCGCCCGCCCGGCATTGCGTTGGGCGCGGCAGTCGGCACAGGGAACACAGTGAAGGGTTCCGACGTTGCGTTTCCGCCTGCTGCGCCACGACCCGCTGCGCGCACTTCCACGCGAATCGGAGCGGTCTCCGTCACACGCGGCAGCTGAACGAGGAGGGCATCCGCGGACGCCTGCTTCACACGCAGCGACTGAGTCCCAAACGTGACGCGGTTGAGATTCGCGCGAGATCCGAAGCCGTGCCCGCGAATCCAAAGATTGCAGCCCGCGTGGACGCACTCTGGCGCGAGCAATGTGATCGCAACACCTGCGGGAGCGGGATTGATCGTGAGTGCTGCGGGATGCGCAGCGGTTCGACCATCCGTCGAACGGACACTCAACTGCGCACCCGCGCCGGTTGGCGCGACGACTCGAAGCTCTCCTTCGTTGACGATCAGCGGTACGGACTCGACGGCTCCAAACAGCACGCGCGTCCCCGGCCCGAAGCCGGTCCCGTTCACTGTGATCGGCGTTCCGATCGCGACCTCCGCCGCGGACACTCCCGTGACGGAAAGCGGGCTGAAGATCTCGACCGCGTTCACCGCTTCCGCCGAGCCCTGCAAGCGAACGCTCACCCGCGGTCGACCGCCCACTGCGCCGTTGGGAACTCGCACGAGTATCTCGGTCTCGCTCGATCGCACCACTTCCATTCTTCGGTCTGCAATCGTGACTTCGATCGCAGCCGGGTTCGGACCAAAGCTCGTACCGCGAATCGTGAGCTCGCCTGGCGTGACGAGTCGGACCGGTTGAAACCCGGTGACGGTGGGAGGGCGCGTGACGATGAACGGCCGAGCGCTACGAGCGGTTCCATTCCCGGCAACCGTCACCGCAAGCGGGCCGCTCGGCGTGTTGGTGGGGAACAGAACGACAAGCTCAGTCGCACTCGCAGAGATCACGGTGGCATTCGCGTTCGACACAGCAACCTCATTGTCGGTCACGGTCGGAGAGAATCCCGCGCCCGTGATGGTTACGCGGCTCCCCGCCGGACCGCTCTCGGGAGCGAATGAGGCCACAGTCACCGGTACGAGAACTGTGAAATCGCTTGCGAGCGTCGCTGGCGGGAGCTCCGAGATGGTGACCGAGATACGTCCGGTGGCGGCTGTTGCGGGAACGTCGACCGAAAGCTCGCGGGCACTGACAGCGCGCACGTTCATTGGAACGCTGCCGAGCATCACGCGCACCGCACGAACATCCGTGCCGAAATTCTCGCCTCGGATGACGACCGTACGACCAGGCGTCGCTGCGGCCGGCTCGACCGCGCGCACCTGGGGAGGGAACGCAACCGTAAAGGGCGCCGTCGCAGTTGCGCGACCGCCTCCGCGAACATCCACGACAAAGGGCCCCGTTGCTGCCGAGGGGGGCACCGTCACCAACAGCTCGCTCTCGGCTGCACGTTCCACACGCGCCGCGACGTTGTTCAGAAAGACTCGCGTCTCGCCCGCACGCGCGCTGAAGCCGGCGCCACGAACCGTTACGCGGGTACCCGGAGGGCCGATGACCGGAGAGAAGGACGCAACCGCAGTGCGTGCGCCGACGTTCACGGACTCCATCGCGGTCGCTTCGCCCGCGCCGAGCACGCGAACACTCAACGTCCCGGACGAGGCGGTCTCGGGGACCGCAGCTGTGATCCGAAACGGGGTAGCGGCACGCACGACCAACGGACGGCCTCCGAGCAACACAGTGTTCTCCGAGAATCGCGCGCTGAAGTTCGTGCCGTCGATCACGATCTCCCCACCCGGCAAGACCGACGTTGGGGTCACGCGAGTGATCGTCGGCGCAGGCGGAGCGGCAGTCACGCGGAACTCGGGACCTGGAAATGTGCGTGACGCGGTTCGCAGTGCGACTACGCCTGTGGCCGAACCGTTCGGAACGCGAACCGTCCAACGGTTTGGAAGACGGCCCGTCACTTCCATGGGCGTCTCACCAATCGTCACTGACATCGCGGGTTCGAATCCGCGGCCCACGATGTCGATCGAAGTTCCGATCGGACCCGATGTCGGCTCGATCCGCTCGATTACCGTGTTCACTTGAGCGCGAGTCGAGCTCGCGATCATGGACATCATGGAGGCGGACGCAACAAGAACGACTGGCACCAACACAGGCGAAAGACGCATGGGAGGGGACATATCGCGCCGCACGCGGTGAATCAACGCTCGGCAGACGAAAAGAATGGAGAATACCCTCTGAAATCGCGAAACTCCGCCGAGACCTACCATGCAGGATCAACCGTCAAAGAGACTCATGAGATTCTGGCGAGACGGTGCGGGCGTGCTTTCGCTTCTTGTCGCAGTTATGTGCATCGCGGCATGCGGGGGAAGCAGCGCGACCTACACCACCTACCCCATCCAGCGGCCAACGGCCGATGCGGGGGTTACGAGTCTCGACGCAAGCACCCCAACCGATGCGTCGTCGGATGTGGTTGCACACGCGCGCCTTGAGTACGCAAGTCGGATCGACGACGACGACACCTTCCTGTCGCTCGCAGCGAGACCGCAGACCTCGCCCATCCCGCATACCGAGGTCGTGAAGTTCGCTCTCGACGTTCAAACGAACGAGATGCACTACTTCAACACCGATCGCTGGGTCATCCACTACTACTTCTGCCGCGACCGCCTGAACTTCACGCAAGACCACGCTGCGTTCAACGTGGAGCAATATCGCAGGCCCACGCGGCGGTTCATTCTCGGCTCGGTGATCCGATACGCGGATCAGAATCTGGTCACGTTCGAGCTCGTGGCTGGAGACAACCTCGATGCCGAGCGGGTCGTGCAGACGTACAACCGCATCATCGAGACCACGCATTTCGGAAACACGATCAAGTTCCGCCCGATCTCGCCGCTCCATGAAACGACGATCCGTGGACTGGGAAGTCGCCTTCCTACGATCGAGATGGACAGTGTGTTCCGCGCCATCCGTTACCAGATGCTCACACCCGGCGTCGCGTATGGAACGCTGCGCATCATCCGCGGCCCGCTCGACATCAACACTCTCGCGCCGACCGATATCGTGGTGACTCGCGACGTCCCCGAGGAGCTTCCCACCGTGAGCGCGCTGATCACGAGCGTGCCGCAGGCGCCTCTGGCGCACGTCCCGTTGCTTCTTCAGAATCGCAACACGCCAAACATGGCGCTGCGAGGGGCCGTCGACGAAGCGACTGTGACGAGTCTCGACGGAATCCTCGTTCGCCTCCAAATCACGCCGCAGGAGTTCACGCTCACGCGTACCAACGACGCCGAAGCACGCGCTGCATGGGCACAACGACGTCCGCCCGCGCCGTCACTTCCTGCTCCGGATCTCCGCGCAACGCGCATCGCGGATTTGTGCGACCTACGCATGAGCTCCACCGGGGCGTACGGCGCGAAGGCCTCGCAGCTTGGTGAGATCTGTGCCGCAGGTTTCCGGACGCCGGGCGGTTTCACGATTCCTCTCTCTCATTATTTCGCGCACCTCGATCGACTCGGCGTTCGGGCAGGGATTCCGGCGATGGCGCGCGACCAAGGAGTCCTGAGCAATCGCGCGACGCGTGCATCACGATTGGGCCAGCTTTCGCAGATCATCAATCAGGGCGGGATCGACCCGGCTCTCCTGCGGGAAGTACAGCGTCGCGTAGCGAGCATGCGCGGTCGCATAATTCTTCGCTCAAGCACGAACGCGGAAGATTTGCCCGGTTTCAACGGCGCGGGCTTGTACCGGTCGGTCGTCGTCGGCCCCAATCCCTCCGCCGCAGATCTGGAGCGCGCCATCAAAGACGTGTGGTCGAGCGTTTGGACTTTGCGGGGATTCGATGAACGCGAATGGTTCAGCATTCCTCACGACATGGTCGGGATGGCGATCCTCGTGCAGCCGTTCGTTCCCGATGGCCGCGCGATGGGAGTCGCGCTCACTCGCAACCCGTTTCACGATCAGCGCCCCGCTATCTTTCTCAACGTGCAGTCTCGTGGTGGAAGCGTCACGGACGCTCGCGATGTCGTGCCAGAGCAGCATCTGGTGTACACGTACAGCGAGGTCCTCGAAGACGAGATCTTGTCGCGTAGCTCACTGAACAACGGCGCCGTGATCATGGATGAGGCAACGATCGAGAGCACCGTACGCGCCATGATGAGACTCCACGAAAGGCTCACTCCGCTGATCGCACCACAGGCAGGCGCGCTCGACGTGGAGTTCATCCTGTCGGACACACAGGGGCTCGTGTTCGTCCAAGCTCGGTCCGCGCCGACGTACTCGTCGCGTTCGATCGATCTCGAGTAGACCTGGGTCGCTTGTCACGACCACCTGGGTAGCCCGGTGGGGACTCGAGATCCGCAAAGTTCGTGGGTCCCTACGAAGTCACGCGACAATTTTCATGTCAGCTTCTTGCAAACAACCGCCAGCTCGGTAGGCGCGAGTCTTGCTGACTTGGATGAATGCCGGTGTCTGGAGACTCAAGGTTAAAGTCGAAGGCGCGAACACCGAGTCTCCGAGCCCTAGCCGCGGGGGGGTTCGTTCTCGCAATGATCGGTGCATGCGCCGGTGCCGCGCTCGCAGGGTGCAGCCAGCCTCACGTAGGTAGCTCGATGGTCAGGGCCAGCGGCGGCCAGTAGTTGCGCTCGTGTCCGCCAATCGGGTGCCAGGGCTGCGGGCGTCTCACGTCCTGCTAGGGTCGGTGCGTGTCGACCCCTTCCCCTCGCCAATCACTCAGTTCTCGAGCCGCGGGCGCTCGGGAAGTCCGTGCGCCGCGCGGAACGACGTTGCGTTGCAAAGGCTGGCTTCAAGAAGCCGCTCTTCGAATGTTGATGAACAACCTCGACCCGGACGTCGCAGAGCGCCCGCGCGATCTCGTCGTCTACGGCGGCACCGGCAAAGCGGCTCGCTCGTGGGAAGCGTTCGATGTGATTGTGCGCGAGCTTGAGCAGCTCGAGAATGACGAGACCCTTCTCGTTCAATCAGGGAAAGCGGTCGGTCGCTTTCGCACGCACGAGGATGCTCCGCGCGTCTTGATCGCCAACAGCAATCTCGTTCCTCATTGGGCGAACTGGGAGGAGTTCCGTCGCCTCGAGGCTATGGGTCTCACGATGTACGGGCAGATGACCGCAGGCTCGTGGATCTACATCGGCACGCAAGGAATTCTCCAGGGCACCTACGAGACGTTCGTCGCTGCAGCCGTGCAACACTTCGGAGGCTCATGGAAAGGGCGATGGATCCTTTCTGCGGGCCTGGGCGGCATGGGCGGAGCACAGCCACTGGCTGCGACGATGGCAGGCGCCTCGTTCCTTGGTGTCGAGATTGATCGCACACGCGCCGAACGACGCGTCGCGACTCGCTATGTGGATCGCATCACCGAGTCACTCGATGAAGCGCTCGGTTGGATCAACGACGCACGAGCAAAGAGCGAAGCTCTCTCCGTCGCACTCATCGGGAACGCCGCGCATATCTATCCTGAGCTCGTTCGCCGCAACGTCACTCCGGACTTCGTGACCGAGCAAACTGCTGCGCATGACCCGCTCGTGGGGTACGTTCCCGCGGACTTGTCGCTCGAGGCTGCCACCGAGCTCCGCGCGCGCGATCCAGAGACGTACGTCCGCCGCGCTCGCGAAGGCATGGCCGCAGAAGTCCGCGCAATGCTCGAGATGCAGCGGCGCGGCGCATTCGCATGTGACTACGGAAACAACATCCGCGAGCACGCGCGCTTGGCAGGCGTCGACAACGCGTTCGACATTCCTGGGTTCGTTCCCGCGTACGTGCGCCCGCTGTTCTGCGACGGGAAAGGCCCGTTCAGATGGGTAGCCCTGTCAGGTGACCCAGAAGACATCGCGGTGACGGACGCGGTCGTGAAGGAAGTCGTCCCGAACGACCCTGCCCTGCACCGTTGGCTCGACTTGGCTCGCGAGCGCGTCGCGTTTCAAGGACTCCCGGCGCGCATTTGTTGGCTCGGCTACGGCGATCGACATCGCGTCGGCATCGCGTTCAATGAGCTCGTCCGCACCGGTCGCGTGAAAGCGCCCATTGTGATCGGACGCGATCACCTCGACTGCGGTTCGGTAGCAAGTCCGTACCGAGAGACCGAAGCGATGAAGGACGGATCGGACGCGATTGCAGATTGGCCGATCCTCAACGCGCTGGTGAATACGTCCGGCGGAGCGACGTGGGTCAGCATGCATCACGGTGGCGGAGTCGGAATCGGATACTCGATCCACTCGGGAATCGTCATCGTCGCCGACGGAACGGACGCAGCCAAGCGCCGGCTGGAGCGTGTCCTCACCTCCGATCCGGGCATGGGCGTCATCCGTCACGCGGATGCAGGATACGAACGAGCTCTCGACACTGCCGCAAGCAAAGGTGTCCACATTCCTCACGTCGCAAACAGGAGCTGAGCACGAACATGGCACCACCGATGGATCTCGTCATACGAAACGCACGCGTCTACACCTGCTCTGGCGCGCCTACCGCTGCGCCAGCTGCGCGACTTGGGATCATCGAGCGAGGCGCAGTCGCGCTTCGCGATGGTCGCATCCGCTACGTCGGTGACACGGCAAACTTCCGACATGAACCCGGGGCAATCGAGATCGATGCCGGTGGGGCCGCGCTCCTCCCGGGACTTGTTGATGCTCATACGCATCTCGTGTTCGCGGGAAGCCGGGTCGACGAGTTCGCGCGAAAGATGGCGGGCGAAGACTACGTAAGCATCGCAAAGCACGGAGGCGGGATACGCCACACCGTGCGAGCTACTCGCGCAGCATCGACAGATGACCTTCTGCAGCTTTCAGAGCGTCGCGTGCAAACGATGCTTCGGCACGGAGTCACCCGGATCGAGATCAAGACCGGCTACGGACTGAGCGTCCCCGACGAGATGCGAATCGCCGAAGTGGCTCGCGCCATGAACGATCATGCGCACATTCACACGACACTGCTCGGCGCTCATGCAGTGCCCGCCGAGTTCGAAGGTCGTCGTGCGGACTACTTGAGCATTGTCGCTGAACAGATGGTTCCGGCTGCGCGGGAACGCGGCGTTACCGGATGCGACGTCTACATCGACGAGGGCGCGTTCAGCATCGAAGAAGCTCGCATCGTGTTCACGGCAGCAAAGCGAGCGGGCCTTGCGATCAAAGCGCACGTTGGGCAGTTCAAAGACATTGGCGGCGCGGAGTTGGTCGCGGAGTTCGGCGGACTTTCCTGCGATCACCTCGAACACGTGTCGGACGCAGGCCTCGCGGCCATGGCAGCGCGCGGAGTGACCGCTGTGTTGCTACCCGGTGCGTGGCGCACGCTGAGACAGACCGCACCGGATGCCCAGCGCATCCGTGCCGCCGGGGTGAACATCGCGATTGGAACGGACTGCAACCCGGGAACCAGCATGTGCACAGACCTCCCGCTTGCGGTTGCCCTCGCCGTACGCGATGCAGGCGTTGAACCGAACGAGGCAATTCTCGCAGTCACATCCCAAGCGGCTGCGGCACTAGGAATCCACGACGCGGGTGTGATTCGCGAAGGGGCGGTCGCAGATCTGGCGCTCTATGATTTCGAGGATGCGCGAACACTCGCCTACCAGCTCGGCGATGTACACGCGCGAATGACAATTAGGGGCGGGAAGATTGTGCATCGCTCAGATGCAGTCGTCGTCGCGTCCGCCTAACCTAGCTGCACAAACCCAACGTACGGAGCGTCGGAAGTCTCGCAGTCTCGATCGTGTGAGTGCAGACTTCCCGCGCCATTTCGATTGCCTCCGCGCGCCGCCCGGTCTGAAGCAGAAGCTCCGCATACCAACCCTTGAGGACGTACCGAAACTCGGGACTGAAGAACCGCAGCAACTCCTCATCGGCGAGCGCGGCCCGCAGTCTCTCTTCGGCCAGGGCCGGGTTGCCCTCGTCCCACGCGAGCAAAGCGCCGCGGTGCAAGACGGAGGGATCGCGTGGATACTGCGCAAGTTTCTGACGAACCCAATCACGCTGAGCGACGGGGTCCACCGGAAAGACGTCGTCAGTCTGGTCGAGGAAGGCTCGCAGCTCCGAGATGCGTACCTGCTCCGCGACCTGAGCGAGCTCGTCTTCGATGATCTTCGCCAGCTTTCCGTCCGGCCAGAACGAGCGAAGAATCTGCTGTTCGCGTTTTGCGCGTTCGAAGTGCGCGCGCGCTTCTACGAGTTTCTCCTCGGCCCAGTACTTCTCGGCCAAACGCGCCAGGAGCAATGGGTCGCGAGGGAACTTTTGCGCGAGAGCCTCGAGAGTTTCGCGCCCGTGAACGTCGTCGAGATACTCGTCCGATGGCGCGAGGAGCCGCTCGAGGTTCGCTTTCTCGACGTTCTTTTGGAAGCTCTGCCGTGCCGCGCTCGCTGAGAAAAGAGTGGCGCACACGCCAGTCGCGATGACGACGACCGCCAGCCCGTTCATCACGCGAACCCGGAGCGGATTCGAATCGCGGACAACGGGTCCCATGGAAACGTGAACCACGAGGCCGACGATTCCCCCGACGAGCGCACCACCGATGTGCGCAGCGATATCGACCTTTCCCCCCGAGAACGAGAGAAACGGAAGCAGCGATGGAATCAGCCACTGTATGAGCTGCGTGGCCGCCGCTACGCGGAGCTCGGCCGACAACCGCAGTGTCCCCACCAGCGCGAACGCGAGGATCCCCATCACAGCGCCTGACGCGCCGATCGAGACCACGCTCTCTTTGTGAGTCGCGAACGACAACAGCGATCCCCCGAGCAAGCTCAACAAGTACATCGCGAAGAACCACCGGCGTCCAAACACTCCTTCCACGACGGACGCGGCTCCAAAGAGCGCAAGCCCATTGCACAGCAAGTGAACGACGCCGGCGTGAAGGAACCCGCACGTGATGAGCCGCCACCACTCGCCGTCTTTGCTGACTGCGTCCCGCGTCATACCGCCCATGACGAAGAGCGTTTGCACGGATGGCGAGAGCGATATCCCTTCGAGTGGGCCGACTCGGAGCACGAGCTCCAGAATGAAGACCGCGACCAAGACCGCGCACACCGCCAATGCGGCAATCGGAGTGACGGGCTCGGCGAACGCGGAAGGAGGAGTCGCGTGCGTTTCGGAAGGAAGCCTCAGCAGCTCGCTCCCATCGCGAGGCTCCTCTGGTTGAGCCGCGGCCGCTGGCGCGATCGGCTCGAGTTCGTTGCTCACGAGCCCTGCATGTCACGCCCGTTTCGTTGCAGCAAACGTATCGGCTTCTTTGACGACCTGATGGGTTAACACCTCACGCGCGGCAAGCTCACTCGCCGGCCGGAGTTACGTCTAAGACGCTGCCCGGCGGAAGGTGTCGCTGCGGAATTCGCCATGCTTCGAATGAAATCGTGCGATCGCCGGCGAGGCTTTTTCACCACACGCAGCAGGCATGGGTCGTGCGGAACGCCGCGACATGACCTCTTACATCCGTCACAAACTGACTCTGCTGGTTTGCATCCTCGCATTCGGCGGCTGTGCAGCCGCTGTAGACCCTTCCGCTCTCGACGAAACTAGCGATCAAATCGTCGGTGGCGGCGCGGACAGCACCGCCCCGACGTTCAAAGCAGAACGTTGCGGAACGAACACGCTCGAAAGCGCGGGACCGACGTTCGCAAACGAGATCTGCACGGGAACGCTGACTCCAGCACGCGGTGTCGCGAAAAACGCGATTCGCATCACCTATACGGATCGCAAGGTCGAGCACTACGTCGTCGTCAGCAGCACTACGGCAGGTCGCGGTAAACGCACGGTGGTCGTGACGCTCTCTGGTGGACGCAAACAGTACACATTTACTGCGAGCCAATCCGGCACGGGCCCATTCACGGATCTGAGCGGCACTGGCGCAAAGAATCTTCCGTTCTCCGCAACGCTCGCCGCGGTACCCGAGTCCGCGAAGATCGAATGCAAACTCACGCGACGAGCAACCGTACCTGGTGGCGTTGCCACCCTCGTCGGAACCACCATCGTCGACAACTCCGAAGCAAACGACTTCCAAGGTGGAATCGACGCGTGGAACGGAAACTATTCGTTCTCGCTCGATGCATACACGACCAAGGACCACCCAGCGGGCGAGCTCAGTGTGATTTTCTACGAGAACAACCACACACAGGACGAGGTCGGCGGTCTCGATTGCAACATTCCTAAGAGCGGCTCGTTCTGCACGGACGTGATCAAGGTCGATCAGAACCTCGGCGGAGAAGAAGACGCGAACGGCGAGGTCGAAGAAAAGAACGTCATTGCCTTCGACTTCGCCTGCAAGGTCCTCTGAGCGGGTCAACTCAACTCCTACGCTTGCGCGTGTGATGGCGACATCCCACCCTCTGCTTGGGGGTGGGAATGATGGTATCGATTCGAGCGCGTCGCGCGCTTCTCCGCGGAGCAGCCCTTTGCTGCGCCCCGGCACTCGTGGCGTGTGCGCAGAAGTCACCCCCGCTGGTCTGCGACTCGACCATGGAGAATCAGGTTGTCTTCGGTTTTCACACGCTCACTCAGGCGTATGCGGGAAGCAGTGTCTTTCACGAGAACGGCGTCGAGCATCTGTTCGTAGATGGCGCATGCAACTACTGGGCGTATCCGTGGCTAGCGACCGAGTGGATTCCTGTTCGTCGCGGGCGGTTTACAGACGACGAGCTCGCCGCATTCAATGCGGAAGTCCTGCAGCGGGGCTGGTCTGGCTTCGGTAGCGACCAGCCCATCGGCTCGTACTACGAGAGTCGTGGTCTCATCGTAGGTTGGTACCGAGGCAACGTCGGCGCGCGGAAGCGCCCAAGTGAGTTCGAAGCGGTAACCGCTGCGACGCGCCGATGGATCGTACGCTTGGCGGAGAAGACACCGCCAATCCCTCCGGACGACGTGGCTCCGCTACGCGTCGTCGTCTGGCAGGAGGATGTGAGCAACATGCCGACTACGCCTTGGACCGGAGATCCCCAGGTGCTTCGCTCGCTCGCACGAACACCCACCGAGAGCATGCACTTCGGCCGTCAAGCCCTCCTCGACGGTGCGCCGGCGGCAGAGATTCTGCGGGCATGGCGTGCTCGAGGGAGCGCCATCACGAACCTACTTTCCTTGTCCGAAGGGAAGACGTACCAGATCTATGCGCGCTACGCGCTTCCCTTCGAAGACGACGATGGCTTGGTGCGGGCGCCCGGTTGGGGTCCGCTTCCAGAACGTGATCGCTAGTAGTTTCGCGGGAGCTTCGAAGTGTCCGCGGTATCCAGCGCGAACCGAATGAGCGCGCTGCGATTCATCTTCCGATGACCTTTGGCCTTGAGTGCTGCGACCTTTTCGTCGAGGCGCTCGAGGTCTTCTTTGTACATGGAGATGCAAATCACGTCGTAGTGGTCGGGCTTGGGCTTGGTGCTGGCCTTGCGCCGCGTGGGCTCTGGAGCTGGCTCGCTGCGAAAGAACGAGTCTCGCAGGACGTCGCGAACTTCTTCGGCATCGAAGAGGTCACGCACGGCCGCACTTCCTGCGAACGTTTCGTCTGTGCCGCGCTCGAGAACACGCTCGGTGCTGTTGGAACGGTGCGTCGTCATAGCGCGCCTCCAGCATCCACGTTGAAGAGCGAAGAACGCATCGCGGACGTCTCGTGGCCGAACGTAGGCGCAGGTGCCGGGATGCTCGCAGAAGACGGACCCGCGAGCATGCGTTCGACACACGCAAGATAGTCCTCCGCAGCGTGGCTCTCGGGTGCGTACTCGAAGATGGTCTTTCGAACGCTCGGAGCTTCGCGAAGCTTCGTGCTGACGCGAATCGGCGGAAGGCAGCGATCACCGAAATGCTGGCGGAGCGCTTCCCAAGCCTCGCGGCAGATTTTTGTACGTGTATCGAAGAACGTTGGAAGAACACCCGCCAGACGCACGTCGTGCTTTAGGAGCTCGCGCACATTCTTGATGGTGCGGAGCACTTGCTTCACGCCGACGAGGGCTAGGTAGTCGCAGGACACGGGCACCAGCACGCTCTCTGTGAAGACGAGCGCGTTCTGATTCATGAGCGAGAGCGCAGGTGCGCAGTCGAGCACGACCACGTCCCACGCGTTCGATCCAGCGCCGAGCTTCTCACGAAGAACGCGATCACGGTTCGGGCGCGTTGCGAGATGAAGCTCCGCCGCTGCGAGAGTCTCGTTCGACGTGAGCACGTCGAGATTGGCTCGCACTGGAATCACCGCCTCTTCGACAGGAACGCCATGCACGAGCACGTGATAGAGCGTCTTCTCACCGCGGATGCCGAGCGAGGCGCCAACGTTGCCCTGACCGTCC
>CAZWQH010000056.1:0-15891 GCA_964635815.1 uncultured Sandaracinaceae bacterium
GGTGCTCCAGGCTCGGCGGCTGCTGCTGCGCCCGCGCCATTGCTGCCTTCGCCCTCTTGAACGAGGCCTGCCTCGGTCTCTTCTGCGCTCTTACTTGATGTGAGGTTTCCGATCACCAACCCGCCAAGAAAGGCGAGGATGATGGAGACCACTGCGGATCCCATTTTCATAAATAGCTCTCCCTTCCGCGCAAACTACGCGCGGTTACAACTTTCAATCACAGCTCGCTCGCAAAATGCAGATCGCGGCGCTCGCAAAGGACGTCCCAAAGCGAGCATCGCGACATCATCGATCCGCGCACGTATGCCTCGATCGGCGAACCGATTCAAAGCAGCCGGGCGCAGATCGCATCAATCCTGCGGGGGACGATCTTGGCGCCGCTGAACTCCATCGGACGCCGAAAGTCCCGCGCTTGATGCGCGAGTGAGCTGCATTGTGCCGGCGTTGGCCGGGACAAAGACGACTGCCCTTTGATCGCAAGGCGCGGTGTCTTTGAATGTCGTTGTGCGGGTGTTAACCGGAACTCCAGGCGCGAAGCAGTCTGGATTCGACGAGTGACACCACGCGGTGTCCCCGGATCGTCGTGAACCGCGTTTGCCGAGGAGTGCCGCGCTGCGCGCGTCTTCGAGGAGGGGGCGAATCAACCTCTGAGCAACGCCCGAGTGATCACTCTCGAACAAATGATCCACTCGCACGAACCCGTTGATGGGCGCGCTCGACTCGAAGAGACCTTCGAGGGGCGCGAATCGCGATACGTTCTTCCCGCGATACACGAGCTGCGTTGCGACCGAACCCTCGATGACGACGTACGAGTCGCGCAGATCCACGTCGCGCACTTCAGGAGTGAGCGCATTGCTGCTCAACGCACCGAGTGCGCTGAGAACGACAATGTGGGCTGCTCCAATGCTCAGCATTCCAGAAGTGAGGGCATCATACTCCCCGGTTTTGAGGAGACAAGGCCTGCTCGCAGGGCCGAGTCAGGCAAACGCGGGCCCAGACAATACCTCGTAGAACGCCAACCCTTCAGGTGGCGAAAGTATTTCCCTGGCCGGTACGAGCTTCCGGAATTTTTGTGTCCGATGGAAATCCTTCGACCAATTTCTCGAGGAGTGCGCGCAAACCATGAGCCTGCTCGCACACGCTCGCGTTCGGGTCCTTGGCCAACTGCTCGAGTGCTCTGCCCACGTACCTCAAGCTCGCGGGATAGTTTTTCAAAAACCCTGCATTCCCGCGGACTCGGTCGATAAACACGAATCGCCCGGCATCCTTCAGCTTTCGTTGCGCGGCGAGCATCCAAAACGTTCGCTGAAATCCCCCACTCCACTCGGAGCTGAAGCCGCGATACGCGCAGTAATGACGGATCATTTGCTCTTGAAATTCGAGCGAGAGCGTCACGTACGAGTCGCAAAGTAGCGCGACGAGATCGTACGGTTCCGGTCCCCACAACGCGTCCTGGAAATCGATCATGACGAGCTCGGACGGCGCTTCGCCTGTCGCGTCACGCGCCTCGACGCGTTTGGCCCACATCAGATTCCGCGACTGGTAGTCGCGATGAACGAAACCCTGCGGTGCAGCGGCCAGAGTCTTGGCGAGCACATCGAATCGCTCATCGAGCTCGCGTCGCAGAGCTTCCGGAATCGGCCCGGACACAGCTTCCACGCCCCACTCTCGAAAATGATCGAGCTCCCACCGCAGGAGCTTCTCGTCGAAGACGCGCTCATACGGAAGCTCTCCGGGAACGCGTTCTTTGCTGGCCTCGTGCACCCGGCCGAGCAGCTCGATAGCTTCTTGATAGAGCGTGCCCCACTCAGTTTGCGGTGTTCGGGACAACCGCGCGGCGAATGTTTCATCGCCGAGATCCTCGAGAAGAAGGACGCGATTCGGGACGTCGTCGATGTACAGACGCGGGACAGGAAGATTGCGGCGTGCGAGAAAACGCTGCACCGCGAGGAACGGCAGCTCGGTCGGACGCTCCGCGGCAAGCTCGTCACTCGCTAACGCATCCGGCGGCAAATGCATGACGATGCTGCTGGACGGCACAGCCTCGACCTCCAGCCGGTAGTACGCCCGCGTCGAAGCGTCGCCCGGCAGTTTGTGCAGCGTGAAAGGCGGCAGAGGCTCGCCGTAGAGACGCTTCAGCGCCGGTTCAAGATTCGGAGAATCGTTTTTGCTGGTCACTTCGAGGCGGCAGCCTACCAGGTCAATCGGGCTCGTGGCAGGGTCGGGGTGTGAGCGACGCCGCCTTCGAAGCCGCGAAGAAGACTTGTGCCCGTTTTGTCGAGCTCGTCGTCGAATGGAATGCACGCGTCAACCTGATCGGCGACCCAAGCGCGGCAGACGAAATCCTCTTGGCGGATGCTGCCGTATTGAGCGGCGAAGGTTGGATCCCGACGGGCGCTCGCGTGCTCGATGTCGGAAGCGGAGCCGGTTCGCCCGCGATTCCGCTCGCGCTGCTACGTCCGGATCTCGACATCACAATGGTCGAACCGCTTACCAAGCGCTCCGCGTTCTTGAACTTCGCCATCGGCACTGTCGGACTCGCTGGCCGAGCCCGCGTCCGAAGCGAACGCTTCGATGCAAAGAAGCACAACGGCTTCGACGTCGCGATTTCCCGCGCCACCTTCGCACCAGCGGACTGGCTTGCGTTTGGCAAACAAGCCGCACCCGTCGTGATCGTGTTTGCTCGCGAAGATGAAGTCGGCGTCGCGGAGACACCGACGCAATCGCACCGGTACGCGCTCCCAACATCGGGCGCGCCTCGAATGCTGCTGCGCTACGGCTGATCGCGGACGCAGTCCTACTCAGCGAGGCGCGTTGGCCAGCGCGGCAGCAGCCGTCGCCGCATCGGCTGCCGCAGTCGCCGCAGTAGCCGCTGCCTGTGCAGCTTGAACCGCTCGGGCGAGCGCGTCCTTTTGCTCAGTCTCGCGAGCGAGCTGGGCCGCGCGCTCCTTAACCTGCGCATCCGCAACGACTGCGAGCTGCTTCAGTCCCTTTTCGAAGTCGGCCCCGATCATTTTGTCCATGTCCATGAACAGACCGAAGAACTTCGAGAGGAAGCTGTTCTCGCCGTCCATACTCCAGGTGATTTGAGTAGCTCCGTTACTCTCGACGAGCGTCCAAGTTGTGACGTTGGTCGCTTTGAACGGTTTGAGGAACTCAAGGCGCATGACGACCTTCTGAGGAGGCACGCTTTCCGTGATCGTCATCGCGCCGCTCCCAACTTCGTCGTTTCCTGTCCACGTGTAGTGAGCGCCGACACCTTCGGGCGCGCCATCCACCGTCTTCTGCATGTTCGGGTCGAGCTTCGACCAAGGTGACCAATCGTCCCACTTTGCAAACGAGTTGAGGTTCGCGAAGACGATGTCTGGCGGTGCATTGATGGTTGCGCTGCGCTCGACGTGGAACGTCGAGGGTCGCGTCGCAACGAAGCCCAAAAAGAGGACGAGGACGGCGATTACACCGAGTGCAATTTTCTTGGCCACGACGACCCTTTTATCGCGCGCATTGCGACGTGCAACCTTAGCGGATAAGGCCTCGAATGCAGCGCGCAGAAGACCTCGTTCTCACCACGGACCGACTGGTCTTGCGCGCGCTTCCTCCGTCGGATGCGCCGAGAGTGCGCGCATACTACGAAAAAAATGAGCCTCGTTTCGGACCGTGGTCTCCGGCCCGGCCCAAAGAGTTCTTCGAGAACGACTACTGGCGGCTCAGGTTGGCTACCAATCTCGACGACATCGAGAACAGCGAACACTTCCGGCTGCATGTTCTCGAGCGGAGCGCTCCCGAGGGTCCGGTCATTGGAAACGTCTCGCTCACGCACGTCGAGTCGCATGCCCGATTCAGCGGATGTCTGGGGTACGGAATCGACACGGACTACGAGCGAACCGGCCGCATGCGAGAAGCCGTCGCAGAGGTGATCGAGTTTGGGTTTCGCGCTCTCAACTTGCATCGGATCGAAGCGGAGTACGACCCGCTGAATGCAGCGAGCGCCCAGCTGCTGAAGCGCCTCGGGTTCTCGATCGAGGGGTACGCGCGCGACTTTCTACTTATCGATGACAAGTGGCACGACCACGTACGGGCTGCGCTGATCAATCAGGCGTGGCCCGCACAAAAACCGAACCTACGCGAACCGTTCGCACGATAGAGCCGCTCCAGCTCCATGCCGCTCACGACACCAATAAGCGGATAACCCCCGATCGTCGGGTGCTCTGGACCGAGCACGAAGATCCGGCCGCCGGGCGTAACCTGCACTGCGCCAGGTCTCATCGGCCTTGAAGCGCGGCCTGGAGGAGTCGCCGGCAGTGTCGCCAGTGGCTTGCACGAGAGCAGCGGAACCCCGACTCGATTACGCGCGCGTACGTCTACCGTGAGCTCAAGCGGCGAGCTCGACTCGAGCCAACGCGCCCACTCCGCGTCGTCTTCGTACGGGCTCGCGGAGAGAATCAGTTTCCCGCTGAGGGACTGTTCTTCGCGACCTAGCTCGGTGTCGCCAATCGGTTCTGCTGTTTTGGTGGTGCCACCACCTTCACGCGCGACCGCGACTACGTCACCGCGCCGCAGCGTGCGCCCGGCATAACCGCCAATACCGGCGTAGATGTGTGTGCCACGTCCTCCGAGCACCGAAGGCACGTCGAATCCACCCTGGACACCGATGTAGTATTCCGGCTCCTCGGATGTCGTCTCAACGGTGAGCTCTTGTCCTCTACGAAGGTCTGCAACGCCGCGCCCGCACGACACCTGCACAGATTCCTTTGCACGAAGTGTGACTCGACCGAATCCCTCGATGCACGCAGCCGATTCTGCGTTCCCAAGCTCGCCGTTGACGCGACGTGCGAGCGAAGGCGCGACATGACCACCGCGGGAAAGCCCCATCGAAAGCACTCCAGTGCGCCCTGTGTCTTGAATGGATGCGACCCCGGCGACGTTCACTACCTCCACACCGTCGGTCATCGTCGGGGCGGCGCTGTCCGGCGAACTGCCAGGTTCGATCCGCGGAGCACGATCCGACTCCTGGAACGCGACTCGATCACCGACGCGAAGCAGCGCGCCAGCGCTTGGGTCGAAAAGCCTCTCGCCGACGTACGTTCCAAGAAGGTTCCAACCTCCAGGCATCGCGGTTGGATAGATTCCCGAGTATGGGCCTCCAATTGCTAGCGCTTCTCGAGGCACACGGTCTCGCGGGGTTCTGCGGCGCGGTAAGTGCAGCCTTTCATCGAGACCGCGGAGGTACGCAAACCCTGGCGCGAACCCGACCATGGTCACTGTGTACTCAGCACGAGAATGGATGCTCACGATCGAGGAGGCGGTGAGGCCGGTGGTTCGTGCGATCTCATCGAGGTCGAGTCCGTCGTAGCGAACCGGCAACTCGTGGCGCGCGGATTCGCGGGCGCGCGCGCGCAAAGGTGCGTAGCGGCTCGCTGCGATCGCGTCCGACGCAGGGAAGAACGCCGCAACACACTGCTCACCGAAGACGACGTCGATCGCCCCACGAGCAACCAAGACTCGCTCGATGCTGTCAGGGGTGACGGAATCGGGAAGCGGCCATACGCGTGCGTCGGAGCCGAACGCTCGCGCATCCGACTCGCTTAGGGTCGTTGCATCAGCGAACGACACCGCGGTCCTCGATCACAGCACGCGCGGTGCGCAAAGCCAGCAGCGCACTCGGCGAATCCGCGTGCACGCAAATCGTGTCGACGCTCTCAGCGCACAGCCGCTCCACGGCTTCGCGAATCTCCGACTCGTCCAGCAAGATGGCGTCGCTGTGTCCTCGCATCATGAGCGTGCCGTCAGGCATTCGTCGTCGGTCGGCAAATCCTTCTGCGTAAAACTCCAACCCTTCGTTCGTGCTCGCAACTCGCTCCGCGACTACACGGTGAAGGGCGCCGTCACGCACGCCAATGAACACGATGCGCGTTCCGAGCGCGTCCACCGCGGCTTCGACTACGCACTCGGCAGTGTCGATCTCTCGATTCGCGAGGTGATACAGCGCGCCATGAGCCTTCACGGTACGGACCGTCGTACGCACGATGGCCGCAACGTTCGCCAGCGCTTCGCATTGCGTGCGAACTGCATGATAGAGCGACGCCCGCGAGATATTCACGACGCGGCGGCCGAACCCTTCTCGATCGGGAAACGACGGATGCGCGCCGATCCGAACACGAGCTCTCCCATCCGCTGCGAGCCGCACCGCTCGCGCCTGCTCGATTGTCTTGCGCATCGAGCTCGCGTCGCCTGCGTGCCCTCCGCATGCGACGTTCACGATGTCGACATGCTCGAAAAGCGCGTCCGGCTCGTCCGCGAGCTCACCCGCATCCAGGTTGATCAGCACCCGCTTTGGCGCAGTCATACCCGGCACTCAGAACTGAACACGTAGACTCGCTCCGCCAAGCCCGATGCCTACCCTGACCTCGATGGGTAGGATTCCTTCCGGGATCGGTCGCTGACGCTGCACCGTAATCGACTCACGAAACGAGAAGTGCGCTTCGACTATTCCCGCGAGTGCGAGCGCAGCGAATGCACCCGTGGCGATCCAATTGGTGACCCGAAGAAAGTTCTCGGTTACGCGCGCGAGTGCATCCTCGTCATCCGTAAAGGTGTTGTCTCTGGGCAGGTTGTCGTGAATGGTCCACGTGATGACGCTCGTTGCGAGCGCTGCGGTCTGCAGCAGAGCGAAGGCCCATCCAAGACCCTCGTTTCCGTTCTGAAACTGACCCACGCCAAACGGGATGGTCGCGATCCAGCGACTTGGGCGTTGCTCTATTGTCTCGGTGCGAGCGAGTGCCACGAGTCGAGCCAAGCGAGCGCGGGCATCTCGGATCTCTGCGCTGTCTCTGTCGCGTTGCGCCTGCTCCGCAGCCAAGCGTGCAAGCTCTTGCGTACGGATCTCCGTCTCGAGTCGCGTTCGAACCACCGTGAATAGGTCGAGGACCTCAGTGGGGAATGCAATCGGGTCGAGCTCGTAGCGAGGGTCGGCGCGGACGAGGAGCTCGAACTGTCGTTCAGCGTCCGCGCGTCTGCCCACGAAGAGATACGACGCAGCTAGGTACTTCCGAGCCTCGAGAATCAACGCGCGATTGGTGAGTCTCGGAGGGTCGACTCCAACCAAGGCTTCGAATCGTGTGACGGCGACGCGGTGCGACTGCGCTTCGTACGCGTTGCGCGCGAGCTGAAACTCCGTGAGCTCGTCAGCGTGCGCGACGACGGGAGCCGTCAACGTCAGAACGGCAAACCAAACGGCAGCGGAGCGCGCCACCCAAGCTCGGCAGAACCCGCGACGTGGGCGCACGGGTCGATTTGGGTCGGCTGATCGGGAGGTCTGGTAACCGTTCATTGCGCTTCGAAGCGCGCACCGCCGGCGATAGGCGGTTCACCGATTCCGTCGAGCAGTGACGTTCCCTCGAGACGATCGAGCGAAACCTCCAGCTCTAGCAGCTGACCTGCGCGCAAGGTCATCCGGGTTGTATAAACCCGATGACCCGCCGCTGTCACTGTGATCGGAAGAACTAGTTGCAAGCCGCGCATGGGCACGGGGATCACCGCCAAAGCTCGTCCGCTGGCAAGGTCATTCCCCACCTCGACGTTCGCGGGAACGTTGGACTTCACGAGCAGCATCGCGGGCCGAATTGCGAGCGCCAGCGGCAACGAGAACGCACCGCGACCGGAAGGGATGTCGATGGACTCGTCCTTGTCTTCACAGCAGTCGAATTTTCCGGTCACGCGAAATCGGTGCGGCCCCGGAGCGAGATCGGCGGAAAAGTAAGACGGGCCAAATTCCCGAGGCGCGCCGTCGTCGATCGCGATTGTGACGTTCTGAGGCAACGGACGGAACACCACTTTTCGAAGTGCCGAAGAGTCGCCTCGTTTGGTTTGCAAACCAACTCCCGCGGAATCTTCGCGATTCTCGGTGGCGGCAATCGCGAGCTCTCCGCTGTCGCGCCAAGGCTCACCGCCGTCGTCATTCTCGAGCACGAGCGAACCGGATGCGAGGATCGCGATCACCGCAGCATCTTGGCCTCCCGAGGCGACAATCTCGGGTTTCGTAGTCTCAGGAGAAGTCGGCCAAAGCACAGCTCCCGCGACGAGCGCCGCAGTAAGCGCGAGCGCGAGCGCGGACATGGAAAGGACTCGGCGTCTGAGGTGACGACGCCCGATCGTCCGTGTCAGGTGAATCGCACGCGCATGGGTTGGGTCGAACGCGAGCACGCGGTTTAGGTGATCGCCTGCGCTACGCACATCGCGAGCGGCGAGCGCCTGCTCCGCGAGCTCGGTTCCGCGCGCGATGGCGCGGCGCCGATACTCTGCAGCGTGAGTCGCTGGGTCGCGCAGATACTCGCGCAGAGCCGCGCTTGGGTCGTCGATCTTCATCTCGACCAGAAACGCCGTGAGAGCTTTCTCTAGAAGCGGCGCACTCGCGATTCGCTGCTCCCGGTCGCGGGCGAGCAGACGGACGAGCACATCGCCTAGCCGTGCACCGATCGTCGGTTTTACGCGCATCGGGTCGGTGTAGTCGCCGTCGATGATGCGCTTGAGAACCTGATGTGGATTCTTTCCCGCGAACGGGAGACGACCGACGGCGAGAAAGTACAGGACCGTTCCCAGCGCAAAAAGATCCGTTCGCGCGTCGCTGTCCTTTCCCTCGATTTGCTCTGGCGCCATGTGTCCCGGAGAGCCGAGAACCTGGCCAGTCGCCGTCATGGACTGCGCGTCGGCCATCTGCGCAATCCCGAAGTCGGTGAGCTTGATGCAGCGCGCCTCGTGAAACAGCACGTTCTCGGGCTTCACGTCCCGATGGATGACACCGGCGTCATGCGCTGCGCCCAAAGCACGCGCGATCTCGATCCCTAGACACGCCACAATCTCGGCGGGGATGTCTGGCGTCTTCTCCGCGAAGACGCGCAGCGTGGGACCCGTAAGCAGCTCCGTCGCGATGTAGGCCTCGCTCGATTCCTCGCCACTGAAGTCGTAGATCTCGAGAATGCCCGGGTGCCGCAGTCGCGCAACCGTCTTGGCTTCCCGTTCGAAGCGAGCGCGAGCTTCCCGAGCCGCGCGCAGGTGCGGATGCATCACTTTGAGCGCGACGAGCCGGTCCAGCTTCGTGTCGCGAGCTCGGTACACAGTGGCCATTCCGCCGTGACCGATCTCGTCGAGGATCTCGTATTTCTCGATCCTCTTCTCCATGCTCATTCCGCCAGGGCCTTTTGGGATGCCCGGCGGTCGGAGGTCCCCCGTTGGCATCGACCGCCGAGGATACGCTACGGAGTCGCCTGGTGCGAGCTACGTAACGCCTTATATCTCCCAGCTCTGGACTCGCCCACGCGAAGAACCGCGCCTCGAGATTGGACCCCGCAGCGGGTCGCGCGCGCTCTCTCGATTCAGCACGGATCGGGGCTTTTCTGGCTCGATGGTGAGTGTGCGTCCGAGCTAACCACCCTGGAAGATGGCCCTGCTCGCGGAGCTCGCTCGTACGTGGGCGCTCTACCCTCAGCGATCGAACACGGCAACGACGTGCGCGGCGTGCTTCGCACCGTGGATGCTCATCGCATTCGGGGTGAAGTCGCTTGGCCACGCTGGATCGGGTCCATTCCGTACGACATTGTCTTCGCGTCGGGCGCGCGCGCATGGATGGATGACGCCCCTGCCACGGCGCCTGGCCGCGCCGGGAGCAACCATGCGCCGTACTTTGCGCGCCACGATGCGGTGTTCGAGTACGACCACCAAACGGGATGCGGCTTCATCGTAGGCGAGAGACGCGCAGGCGACGAGCTTCGCACCGCGGTGATCGACTCGATCTTCGACGTCGAAAAGCACGTCGCGTTTCGCGTGGCAGAGCTATCCGCGACTTCTCGCGATCAGCACCGCGCCTCGATCGAGTCGGTCCTAGAGCACATTCGCGCCGGCGACATCTACCAGGCGAACATCGCGCGCACGTGGAGTGCGTCGTTCGCGGGCGCGCCGCTCGAGCTGTTCTGCGCTATGCGTTCGCAGAGCTTCGTTCCGTTCGGCTTCTACCAGGCGCAAGGCGCATCGCGTGCCGTTCTATGCCGTTCGATGGAGCGCTACCTGATGGTCGACCGCACGAGTGGAATCGTGGAGTCAAGACCCATCAAAGGAACGATTGCGCGCCCGGCTCACTCCGATGCGGTGGATCTACAAGCGCAGCTGATCGCAGATCCGAAAGAACGCGCCGAGCATGGAATGATTGTCGACCTCGTTCGGAGCGATCTGGCACGCGTGTCCGAGCTCGCGACGGTGCATGTTGCGAACGCCTTTCGCGCGGAGCCGTACCGCGCCTTGTTCCACTTGGTATCGACGATTCGCGGACAGCTCGCAGTTGACGTCGACCTCTCGCGATTGATCGGAGCCACGTTTCCTCCTGGTAGCGTGACCGGCTGCCCAAAGTCGCGAGCGCTCGGGATCATCGATGCACTCGAACCCACGGCGCGCGACGTCTACTGCGGAGGCGTTGGGTACGTGTCGTCCAACGGCGATCTAGATCTCGCTGTCGCGATCCGCACGGCCATCGTGGAGACAGCACGCGGCACCGTCACGTACCGCGCAGGTGGAGGAATCGTGCATCGCAGCGATCCGACTCGCGAGGTCGACGAAACCGAAACGAAAGCGCGCGTCTTTCTCGACGCGATCAACCCTAGTTGACGCCCGTCGACACTATCGGGTGCTGAGCCGCGGTCTCCCACGGTACCGAGGGCCACCACTTCGGTGAGCCCAGGTTGAGATCGGGTTCGATGCTTTCTCCGGGGCGCGGGGTCACAACAGTGCTCAAACTCTTTGCTGCGGCGGCAAGCACGCGCTCCGCAGGTTCCGTCCAACTGTGATACGCGAGTGCCAGCAGCGCCCAGTGGATGGGAAGCATCACGCGACCTCGAACCATCTGATGCGCCTGCACGGCCTGTTCGGGACCGATGTGCCAGTCCGGCCACGCTGCATTGTATTGGCCGCTCTCGATCATCGTCACGTCGAACGGACCGAATCGTTCGCCGATGTCGCGCATCGCAGGGAAGAGCCCAGTGTCGCCCGAAAAGTAGACGCGGTGTTTGCTACCGATGAGCGCGTACCCTGCCCACAGCGTCGCGTCCTTGTCGAAGAGTGCCCGACCCGAGGCGTGGCGCGCGGGAGTGCAGACGATCTCAAAACCGGGACGAATCGCGACGCGATCCCACCAGTCCAGTTCGACGATCTGGTCGAGAGGGACTCCCCAGTACTCGAGATGCGCACCCACACCGAGCGGCACGATGAACTTCGTGCGTCGCCAACCACGCATCGCTTTGATCGTGCGGTGATCGAGGTGGTCGTAGTGGTCGTGTGAGATGACCACCGCATCGATCGGAGGGAGATCACCGAGCGCAATCGGCGCCTGGTACCACCGACGCGGGCCAAGTCCCGAGATCGGGGTCGAGCGTTCGCTCCACATCGGATCGGTGAGAACTCTGGCCCCATCGATCTCGACCAACGTGGATGCGTGGCCGAACCAAGTCACGCGTAGTCCGCTCGGAGGTGCGGTCCGAAACGTCGCAGGATCGAGGTGCGGAGGTCTGATCTGCGACTTTGGGCTCACATCAGGGCTGACGTCCGTCACACCGGAGAGCATCTCGACCCAGTGATTTACCAGCGGCTGCGGATTCTCAAACGAGCCGTCTTTCCATTGAGGAGAACGTTCCATCCGAGCGCGACGAGCGCCGGTAGCTCGGTGACCGAGCCCCTCCCAGGCAAACGCGAGCAGAACGACGGCAGCGCTCATCACCGCCAGGAACGTCCAACTGACTACACGCCAGAGGATCCGTCGCCACGTTGGCTTCGCAGATTTCGCGGAACGGGTTGATCTGAGACGGTCTTCTGAAGCGCTCATCTTTCCCTTGGTCTTTCGTCGAGCGGCATGCACATGGCCCGCACAGCGACTTCGACGCTCGCGACAAACGCCTCGCGCGATTTGCTCGTGTGCTTGAACCCGCGGGCGGTCGCATAGAGAGTCTCTGCGAGCTGCTGCGCGTTGATGTTCGCGCTCTTGTAGGCAGCTACCAAACCTGAAGCGCGTACCGACTTGATCAGCAACTCCAAGAAACGGCGCTCGTACTCGAGATACGCGGGCCCCACGATCGCGGCGCTTGCCTCGATCAGGTCCGCTGCCGTGACGACCCCCACGAAGCGCCCGATCCATTCGTCGATCGCACGAACGACGCGATCTCCGAAGGGTTTCTCCTTGTCGTGCAGCGCGTCCGACGCGGCGGATAGAGAACCTTCGAGTAGGTGGTGCACCGCCGCACGAAAGAGGTCCTCCTTAGTCGCAAAGTGCAGATAGAGACCTTGGCGCGACATACTTGCGGCACGCGCGACGTCGTCCATCGAAGTCTTGCGAAAGCCGAATCGCACAAAGATATCTACGGCCGCTTCGAGCAGCAGCGCGCGTCGCGAATCGTCGGCCACCTGGACAACGTAGACACTATAGGGCTACATTGTCAACTGCGACATGAAAGCACTTCTCTACGGGGCGACTGGAATGATCGGTCAGGGCATTCTTCGCGAGCTGTTGAATGACCCAGCTGTCACGGACGTATTCGTCGTCGCGAGACGCACGATTGACCAACAGAGCGCGAAGCTGCGGGAAATCACTGCGCGCGACCCGGGGGATCCGGCGAGCATCACTGCGGAGATGGCCGCGTGCGACGCATGCTTCTTTGCAATCGGCGTTACATCCGCAGGCATGAACGAGCGCGACTACCGCAAGGTGACGCTGCAGATGCCGCTCGCCGTGGCAAATCGGCTTGTCACGTCGAACCCGAACATGACGTTCATATACGTGTCCGGTGCCAGCGCCGACAGTACCGGCACCAGCACGACCATGTGGGCACGTGTGAAAGGCGAAGCCGAAAATGCGCTCGCAGCGCTCCCGTTCAAGGGGTCGTACTCGGTTCGGCCGGCAGCCGTGCGACCAATGCATGGAATCCGGTCTCGAACTCCGATGTACAACGCGCTCTATCTCGCGTTTGGATGGGCGCTCTTCCCAATCATGGCGCGCCTCTTCCCGAAGAAGGTGACCACGACGGAGCGTCTTGGACGCGGAATGATCGAGCTCGCAAAGAACGGCTCGCTTCTGAAGCTACTCGAAAATCACGAGATCGACGCCCTCGCCGATCGAAGCAAGAGCTTTTGAGAGCTACTCGGGGGCCGGCTCTCTCTCCGATCGACCCGCACAGCGCAGAGCACTTCTTTCGGGAAAGCGTTCAACGCATCGAGGCGACCCAACGGCGCCAAGGTGATGGGAATCACAGACTGCCAGTCGGATTCCAATCGCTGTAGGATGCCGCTCGTGACGCTCCGGAAGCTCCTCTATGCAGTGCTCATGTGCTCGGGCCTGCCAGCAACCCTCGCAGTCTCGTTCACCTTGACCGTGTGCACGGGTGCGCAAGTGGCGACGGCCCAACGTCGGTTGTCTCCGGCACAGCAGGCGCGCACGTACTACGAAGAAGGTCGCCGCGCGTTCTCGGCGGGACGGTTCGATGAGGCCGTCGACAGATTTCGATTGGCGTACTCTCTGAGCCCAACAGACGCAGCGCTCTACAACGTAGCGTTCACGCTCGACCGGATGGAACGTTCCGCGGAGGCGCTTCGTGCGTATGAGCAGTACCTCGCTGAGTTTCCCAACGGAGAAGAACGCGAGCAGGTTGAAGGTAGAATCGCGGAGCTACGGCCAGCAGATCCTCCCCCTCTGATCGTTCCGCCACGCGTCATCGTTGATCCGCCAGCCATTGCAGTCGAGAGGCCGACGCGCCCGCTGGTCACTGCCGCGGACGCGCCGCACGTCCGCGAACGAGATACAAGCTCGACGGTTTTTGACGAGCCATGGTTCTGGATTGTCACAGGGACCCTACTTGTCGGAGGAGGCGTTGCGATCGGCGTCGCCGCTCATGAAAGCAGCATCCCGACGCTCGATCGTGGCAACAGCGGTGTCGTGCTGATGCCGCTACCGTAGCGATCACGGAGCTCCAAACGCGAAATCCCAGAACCCCGAGGTCCTGGGATCGCATTGCTCTTCGAAGGAACCGGTGCCTGATCAGGCGACGTACGGGTAGATGAGCAGGAGCGCGCCGAGCACGAGTGCGGAGATGCCGGCAGGAACCTGATACGTGATGGCCTTGTCGCGGAGGATCGCGCCCTTGGCTTGTGCGGAAGCATTCCGACTCAGCACGTAGTGGTTGATGATGTTGAATCCGAGGAGACCGCCGACGATGAGATCGACCGCTGCGTTGAACGCGAGGAAGAGGAACGAGACGGGTTGGCTTCCGATCATGCCGATGTTGAGGACGGTGGAGATCGTCTCTTTGACGCCCCAACAAAACATGACCGCGCCAATCCAGCCCTGATACGGGGCGACTTTCTCGATCACCACACTGGCGTTCGGTAGACGCTTGAGAATGAAACCGGACGCTGCGAGAAGGCCACCGACGATCGTAATCAAACCTGCGACGAGCATTTTCTTTGTCTCCTTGCGTGCCGTCTTGCGAGGCACGTGAGGGGTATCGCAACGAAGGTGCCAACCGGGAACTAGCAAAAAACCCCCGTTTAAAGCCCGAACTCGGCATCTGCTCGCACTCGGGATCGGGCAAGCGGCACGCACATCAGGTTGCGAGCACGCAACGACTTGCCTACTGTCGCGCGGGCATGGAACCGACGCTCAAACGACCCGTAGCGGCTTCTCAGCGAGCCGGGATGTCGTTGCTCGTGTTTCATGCGGCAACCGCGCGCAACGTGCCCGTCGGTGTGGGTACGACCCTCGTCGTCGGACGCGCGTCTCCAGCGGACCTGATCATCGACGATCCAAGCGTCTCGCGATCGCACGCTCGTTTGGAAGTCACTCCCGAAGGTGTGCGCTTCGAGGACCTCGGCTCCACGAACGGAGTCCTCCTCAACGGTGCGATGGTGCGAGCTGGACGCTTCGTGGTCGGAGACGAGCTCCGAATCGGCGACGCATCTATCACTCTCCATCGCTCTCGTGGAGGAGACGACCTGCACGGACTCGACACATACGATCAGCTGTTCGCTGCGATCTCCGCGGAGCTCGTGCGCGCACGCGCGTTCAACCGGTCGCTCACAGTGATGATGATCGCGGCGACGGATTCCACCGGCAGTATCCAGCAGCTGATGCAGAGTGGCCACTTGGCGCCGCTCTCCAGCTGGATCAGCTCCGTGCTGGGAGCGTTGCGGCCAGTCGATCAGGCGGCGCCGTACAGCAACACGATCATCGCAGCGCTGTTTCCGGAGACGGGGACGAGCGAAGCGCAAGCCATCTCGGCGACCATTCACGCGGCAGATCCTCGGACGCGGATTGCGACCGCGTCGTTTCCGGGCGACGGAAGCTCCGCAGACGAAGTCATCGCCGTCGTTCGCGAGCGACTGCTGACGGGTGCGTCGAGCACGTACGGGGACGAAAACGTGCCAAGCGCCGCGAGGCCCGCGTTCGTGTACGGGCCGCGCATGCGACCACTCCTCCTGAGCATCGAGCGCGCCGCTCCATCCGCGATCCCTGTCCTGGTCGTCGGAGAGACTGGCACGGGCAAAGAGAACGTCGCCCGACGTATTCACGAGCAAAGCCCGCGCGCAGCGATGACGTTCCGCGCGGTCAACTGCGCGGCAATTCCCTCGACGCTGCTCGAGAGCATGCTCTTTGGACACGAAAAGGGCGCATTCACCGGAGCGGACAAGCTCTCGAAGGGACTCTTCGAGCAAGCGAGCGGCGGCACGGTGTTCCTCGATGAGATTGGCGAGCTACCGCCTTCGGCACAGGCCGCTCTTCTGCGGGTGCTCGAGAACAAATCACTGATGCGGGTTGGCGGGGACCGCGAGATCACCGTCGACGTCCGAGTCGTAGCCGCCACACAC
>CAZWQH010000057.1:0-4784 GCA_964635815.1 uncultured Sandaracinaceae bacterium
GCAGCGCGACTACCCCGCGCCACTGTCGGGCGAAGACGATCGCCCATCTCACGTACTTTCAGCGTGGGCACGCGTGTGATTCAGCGCGATAGACCTGCTCTTTCCGTGAGTACGGTCACGTGATTCGAACACAAGAAAACGTCTGCGGTTGCGAACACGTGTGAGCTACGGTACAGCCGCACCTACTGAGCGAATCGGGTTGCGGAAGTAGCCGCGCTCAGTGTTCAAGAACTCGGGGCTTACAAGCCCGGGTGCGCTTGGCCAACGTTTGCGGCCAGCGGATAGGGCATGGGGCGCTGTTAGCCTCGGTAGTGTCAGTGCCTGGTCCAACGCGAGCGTCCATTCGGAGCCGATCATCGGCTAGGCGGCGCAGGCATTCTGCAAGTGCATTTGCAACCGGTTCATCCGGCCATCGCGGGGTCACATGGCGAGAGCGGCGAAGGCAAAGTCGACAGGAAAAGTCGCAGATCGTACGGCTCGTACGAAGCGAGCGGGCAAGCGGGCGGACCAGAGCGCCGCGGAGACCAAGAAGACAAGCGCGCGTCCCTCTGCCAAGGGCAAGTCTTCCGCGTCTCGAGCACCGGCCCGAAAAGTCATCGTCGAGAGCCGAAACGGGGAGAGCCGTTCCATCGACACCGGAGATGCGGGTCAGGTCAACGACCTCGCGCATGAAGCGACGTCCGTGCCAGAGGCACACACCAATGGACAGGCATCCCGTGTCGATTCGGCGACCACTTCGCAACGCGGGCGCCAGGCGGAGAGTCGCGGCGCGGCTCGAGTCCGTCGACTGGTCGGTGTCCGGACTCCTGGAGTCGATGGCAACGCAGAACCTCCTCCAAGCGACGAGCACGAGCTCGCGCCCGACCTCCGCGCCGAGCCGGCACCTCAGGCTGCAACCGCTCGAAGTCTGCCGGCGCAGAACACGCCCAATCGGAACCCGCCTCCACGTGCGAGCGCACCCGTCGTATCAGAAGACCAGGACGAGGACGGAATCGATACGGACACGACTGAGCGCGACGCTGGAGGTTCAGAAGACGCGCGTGGTCGGGAAGACGAACGAGCTCGTCACGACGATCGCGAGGGCGGCGACGAAAATGACGACGGCGAGAGTGAGGATGTCGATGAAGCGGGCTCCGACGACGCAATCGATTTTCCGCGTGGCTCGCCCATAGGACAGTTCGTCGCTCGTCTTTCCGACAGAGCAGTGCAGCGACTCGTGGGCGGAAACGCGTTCTTGCGCGGCCGTCTTTACGCTCGTCGTGGCGGCGTGACTCGCTTGCACGCATCGGGTGAGGAGCTCGTCGGAAACGTTCGCGGTCGCGGCGACGAGCCGTACACCGTCGAAGTTCTTCTCGGTGAAGGCAACCTCCTTCGGTCGAAGTGCATGTGCCCCGCGTGGAAAGGCCCCACCGGTCATTGCAAGCACGTGACCGCGTTGATCATTGCGCTGCGCGACCGGGAGCGGCCGCCCAAGCCACGAGACGAGAATGCTGCGGGCGGCCACGAGCAGAACAACCGCGATCAGCACAGCCGCGATCAGGGCAACCGTGATCAGGGCAGTCGAGACCAAACAAATCACCACGGCGGGAACGCCTCGCGACCGCAGCAGGGTGGAAATCACGCGGGCGTCTCTCCCACGTACGTGAGCAACACGACGGGGGAGGTGGTGCTCGTGAGCGGAGGCGGTGCGCCGCAGACGGTAAGCGTTGGCGGTAAGCGACGACGTTCGCGTCGACGACGTGGTGGGCGTGCCGAACCGGTCGAGATCGTAAGCCTTCGCGAGCCGACGCGCTCGCCGGGCACACCCGCTGTCCGCATTGCAGGTCCGCTCGACGCGTGGATGTCGCCCGAGGACAACCAGAAACCGCTCGATTTGGAGTACCGACTCGTTGTGCGTCCTGCCGCGCTTGCCGTCACGCCCGTGATCGCGGGAACGCGCAGCGCCGTACCGCCGGCAGACTTGCTCGCGGGGGCGCGACCGTTGTCCCGTGAAGACCGCCCGGTGGTTCGCTCTCTCGCTCGCGCTGCCACTCGTTTGGCCGCAGCGACCGGAGAGTTCCGCGGTGAAGAAGCTGCGGACCTGATCAGCGAGCTTCGAGGTCGCCGTGTTTTGATCGAGCCGGCATCCGCCGAGCTTCGATTCGCAGATGAGCCGCTACGTCCGAAGATCGAGCTCGACTCGACCCCAGGCGTGGGCGTTCGCGTTCGAGTGGTCTTCGAGCTCAAGTCCACGGGGCGTAGATTTCCTCTTTCGTCCGGCGCGTGGTTCGAGGGAACACCGTCCTGGTATATCGACACGGTCGAAGGGGTTGCTCGCCCGGTCGCAGACGTCGTCAGCGTTTCGTGGCTCCAGCGTCTTCATCGATCACCTGCGATCGTCGTTC
Source organism: uncultured Sandaracinaceae bacterium (assembly GCA_964635815.1). GTDB lineage: Bacteria > Myxococcota_A > Polyangia > Polyangiales > JADJQN01 > CAZWQH01. The sequence goes on from CAZWQH010000057.1 coordinate 2,385, forward strand.
CGCTTACGGAACTTCCCAAGCTGCTTGGCGAGCTCATTCCGCGAATCGCGACACTGCTCTCGGCAGACCTGCCCGAGCTCACCTCGTTTGCAGACGTGGTCGACGGTATTCCACGCATTCAGCTTCGCGGTAGCGGCGACATCATCGAGGCGCGCATCAAGCTTCGCGCGCTGTATGAATCGCAGACCTTCGACATTCCGCCGGCGACGTTGCCATCGCCTCTTGGGTTTCTCCCCTCGAACGGTTCTCGTCCGCGCGTGGTACGACGTGATGTCGGTGGCGAAGTGAGCGCGGTCGCCGCTCTGCGTGCGATGAGCTTCGAGATCGACCAGGACACCGACGAGCTCGTCGCCAAAGGTGACGCAGCGATCAAGTTCTGGACGGACGGAATACGGAGCCTCCCTGAATCCTGGGAACGTTTGGTTCCGGCGGATCTGGCGGCAGTGCTCGTACGTGACACGCCGGTCTCCGCGCGCATGCGTGTTTCGAGCGGCGTGGATTGGCTGAATCTCGACATGGGCTTCGACTCCGGTGGAGTTGCGGTCGACGAAGAAGAGCTACGCGCCTGTCTCGAAAAGGGACGCCGCTTGGTGAAACTCGCCGACGGAAGCTACGCACCCGTTCGTGCGGACCAAGTTGGTGAGGTGCTCGCACGCATGGCGGAGATCGTCGCTACTGCCGGAACCAAGCAGCGCGTTCCGTTGTCGCAAGCCGGTCGCGTGCAGGACCTTCTGCGTCTGGTGAGTGACACGCAGGTTGCCACACCGACCAAGGACCTCTTCTCCAAGTTCGACGATATCGGACAGATCGAGCCGGTTGCGAAACCGCGCACGGTGAAGGCCGAGCTCCGTCCGTATCAGAAGGAAGGTTTCAGCTGGTTGGTGTTCTTGCACCAGCTGAACACCGGAGGAATTCTTGCCGATGACATGGGTCTCGGTAAGACCCTGCAAACGATTTCGCTCTTGTGCTGGTTGAAGGGCAAAGAGATCGAGCATCCGAGCTTGGTGGTTGCCCCGACATCCGTGGTGCCGAACTGGGAACGCGAAATCGCGAAGTTCGCGCCGTCGCTCAAAACACTCGTTTGGCACGGACCGGACCGACACGACTCCGTGAAGCTGATTCCCATGGTCGACGTCGTCATCACGAGCTTCGCGCTTCTGCGTCGTGACGAAGAGCTGCTTCAGAAGCATCGCTTCGCGTACGCCATCCTCGACGAAGCGCAGCACATCAAGAATCCGCTCAGCGCGACCGCACGTTCGGCCAAGCGAATCACAGCAGACCGGCGCCTGGCACTCACGGGTACTCCCATCGAAAACAGACTCTCCGAGTTCTGGAGCATCTTCGATTTCGTTTCGCCGAACATGCTCGGAAGTCTCAAGACGTTCGAAGAGCAATACGCGCGGCCGATCGAGCGTGGAGATGTCGAGATAGCGCGGAAATTGGGCTCCACCGTGCGTCCGTTCGTGAAACGCCGCACGAAGTCTGAAGTGGAGAAGGACCTCCCGCCCAAGATCGAGCAAGAGATCATCGTACCGCTCGCAGAAGAGCAGGCGCGCTTGTACCGCCAGATGATGCGAGAGATCCGCGATTCACTTCTGAGCGAGGTGGAAGAGAAGGGCGTCAATCGCGCGCAGATTCAGATTCTCGCTGCGCTTACTCGATTGCGACAAATCGCGTGCGATCCGCGTCTGCTCAAGCTCCCGGGAGATTGGGATCACGACGAGAGTGGCAAGCTCAGCGCGCTCCGACAGATCGTCAGCGAAGCCGTCGATGGTGGTCACCGGGTGCTCGTGTTCAGCCAGTTCGTGGAGATGCTCAAGATCATTCGCGACGCCCTCGATGCAGACGGCGTCAAGTACGAGTACCTGGATGGCTCGACGATCGATCGGCAGGCACGCGTCGATCGCTTCAACAACGACCCGAAGCTCAGCGTCTTCCTGATCTCACTGAAGGCGGGCGGGACCGGTCTGAACCTCACGGGCGCCGACACCGTCATCCATTTCGATCCTTGGTGGAATCCAGCAGTCGAAGACCAAGCGACGGACCGTGCTCACCGAATCGGGCAGCGAAAAGTCGTCAGCGTCTACCGACTCATCGCAAAGGGCACCGTGGAAGAGAAGATTCTGCAGCTCTCGGCCAAGAAGCGCTCACTTGTTGAGAACGTGTTCTCCTCCGATGCATCCGGTCTCAAGGGTCTGACACGTGAAGACGTGGATGACTTGTTCGCAGAGTGAAACCTCGATCGAAGCAGCGACCCACGGGTCGTCAGAACCGTCCGCATGCCGCCGCTGTGTCTTCGTCTTCGCGTCGACAGCCGCAGCACCCGCCGTCTCCGTCGCTCGAAAGCACATGCGGGTTTCGCGCGGCTCTCGCGGTTTTGCGTTGTCGACCGGAGGCGGT
>CAZWQH010000057.1:4794-15818 GCA_964635815.1 uncultured Sandaracinaceae bacterium
GGTCTATCGTTCCAACGACCTGGAGATCGAACGCGTCGAAGAGCTCGAGGCCGCGATCGATCGCGCGCGACAGGAACGAGCTCGAAATGATCTCGACGAGTCCAGGCCTGCGGATGCTCGTGAGCTCGAACGTCATGCACGAACTCCTCATCATGAAGGGGTAACCGTTCTCGCGGAGCCTCGAAAGTGGCTCGCCGCACGAGAGCTCGCGCAGGGAATGGTTCCGGGCGAACCGCTCGTCACGCTCGCATTCGACCGCGTACGAAATCCGTACAACATCGGTGCGATTCTCCGCGCCGCCGCGTTCTTTGGCGTGGATGGTGTCCTCTTCGGCCCCATGGCCCCGGAGCCCGATCTGGCGCCGCTGGCCGTTCGCGTCGCAGAGGGTGGTGTCGAGCACCTTCGGCTTTCGCGAACTACGGACCTGGGCGCGGGTTTGAAGCTCTGCGCGGAACGCGGAGCTTCCATTCTCGCGCTTGATGGCGGCGCGCGGTCGTCGATTTTCGACCTCGAGCTCGGTGGTCCGGTGGTCTTCGTCGTCGGCAATGAACGCGAAGGCATCTCTGCGCATGTGCGTCGTGCGTGCACGGACATGGTTGCCATACCGGGTGCTCTCGCGAGCGACGGAGATGCGTCGATCGAGTCGCTGAACGTCGCGATGGCGGCGAGCATAGTCATCGCGCACGCCACGCGTCGCTAGACAAGACCCATTCTCATTTGACCTGATCCTGGTTTCCTCCTCGCTCCCGTCGGTCACGTACCAAAGCCTACTGGACGATGCAGTTTCCGCCCACGCACGTCTCTGCGCCGCTGCAGCAGGACGAGCAACCGCAGGAGCTTTGACCCGCGCCGCAGATCGGTTGGCATACGCCGTCGTTGCACGTGGTGCCGCATCCGCACGAAGGCGTGCACGTACGTTCTCCGCGCGTGCATGAGTATCCGCCCCCTTGGAACGAGCACACCTCGTCTGGCGCAGGGCAGGAGCCACTGCAATATCCGCCGCACCCATCACCTGACCCACACGGGCCACTGCAACGAGGGGAGCACTCGCACGAGCTCCCATTGCAAGACTGTCCCTCGGGACACCAATTCCCTACGCACTGACCGTCGCACCCGTCAGGGACGCGTGATCCACACGCGAGCGTGTCAGGGCAGCTTAGCGCGCAACACGACCCGCGGACGCAACTCAGTCCGTCGGGGCAAGCGTATCCCGAGCAGGGGCGCCCGCACGATCCAGCTTCGATTGTTCCGCACGCCTGGTTCTGCGGGCAAATGTTGTTGCAGATGCAGTTCCGCCCGTCGCAGTACTCGCCTGGCGAACACGACGACCCGACGCCGCACATACGACCGCAACTATCGATGACCTCGACCCCGCACGCGACGCCCCAATCCGCGCACGTTCCATCGCACACGCATTCGTACCTGCCGCCTCCTTGCAGGGCGCAGGTTCCGAACGCTGGATTGGGACACGAGCCTCGACATGTTCCTCCGCAGCCATCGGCCGCTCCACAGAGCGCGCCGGCGCACTGGGGCGTGCACTCACAGCGCCCAGCGACACAGCGGGCGGCGCCTGTGCACGCGGGACTGCACGCGCACGTGTCGATGCACGTTCCATCGCGGCAGATGGAACCCGCCGCGCACGTGACCCCGGCGCAACGATCGGCCGTGCACGTTCCGCCGATACAGCGTTGTCCGGACGGACACGTGCGACCTGCGCACGGATCGGGCGGGATGCAGGCGATGTGGCACGCCGTGCCCGCCGGGCATGTGGAACCGCACGCTCGGATGGTCTCGCAGGAGTTCGTGCGTTGACTGCATGCCGAGCCAGCGCCGCAGCCTCCAGCGCAGGGTGTGCTGAAACAGCCTCGCTCGCACCGACCAAAGAAGCACGTCTCGTTCGCTGCGCACGTCACGCCTGCACATGGATCTCCCAGCGCAACACACGCTGCGAAGCACGTTGGCCCACCGCACGCGCCGCCTGCGCAAGGGTCAGTTTGGCAAAGGCTGCCGATGCACGCTTCGCCCGTCAGACAGTCTGCACGTGAGATGCATGCGACCTGTCCGTCGCGCAGCGCAATGTCCGGACGTGCTAGAGGTCGATCAGTTGCGACTGCGACATCACGGGAGTCGGCAAATGCCTCCCGGGCGTCCGCGTTGTTCGCCACCGCGTCGACCGAGACATTCCCGTCCGTCAACGCGCTGTCCAGCGTGTCAGCGCGACCCGAGTCGGTTCCCGGAACCATGCCGGTAATGCGCACGTCCAGAATCGATGCGTCTCGTCGTGCTCGCGGTGCGGGGTTGCACCCGCCAATGAGGCAGGCCGCAAGGCCGAAAGCCACAAGCTCCGTCGCGTGTTCGCGGCTCCTCCGTCCTCGAGCTGCAAACGCGAAGGGGTAAAGAATCACGCGAAGCTAGTTCACTTCGTCCCGCATGTAGGTGTCAAGCGCCTGGATGAAACTACTGTCGCTAAGCCGCGGTTAGTCTGCTCCGCGGGTGAGAAGCCGCGTGCGACCGCAGAACTCGTGACTGCCCCGGGGTGCTTGACGGTCTAGGGATGCGGGTGCACGCCCGGGCCATGCATTTCGCGCCGAGCTTGTCTGTTGTTGTCCTTTCTCTGTTGGTCGTGCTCGGCGCCTCGTGCGGGGAGTCCCAGAATCGCATCGGCGAAACGTGGGGGACACTGCAGAGCGACTTCAGCGACAAGCTCGAGCAACTGACAGAACAAGGCAAAGAGCTGCAAGCGCAGCTTCCACGCGAAGCGCTTCCGGCGGCGGATCGTAAAGCGGCAGCTCTCAAGGCACGACTCGATGCCGCGATCAGTGAGCACTCGCGAAAGCTCGAGGCGGCCGCGGAGTTTTTCCCTCGCGTCGGCACCCGCATCGCGAGTCGACTCAAGACCGGAAAGCTCGAAGACGCGCGGAAGGCCGTCGAAGAAACGCGGGAAGAATGGTCTCGGCTAGTTTCCGACGTCGAGGGCGCGGCCAACGACGTCCGAGCAGCGAGCTCACGCTTGCAATCCTATCTTGCGGATATTGCGCGACAGATTGATTCGCTCGGGTCGCTTGCCGCGATTCGTTTCGTGACCGGGAGCGCCGATTTCAGCGACATCCGGTTCGAGCCGGGAACGGCCGAGTTGAACAGCTCGGACGCTGACTCGGCGGAAGCTCTCGCAAAGCTGGTGACCTTCATGAAGACATGCCCTGAGCTGACTATCGAGCTCGTGGGGCATACCTCCCGAGAAGGCAGCTCTCGCTCCAACGATCGCATTTCCCTCGAGCGTGCAGCCGCCGTGCGTACCTACCTGATCTCGAACGGTGCGAACGAGAATCAGATCGCTGCCCCGCGGGGTGCAGGAGGTCGCGAGAATCTCATGAGCGAACCCGACCCCGCGAGCGCAGAAGCCCGCGAAATGGAGCCGGCTGCTCTCGAGGCGATTCGTAACAAGAACCGTCGCATCACGGTGCGAGTCACGCGCGCGTGCCGCGAACGCGACTGAGTCATGGATGACGACGAGCTCCCGCGCCGCGTGCTCGGAACCCCGAGCACGTTCCGCGCTTCTCACGCTGAATGAGTGTCGAGGTCGGAGCGCGCGACATCAAAATGGATGACGCGTCGGGGACCTTGACCCGTTCCGCGTGCAGAGCGATGCAGTAGCAGGGGCGTCATGAGCAGTATGTCGCCCGGATTCGCATCCACGATGTCCGCTTGATCAGGGCGTGGCTGCGTTCCGGCGTGCAAGTGTGAGCTTCTCGCGACCTCGACCGCGCCGTTGTCCCGGTGCGCCTCGTCCAGATGGACGCGCGCGATGAGCATCTTGCGCAAGTCGTCATCGTCGATACGCGAAAGCTTCCCGGTGCTCATTCGCATGACGACGTCACGGTGCCATGGCAGTGCCCAAGACGATCCAGGCGGCTTGTCAAAGAGCTTCACGCTCCGAACCAACCAAGGGCCGATCGCTTGTGAGATGACGCAGCGGACAGAAGCGGGGAGTAGCTCGGGCGCGTCCGGCCAAGCGGCATCGAGGTTGCGCGCGGCGTAAACGATGCCGTTCTGTCGGTGAACGCGACACTCGTTGCGCGGCGGGGCAGTCGAGGCTTCAGCGACTACGAGGTCGATCCGCGCACGAGCGCGCACGACCGTCGCGAGCGATACAGCTCCTCGGAGGAGGATGTATCCGTCGTCTCGGAGCCGTTGGACTTCCGTGTTCACTGCGATCGCGCGCCGCGCCTGGACGACTACCGCTCTTGCTTCGCGCTACTGATAGAGGCTCCCCCCGACCGGGCGGCGCGGGACAGCTTGTCTGCGTGAGCAGCAAGGTCCATCGCTCGCGTCATAGCGTCGTGGACGAGATCTGGATCCATAGGAAGCGGGGCAGGGAGGCTTGCGAGTCTCAGCGACATGGCTTCGATGCGAGCGAGCTCGCGAGCGGAGCCCGAGTCACGCGCAGTTTCGACGGCGGCCCGAAGCTGTCCGTCACGGAGCACGACTTGACCGAGCTCATGAAAGAGTCCGGCGGCTTGAAGGTGCGTTTCCGCGGCGCGAACGAAGAGCTGGAGTGAGTCAGCGGCACGGATTCCGGTCGAGCTGCCTCGGACTTGCTGTAGCTCGACGGATGCTGTGTGTGCCGTCGCGGTGACCGGCACGCCGATGAGCGCGCCAATGATTGCGATCGTGGTCAATGTTGTCTGGGGCCTGAGAACGGTCCCCACGGGTAGTGCGTTCATGGTGTTCTCCAGAGTTCGGTAGGAAGCATGCTCAGTTCGACAGAAGAATCAAGAGTTGTGGCTTCCGCAGGAGCCATGACAAAAACGAGGCCATTCGGCCTCGTTCTCGTTGTTGCTGGTCAAGGAAGACTAAGGAAGCAGGCCGAAGCTACTTCGCGTCAACCGGCCAGCGGTCAAGCGTAGTGCGAGCAACCCAAAGAGCTTTCCGATCAGCGACCCGCGGTGCGCGGCTTGAACGTGTTGTCACGCACTCCGCTCGCTCCGTAGATTTCAGCGCCCGCGACGTTGTCGAGCTTGCACTGCGTCATCGCGGTGCCGTGACGTTCGTAGTAGCAAGCGTCGATGACTTCATCCATCGCGCTGTAGCCGTGCGTGGTGCGGCATTCGCTCAGGACGCACTCGTCGTAGTTACGGCCCTTCGCCATCTGAAGCGCGCGGTTGTTCATTTCTCCGACGAGCGTGTTCCACGAGTACTTGGAGACGCGCGTTACGGTCGCATTCTGCTTCACGAGGTCTGCGCCGAGGATGATGTTGATGAGAAGGTTGACGGAGGTGGTGTAGCTGTCCGTGTTCGCCATCTCCGTGTTGTTGACAACGTCGACGAGCGAGTGCCCTGTTGGGTCCGCAGCGGTTGCCTTACGCGCGAAGATTTGCTTGGTGTAGTACGAGTACGACCAGCACGCGTCCATGAATACGACCTGGTACATGTTCTCGGGGTAAGCCGCCGCCTGGTCGACGTACTGTTTGGAGCCGTAGCCCGCGTGACCGTTGAAGTAGACGACTTCGTGCGTGCGCATCTGGTCCGCAAAGAAGCTGTTCTTCGCAGCATCGGCGACGCTGTCGGCGAGCTTTGTCGGCGAGAAGATGTCGAGCGTCACAACGAGTCCGCTCGAGAACGTTCGCGAGAGCTTGAAGCCTTCCGCGTTGGGGAACGTCTGGGTCACCTTGAAGCCCTTCTTCTTGAATGCTGCGATCGTCCCGTTGTATGCAGTGAAGCCCCAGTCCTCCGGAGAGATGGTCATGCTGTGCTCGATCTGGCCGAACATGGCGACCATCGAGATCTGGTTGTCGGCAATGAGGCGATCGAACTCCGGGTACGCCGTTTCCTTGGCGCTCTGCGCGCTTGAGGTGACTTCGAACTTGAGCGTCGACGTGTTCGCGGCGCTGCAACCGGGTTTCGCTGCGTTGAAGTAGAACCAGAAGTTGAAGTCTTGGACCTCTTCTGTCAGGACGGCGTCGGTCGCTGCGGGATCGTCGGGGTCGGTCGCACAGGCGATGCCGTACGTCTTGAACGCTTGATCGACCGTCAGAGGAACCTGCGCTTGCGCGACATTCCCAAGAACGTTGTCGGGCGACTGTCCCGGCTTGAGGTCCTTCAGCTTCACGAGCGACTCGATCGTCGCCGAGTAGTCGATTTCGATGCCGCCTTCGATGACGCGAATGGTTCGAAGCGTCGGGTTGCGATCGCCCTCGAGATTCACGTCGAGCTTGGCGGACTTGAGCGAGTTGCGTCCGAACTTCATCTGCTCGCTGATCGCGCGGTTGGCGACGTTGCGCGGGGTGTCGTCCCAGGAGTTCTCGTTCGCCGCAGCCGGCGTCCGCAGCGACGCTGCGAGAGTCTCGAGCTCTGCGGCCGTCTTGTTCGCAAACGGAACGCGCACGGTGCCGGTCGCGGTCACGTCGAACTCGTAGCTCTGGTTGCCGATGTAAGCGGTGTCTCCCTTGCCGAGATTCTCCGTGTACGTCTCGAGGTCGTCGCCGTCACCAACTACCGTCCGCGGGCGTGCGCCGGCCGTGGGGTTGCTCGCGCACGCGCCGAGTAGCGCGAGAACGATGGACCAAGTTGAGAGGGTGCGGAGACTCGAGTTGCGGCTGCCGGAGTTCATGGTGAGTTGGGTCCTTTGTGTTTCGGCGACCGCCCGTACTGGTCGCAACAGTGTCGCGTCGCATTACGCAAAGACCGATCCATAGGGTCCCACTCGATTCGAAAGAGGAATCCAGCGTGCGGCGCGCAGCCACGGCTTCTTTCGTTGCCACCTATAGAGGCCACAGAAAGACGGTTGTCACGTCATCTGGTCGTAGAGCATTGTTCCGCGGATGAGCTCGTCTGACCTTCACCGAATCCGCTTGGCTTTGCCGAAGGGGCGCATGCAGGAAGGCGTTGTCCGGTTGCTCGGCGACGCGAACATCCGCGTCCGCTCGGGAGCGCGCGAGTACCGCCCGTCGATCTCTCTGGAAGGCTACGACGTTAAGCTGCTCAAACCGCAGAACATCATCGAGATGCTTCATCACGGGTCACATCACGTTGGCTTCGCCGGTAGCGACTGGGTCGCGGAGCTGAACGCAAACGTGGTCGAGCTCATGGACACGGAGCTGGATCCAGTGCGCATCGTGGCGGCGGCGCCTTTTGCGCTGGTGGAGGAGAAGAACGGCGCGCTCGCAATGAAGCAGCCGCCAGGTCGCCCGCTCGTGGTGACGTCCGAGTACGAACGTTTGACGCGCGGATGGATTGCGTCGGCCGGGATCACGGCGGAGTTCGTTCGCAGCTACGGGGCGACCGAGGCATTCCCGCCGGAGGATGCCGACTGCATCGTCGACAACACCGCGACCGGTCAAACCCTGCAAGCAAACGGTCTTCAGATCGTGGCGGAGGTAATGAAATCCTCGACGCGCCTATACGCGAGCGTCAAAGCCATGGCAGAGCCCGGTCGTAAGAAGCAGATCGACGATCTGGTGATGTTGCTGCAATCCGTTCTCGAAGGACGGCGACGCGCAATGCTGGAAATGAACGTTTCGAAAGCGAATCTTGAGGCGCTGGTGCGCGAGCTTCCCTGCATGCGCGAGCCGACGATATCCCCCCTGCACAGCGGTGGTGGCTACGCGGTCAAAGTTGCTGTTCTGCGCACGGAGATCTCCAAGCTCGTGCCTCGTGTTAAAGAACTCGGCGGGACAGACATCGTTGTGACCTCGCCGTCGCAAATCGTTCCATGACCGAGTCGCTACGACCCGTTCGCTCACTGGCGGGACTCTCGGCGTACTCCGTGCCCCGCATCGACACTGCGATTGACCTCTATCTGGACTCGAATGAGGGGCGCGCTGCGAACATCTCCCAGTTGCTCACGTCACTTGGCCAGGACGTGAACGAGATCGTTCGCCGCTATCCGTCTACCGCCGAGCTCGTGCAGGTGATTTCGGACAAGCTTGGTGTGACTCCCGCGCAGGTTTGGGTGGGCGCGGGAGGCGATGAAGTTCTGGATCGCATCATGCGTGTGTACCTCGAGCCGGGGCGCACGCTTTTGATGCCATCGCCATCGTTCGAGATGATCGAGCGTTACGCGAGTCTCACTGGAGCGACGGTCACGCGGTACGAGTGGCTCGGCCAGTTCCCGCGGGCAGACGTCATCGCTGCGACGCAAGCGAATGTCATTGCGCTGGTGAGCCCGAACAATCCCACCGGACTTGTCGTCTCGCCAGAGGACCTGGACGCCGTAGCGAGTGCGCGAAGAGACGCGCTCGTCATCTTCGACCACGCGTATGCAGAGTTCGCTGATGTGGACCTCACAGACGTTGCACTGAGGCACCCGAACGTGGTCGTCGTGCGAACGTTGTCCAAGGCGTTCGGCGTTGCGGGTCTGCGCATCGGGTACGGCGTGGGATCCGAGACTGTGGTCGCGCCTTTCGCCGCTGCGGGAGGCCCCTATTCCGTTTCGAGCGTATCGATTGCTCTCGCGAAAATGCTACTCACGGGTCAACACGACGCCATGCGTGAGACGGTGTCTCGAGTTCGTACAGAGCGTGAGGAACTCGTCGCGCTGTTGCGGTCGCACGACGTAGAGACGTGGCCTTCGCAAGCCAACTTTGTTTTTGCGCGAACCCCGCGCGCCGACGAGATCCATGCGTTTTTAGCCTCGCGCGGTATCTCGATTCGGATCTTCCGCTCACGCGTCGACCTGAAGAACTGTTTGCGTATTACGTGCCCTGGCCATCCAGAGGTGTTCGCGCGTCTTGCCGGTGAGCTCACTGCGGCGCTGACGCAACCGAGCGGGAGCAGCGTGTAGTCCGTGCAAAGCGGCCGAGGGCCGCGGTACGCTTGCGGAAGTGCGCCGGCAGTTCGCCACGTTCTTCCTCCTGGCCGTGTTCATGCAGTTCATGGAGACGGGGTGCGGTCGCCTTCGTTTCGCCACACGCACATTGGTCAATCGCGACGCCGCATCGCCAAGCAACACCGACGTTCGGCATTTGGACGCGAACGACGCGTCGATGTTGGACGTCGCAGATGCGAACGGCCGTGCGGATGTCGCCGCGAGCCTAGACGCCTCGCAAGATCTGGCCGTACCGCCGGACGTGACTGGAGGAGCCGACGCTCAGCATGATGTGATGACCACCGTGGACGCGCGCGCGGAGTCGTTCGATGCGGGAGGCGATTCTTCCAACACGGGCGTGGACTCATCGCCGGCGTTCGACGCGCCGCCCGAGGTTCCGGATTCAAGTTTCGACGCAAGCGAGGCGCGGATTGACGTTCGTGACGCTGGCGTTCGTGATGACGCGCCTCCGGCCAGCCTGCGGATTCGGTCGAGCAGCGGTACCGTGGAGGTTCTGGATACGGAGCGCGGCGCGGGTGGTGTCACGCTGATCTCAGGAAGAGCCGTTGGAGACCTGATCGTCGGGGGGACCACGTATCCTGGAGCCGGGTTGATGGACGGTTTCGCAATCGTCCTGGCACCCGATGGAGGTGTGCGCGCCGTGCGAACGATAGGCGGAGCGGGTAACGACTTGGTCCGCGCCGTGGCCCTCGACCCCGCAGGAAACCTTTTCCTCGGTGGCACTTTCGAAGGCACAGTCGACTTCGGTGGCAGCAGCCGGACAGCGACGAGCGCGTGGGGAGACGGATACGTTGCGAGCTACGACTCCGCGGGAGTGCTCCGGTTCGTATTCATGTTTGGAGACACGAGTGGCCCTTCGGCCTTTGCTCCCGACAACCTGGTCCTTGATCTCGATATTGCTCAGGACGGGACTGTCCTTGTCGCGGGCGCTTTCCGCGGGAGCATCGATTTTGGTGGCGGCTTGGTCGTGGGTGGCGCTGCGCGGAACACACTCATGCTCGCTCTAGAGTCCAACGGGGCTTTCCGATGGGTCCGTCCGTTCGGAGTGGCCGCATACAACGTCGCGATGGCCGTCGCGTCCGTCGGAACCTCGGCGACGTTTACCGGATACTACGAGGCGAGTCCGGACATTGGGGACGGAGCGTGGCCTCAACGCGGCATTCAGGACACTTTCGTCGCTCGTTTAGACCTCACAACCGGCGCAACGATCTGGACTCGCAACTGGGGCACAGGGGGCTTTGATTGGCCTCTGGATATCGGCAGCGATGCGACAGGAGCAGTCGTCGTTGCCGGCTTCGTCGAGGGTGCCGTGGACCTTGGGTCCGGACCCCTACCAAGGCCAGGTGGGCGTGACGCCTTCTTGGTCAAACTAGGCGCCGACGGGGGAACGCAATGGGCGATCGTCTCCGGATCGAGCGACTGCGATCTGTTCCGCGGCGTAGATATCGATCCGCTCGGCAACGTGCTTGCTGCGGGTCGCTTCGGCGTCATGCCGTCGACCTACGCAGTGGACGGTGTCGTTGTCGCACCGTTTGCTCGCTCCTCGCCGCAAGCGATCGGAGTCCGGGTTTCCTCGAGTGGAACCTTCTTGGGGCACAGCGCGATCCCCGGCGAAACCGGGCGAGCGCTGCACGATGGAGCGCAGATTCAGTACGTCACCGGCGTGGGAACTCCCGTAACTTGTAACATCACCTCGACTGCGTCAGCCGTTGACGTTGGGGTGATGACGCCGTGATCAGCGCCATGGAAGTGAGCGGGAGTAAAAGTAGTACGTGGAAGCCACTCGCACGATGTCGCGCGGGAATCCTGTGACCGTGGCCCATGCGACCGTTGCCGTTGCGCATGAATGCACGATGTAGCAACCTGCTCTCTTGATGCGGCGTCCCCTCGGAATTCTCCTCGTGCTAGTCGGGTGTTCAACGAGTGAGCCTGCGCCAAGCGCGCTGCCGCAAGAGCCGTCCGCGGCCCCGCTAGCCAAAGTCGAGAGTCCGATTCGTGTGGTCTTTCAGCCCGACGGTCGAGTCTCGGTCAGTGGCAAGACGGTTGGGGGTCTCGCCTTTCAGAACTTCTATCAGGACCGCGTCGCGCTCGATTTCGCAACGCGGCATGCGCTTTTGAAAGCGCTGCCCGCGGCGGATCACGCCCGGCTGCGAGAGCTCGTCGCAGCGCACGATTCACGCAATCCGCAGCGCTGACC
>CAZWQH010000058.1:0-15771 GCA_964635815.1 uncultured Sandaracinaceae bacterium
CCTCCGATGCACGCGCAGAGATCGCTGTTCTTCTCAGCAGCGTCGCGCGCTCACAGACACGATCGGAGGAAACTGATTCAGGTGAATCGAGTCTTCGCGATGCGCTCGTCGCTTGGGGGGAGCGCGAGAGCAACGTGCACGTATTGCTCACGCTGTCGCGCGCCGTGGAGCCTGCATTCGGGCGACGGTGGCTTGGACACGTGCTTGCCGGTGAAGAAGTTGCCGCCTCCGCACGCGCACTCGCGGCCGGTACGCTCCTCGACCTCGGGTACGGAGAGGACGCGCAGCAAGAGCTTGCAGTCGCTCGCCGATCGACAGACCCCAACGTCCGCGGGTTAGCTTTGGCCGCGCTCACTCGCAGCGGAGATGTCCACGCAGGAGTCGATGGGCTGCGCGATCGCGTCGCAGCGGTCCGGCTTCTCGTCGCTTCAGCCTGCTTCGATGCGGCGAGAAGCACGGCGACGCTCCGTCGCCAGTAAACACGGCGATGCGGCGAGAAGCACGGCGACGCTCCGTCGCAAGTAAACACTGCGACGCTACGGTGTGCCCGGATACCAAGGCCAGAACGGCGCGCGGTCCCTGCAGCTCGGTCGATCGCGCGGGTCGCAGTAGATGCGAATGTGAAAGTGGTTCTCGTGCGGATGCCCCTCCGCAGGTTGGACGAGAACGATGGCGACTCGCTCGAGCAACGAGCGGGGCGCGCGTCGACGGCGACCCTCGGCGAGTATTCTCCTTCGCAGCGCATCGCCCACGAAGATGAACTGCACTTTCGCTTCTCCATCCGCAACTACTCGCGCGACGAACTCCCAGTTGCGGGCGTCGTCGAAGATGAGTCCTGCGTTGACTCCTATGCCCTTTCCGTTGCTATCGAACTTCGCAAACGCTCGAGGCACGATCGGTCGCCGCGCTGCATCGAGCATGAAGAACGCCACGTCGGCATCACGTCCCGCCTCGTGCGAGTGATGTCCGTCGATTTCTCCGCCACGCGCACGCGAGAGCTCACCGACGTAGAGCTTCGACCGGGGAAAGCGCCTCGCTACGCGTGCTGCCGCCCGCTCGAGGACTCCCACGAGCTCGCTCGTTCCAAAGAAATAGCCAGGCGCGCGATAGTCCGCGAGATACTTTACCGTCGCACTCTCGTGAAGAAGCTTTGCGTGCTCGAGGCGACCATCCCACGGATGCCCAATCGACTTTGCGCGGCGCGCACGCGCGCGCACGGCTCGGAGCGGAGAGGCCAAAGCCGGCATGACGCCGCGCGGCCGCAAACCCGCAGGGCGACCTGCGTCCGCGGTCACATTCGGCACGTAGACGGACGCCGCCACCGTTCCCGCGGCGAGCGTAAGGAGCAGGCAGCCGGCTATCCGGCGTTGGACGGCACCGGTCATCTTCACCGTTCCTAGTTTGCCGCCTGCCGGATCGCAAGTTTTTGACGACCGAGGTAGGTTCCGCTGCGTGAAACAACTGCGAACTTCGAGTCTGAGCTGCGTCGTCGCTATGTCGCTCAGTGCATGCGGTGGGGCATCGCCTCGTGAGCCCACTCGAGCTCCGACTCACTCGCGCGCAGAGCCAGCGCCTCGCGAGGATGTCGCGACGAGCGACGCAGGTGCGAGGCGAGCACGAACCCTTCCGTGGACGTCCACGTTTGCAGATCTTGTACAACGCGTTCGTCGCGCAGTTGATCTCCGACAAGACACTGCGACAGCTCCTTGCATCGCGCGCGGTGGCACTGCCGGTGTCGAAGGGTTCGAGCTTTCCGCGGAGCTCGCGCTTGGAGTGACCCCACTTCCGGACCCGTGGCCGTCGATGGGCGACTTCGGTGACGAGACAGAGACAGAGACTCTCACCGTGTGGGGTTCGCAGGGCAACGCCACCGCACGTATGAGGCTCGCCGCGTTCACGTGGACGCCCCCTATGCGCGACCGCGAAGCAGTTGTCATATGGGTGCATCCACACGATTTGTCCCTGATGTCACCGCGAATGATCACCGGCGCGGCGCCCCCGTCCGACGTTCTAGACGGTTCGACCCTTGTGCCGATCATTCGTGAACTCGAAGCGGACCGTCTCGTGTTCGTGACGGCCGATGCAGGCGTGACACTGCAGCGTCTCCACGAAGTTTTGACCTTGCTCGCAGAGACTCGCGCCACCGTCGCGCTCGCAGTTCCGCTCCCTCCAGGAGCAACGTTCACCACGCGAGCAAACACCACGGACCTTTGCCCGAACGGCCTCCCGGATCCGGGGACCACAGCGCCGCCTCCGAGCAATCCATCCGACCCGAACGCCCACGTCGCCGTTTTGCGGAATATGCAGACCGACCTTCAGGCATGCATGCAATCGGTACGAGGGCTCGGCGTCGGGAATGTCGTCATGTCGCTGCGCATCGGTGCGAGCGGGGAGATCGTCCAGGCATGCGTGAAGGAAGATCAGACAACGAACGCAGAGTTCCGCTCGTGCCTGCTCTCCGCATCGCGTCGACTTCAGTTCCCACGCGATTGGGCGCACAACGACCTGAATCTCCCGCTGCGATTTCGCGCCGAACAGAGTCAGATGATTCCACTCGCCTCGATCTGCCGCTGAACGTCGTGCCTCGCGTCAGATCTCGAAGCGACTGTGACTCGGTACTCCGAAGTATCCGCCGAGCGGAACTCGCGCCAGCACTTCACCAAACCGCTTCGCGTCCTGGATGATCACCGAGGCCTGGCCGCGATCGACATCGAGAGCGGTGCAGAGCACGTAGCCGTCCTCTTCGCGCGCGGGATCAGAGCTCCACGCGCCGCCACGAGGAGCAAACGATGCTTGTCCGATCGAGTGTCGGGGTCCTGGACTCCACACGTTCGTTGTCTTGGCCTGGGTGTCGACCTTCACGATCGCATCCACGTACGGGAACATGCGCGGATCTTCTGTCACGTTTTGCGGGGTGGTTCCCATTCCGTATGCAAACCGATAGAGGCGCCCGTGCAGGCCGTGGTTCACCTCGGGTTCGTCGATACCTTCGGACCCGAGTAGCTCGCCGGTTACGCGATTGGATCTCGTGTCGATCGTGTAGCGAACGAACGCGCTCTCGGGCGTTTTCGAAAGCGACATGCCCTGACGCGCGAGAACGCTTCGAGGAATCGATGCGCTAAAGTCCAGCGGCGCATTCGTGCCTCCTGCATCGACCACCAGGCGATCTCCGTCTTCGTACGCGTTCGCGATGTGGAAAATCATTTGATGCGGTGGCGGCACCTCAAGCGCGATCGGTGCACGCCCTGGTGTCCGAGGTACGAGCGTGACGATGGGTCGCGCAGTCGCAGGCCATTCGAACGCAGAGAAGATGGACCCCTTCCCGAGGAGGGCCTTGCGCGCGTTGATTCGCATCGGTGCTTCAAAAACCACGTAGTAGTTCGGCGTGAACGCAACGTCATGAACGAACGCCCCACTCTTGCTGAGCGCAGTCTCAACCTTGTGGAGGACCTTCCAAGACCGATCGAACTCGAAGAACGTGATGACGTCCGGCGTACGAATTCCGGGCCGGATCTTGTAGGCGATGAGCGTGTCCTTCTCGACGTCGTGACGAGGGACCGGTCCCATGATCTCGCCTTTTTGTGCGTTTCCGCCGAAAAAGTCCGGGCCTATCGTGGCCAACGTCTTCTCGTCGAGAGCCCAGTAGCCGCGGTCGTCAGTTGCGTAGATTTTTCCGTTCCAGCGGAAACAGTCATGCATTCCCAAACTTGGGAGCTTGATGTTGAAGAGATTCTTCAGACGACCCGGCATGTTGGTGAACGCTCGTCGCGCAAGCTGCTTACCGGCCGACTGTTCTCGCTCGAAGATGCTGCTTCGAACGTGAGCGTTTCGGAAACGTGCATTCCCATTCTCGAACGTCAGTTTGCAAACCATTCCGTATGCGTCGAAGAAGGCCAGTGGGTCGCTCCCCGCTTCGCAGATGCCTGGTCCGTTCCACATGAACGTGCCGGTGAAGTCGGAGGGGATGGTTCCTATGTCCGCCGTGACGGCTACGTCGATTTCCTCGCGACGCGTTCGATAGGCTCTCTCGAAAAAGTCGTCGTTCCGGGTTTGCGAGTCTTGCATACGATCCATGATGTTCCTGTCCTCGGTCGGCGCTCGCGATACTACGCCAGACGCTTGCGGCCGGATCATGCGACACAGAGACTCGGATGGCAGCTCTCAGAATGAATCTTCTGGTCGTTGTGGTGGGCGGCTTCTCGGCTTGGGCCCTGCCCGTGCGTAGGGCTGCTGCGCAGCGAGCACCGCTTGCCGAGTCGTTTCATTCGGTTCGCGTGGAGTCCCGTGCCCAGAAAGTGGAGGAAGGTTGGTTCCTGTTTTCGTTCGGCGCCGCGTCGATCGCAGCCGGGACTCCATGGGCAATCGCGGTCAACAGCGATCCGTTTCACTTGTGGGCAGGCGTGGGAACAGCGACGTGGGGAGCGGTCAATCTTTTGTTGTCGACATCGATGCTGGATCTCGGTGGCGCGCAGACACGCCGTATCGAGCGTGAACGAACGATGAACCCCGAGGAGGCGCGCCTGAGTTTGCGCCAACAACTCAGCGCCGAGAACAACGGCGTCGGTCTGTTTGCTTTCAACGCTGGGCTCGATGTTTTCTACATCGCGAGCGCGGCCCTTCTTTACGTGCTTGGAGATCAACTCGCACATCGCGAACCAGGCCTGATGGGCTATGCGAGCGCGCAGATGGCCCAAGGCGCAGTGCTCCTGGGATTCGACATATTCTGTTGGATCCGTTCGGGAAATCGCTCGAGCCGTTACATGGGTCTGACGTTCGACTAGCCAGGGTCGACCACGCGCGCGGCTGAGCAATACTGCCGCCGTGTTTGCAGTTTCGACGCGGCGATATGTTCTGCTGGCGTGCGCGATCGGTGGATGCGCGCAGCGTCAGGATTTCATGGTCGTAAGTGACGCAGGCACCGCAGTAGCAAACGATGCGAGTCCGCTGCTGCTCGATAGCGCCTCGTCCGAGAGACCGGTGAACACACCAGACGCTGCCAGCGATGCAAGTGCGACAACATCCGATCGCTTCGCTCCCGCGCTCGACTCGAGCAGTGACTCCAATGTCGCGCCTCCGGCGCGCGATGCACAACTTCCACTAGGCGACTCTGGGATCCCTCGGTGCTCATCCACTACGTGGCTCGGTTGTACGTCGCGCCGAACCGACTACGTGATGCGTGTCGCCGATCCCACCTCCATCTCGCTCGCGACAAACGACCTCAGCGAGATGGCGCTCGCCGTTTGGGACACGTTCGGACTCTCGCGCTTCTTGATCACGGATGACGGCACGATCGGAGACCGAGCCCCGACTCAACTTCCCCGCCAGTCGAATCAGATCGGCGGCGACATCGTCGGGCGCGGGAGTTCATTCTCGCTCGTCTGGACCACGTGGGACGCAGCGATGTCTGCGGGATGGATCTATCACGCGAACAGCGTCGCTGGATCCTGGCTCGATCAACTTTCGATGACGACGGTCGCGAGCGTCACGGAGAGAACACGCGCCCATCTCGGCGTCGAAGGCGAAACCACTCGCGTTCTCGCGTTCGGAAGCGATCAGCTTCTTGGACGAGCACGCACCTCAGGGGCCGATCACTGGACGCAAATCGGTTCGGTTAACTACCACAGCGCGGGTTCCCCCGGCGCGTACACGATGGTCCCGAGCCAAGACGGCACCATGCTTTTTGCTGCTGCGTTCGGGGGAGATTCGTCTGTCCGTATACGCCGCTTTGGCGGTGACAACACAACGGTGGACCTACTCACGTTGGCCCCGTCTTCCGGCTCCGTGGTCGTAATGGATGCCGCTCGTCACGAAGATAGGATTGCGGTCGCATTCATCTCGCGCAATGACCACGTCGCAACGTTGTACGTGGCAACCATCGACGCGTCGCTGGACATCGCCACGAAGGATCTTCAGACCCTCTTCACAGAATCGAACATGCCCCGATCACGCACGGATCGCCAAGTATCGATCGCGTTCGATTCCGGAGGGGGCCTTCACCTCGTCGCGGCGATGTACAACGGTGTCGTCGAGACCGTTTATTACTTCGACCAGCAAGCCCGCGGGTTCGGTTGGACCCGCGAAACAGTCGGCACGCATGGTGTCTTGCTGCCGCATCCGCTTGGAATCTCCGCGGACCCGCGGCGAATGCCGGTGATCGCGTGGGTTTGCAACAATACCGAGGTCTGTCTCACCCGCGTCCGCTAGGCGAGGCGTGCCCGCGCTTTCTGCTACTTCGCGACGAGCTTCTTGAGCGAGTCGTTGAGGCCCTTGTAGCTCTTCCGAAGCTCGTGCCACGTGAGCGCGATCCGGTGGACGCGCGGGGCCGCGGCTTCCTCGTCGTACGGCGCTTCCAGCCCGGTGATGTAGCCGCCGAACTCGCTAACTGCCGAACGGAACTCGTCGACCCTCGTGCGGTATTCGCGATGTGCCGTCGTGAGGCTCTCCGGCGGAATCAACGATGCAAGCTTGGGGTCGAGCGCGGCTAGGCTTGGCGCGCAGCGCTCGCGCAATTGGGTCGCGTAGCGGTCACGACCACCCGCTGCGCGTCCGTTCAACTGCGCGGCAAGCTCGCTTTCAGTCCTGAGGTCCTTGATCTGCTCGCCCGAAAGCGCGCACGACCAAAATGCTTCGACGTGTTCCTGATGCGCGCCATTGAGCGCTCGACCGTAGTTGGAAGCCGCTGCGACCTTCTCGTCGCCCGCGACGAACCAAACAAAGCCCGCGATAACTGCCGCCACGGCGACGATCATTCCGACGATCATTCGCCAGCGCCCGGACTTCATGGCTGCCTCTTCGGCCGCTAGTGGTGTGTACTTTCCTGGATCGAAGTTCTGAGGGTCGTTGGGGTCGGTCATCAATTGTCCTACGGGTTTGCGTTTAGCTTGAGACCGTCTTGGTTCAAGCGGGGCGTGCTGCCGAGGGAATCTGGATCACGAAGCTGAAGCTGCGAAGGATCTGGAAACTGAAGTCCACCTGGTCCCCCGCCAAGAGAGGGTCCGCCACCGAGCTCCGAGCCCCCAAGAAGCGAAGGTCCTCGTTTCGATCCGAGCAGGCCGCCCGAGCCGCCGAGATTCAGCTCGCCCGGCTCCTCGAGCTCTTCCGCGGAATTTGCGGCGACCTCTTCTTCGTCCGCGCCGAGGGGAGCCGGCTCCTCGAGCGCGGTCTCTCCAAGGGACTGCTTCACGAGTTCGCGAAGCCGATCCCGCTGCGCGGATGGAGCGTTCCGTAGAGCGTCTTGAACGGAGCGACGCATGTCGTCGTAGCGATTGGAAGCCTTGTATGCGCTTGCGAGAAGAAGGTGCGCCTGAATGTCTCGCGGCCGACTCGTTGCGTACTTCTTTGCGTACTCGATCGCCTGAGGCAGCTCGCGCTCACCCATGAAGTAGTTCGCCTGAAGCAGCGGGAGCAGGGGAAAGGTAGGTTCGAGCGCGGCTACTTTCTGGAGCGCGGCATTCGCGGCCTCAGCATCGCCGCTCATCATTGCGATCTGCGCACGCGTCGCATGACCGGACGCAAAATCGGGCATGTCTTTGAGCGCTGCGTCGGTCTCTCGCGTGGCCGTTTCGAGATCGCGGGTGGCGATCGCGAAACCAGCGAGCGCGTTGTGCTGCGCAGGGCCCGCTCGAAGTTGAAGCGCCGACTCGAACTCGCGTCGGGCGTCATCGATCGCGCCGTTTGCCGCGAGCATCAACCCGCGGATGCAGCGTGCGTTGGGATTCTGTCCGTCTAGCTTGAGCGCGTCGGTGACATACGAGAGTGCGTTCGCAGCGTTGCTCTCGTTCACCACGAAGCGCGCGGCTTCCATGTTGAGGATTGCGCCGAAGGCTTGAACGTCCGTGAGGATGCGTACGTCTGCGGGCGCAGGAGTGGTGGTACGTCCGCCATACACGTCAACGACATCCCGAGCGGGGGCGTCGTCGGTGGGCGGGACCGCGACCGCGTAGTAGCCAAGTAGGCCGGTGGGGTCTGCAGGTGACTTGTCGCCGGGGAATCGGGAGACCTCCGCGATCATCGCCGGAACGTCCTCTTCTCTCAGAGCTGCGACGGAAAGTAGCGCGAGCTCCAGAGACGACACGGCCGCAGCAGCGCCGTCCTTCTTGAGCAGGGGGACGATCTTGTCTCCCGAGCGCAACGGTGCGTCACCAGGGTGATAGATCGTCGACGTCTGGATTGCGCGCTTCTCGCTCGCGCGTCGGATAGCGGCCGCGATGCTCTTGGCGCGCTCGACGTTCGAGCCACCTTTCACTTGCTGCCCTGCCCAATCCGAAACCGCATCACTTTCGAAGACGTCTCCGAACGTGCGGACGTCGATGCCGTCTCGACGCAGAAAACCAAGCAACTGGCTTCGCGACAACGGCTTCATCGGTGGGGTGCCAGTGACTACATCCGCGGATCTCCGCGACCACATGTACCAACCACCCGCGAGGCCGAAGAGCATCAGGACGGCGGAGAGGATCCAAACCCGATTCGCATTTCCCGCGGCCGCTGCGGCGCCTTGCCCTTTCAGACGCTCCACCCCGTGGATGCGCATGCACTTGGGGCAACGGGCTTTCCCATTCGTGGTTTCGTCAGACTCGAACTGGTGATCGCAGTTTACGCAGAGGTATCGCATCGGTGTGTTTTCACGAGGCTCGCAGGCTGAGCCGCTGAGCGTCGCCTCTCCTTCTACGTCGCAACGAAGGAGTCGACAACATGGCTTGGGGTGTTTACACCCAGCTCCATGCGCTTACGCGCGATCGCTCGCGCTTCGTTCATTTTGCTCTTCACCGGTTGTGCACTGATCGCATTCACCGTGCGGTCAGCCTTCGCTAGCGCGGCTCGCCGAAACGAGCTCTTCCTACCGTGGCGGGAACGCTGGCTAGCACTCGTGCGCCGCGTGTTTCATCTCGACGTTATCGTTCCGACCTCGCTCGAGCCGGATTTGCGACGAGCGAACGTGGGACCGGGTCCCCGCGTCATCGTCGCGAATCATCGCTCGGGCTTTGACATCGTCGTACTGATGTCTCTCTTTCCACGAGGACAGTTCCTCTCACGCGGCGACTTGGCCCGCTGGCCGGTGATTGGATACGGGGCTCGATTGGCCGGAACCGTATTCGTTCAGCGCGATCGCTCATCGAGTCGCACAGCGGCACTGCGAACGATGCGAGCGTTGCTCGAGACGAATGCAACGTTGATCGTCTTTCCAGAAGGCACCACGCTTCCGACCGACACGCTCGGCCCGCTGCACAAGGGCTTCGCACATGCGGCGCGCGGCCTCGACTGCGAGCTGGTGGTAGTCGGGCTTGCGTACGAGCCCGGCGCCACATTCACCGAGAAGTCGTTCGGCGAGCACATGCTCAACGTCTCGTCTCGCAAGTCCACTTCCGTAGCCGTGTCCGTAAGCATTCCCGCACGTCTGCGAGTCGCAGAAGGCAGCGACGCGGGGTCCATGGACGGCGAGCTCAGGCGCGTGGAAGAGGAGCTTCGTGCCCGCGTCGCCGACGCGCGGAAAACGCTAGAAGCGACACGCACAGCGTAGCGAAGAAGAGAAGTCGCTTAGACGCTGTCGATCGCGGAACGGCGACAGAACACAGAGAGCTCGCGCTTCCGCCGAATGGGCGACTCGCGTCGGGTGTTGCACTGGCATCACGAGCAACGGCTCCATCACTCGAACCGCTAGCGTCCGCCACGACGCCCGCATCGTTCGCGGGGGCAATCCCGAGAACGCCTTCGATCAACGCACGGTGCGGAACGACGGATTGATACGCTGTGCTCTGGTCGCCGCACATGATGCTTGTGCTTCCGGGCGTGAAAAAATTGAACGCGCCGACGCCGCGAACTCGTCCAGCAGCGTCGAGCACGGGACCTCCGGAATCACCAGAGCACGCGACCGCCCCAAAGATGATGAACCCTACGTCGCACGTAGAACCCGGCGGACACATCACGCTCGTTGCTGACGCCATCACGACGTTCCGCAGGTTGTTGCCGGGATTGGTCGGAGTCTGCCCGTACCCCACGAGCGTAGATACCTGGCCAACGAGATCGTTCGGGTGATCAAACGAGATCACCGCGGGTTCGAATGGAAGGTCCGCGTCGACTTCGACCAGCGCGAGATCGGTGCCGTCTTGAATCAACTGCGGATACGGAGGCCAAGCACCTGGAGCCGCTGTAATGTTCACCGCCTGATACGTGTTACCCACGAATCCGTCCGGCCCGATGATCACTCGTACGCGCGCGGGGGGCAGAATTTCATTGAGCGGCGTGTTCCTCACGCAGTGTCGAGCAGTGAGGACAATACGCGGCGCGATCGCGGTGCCAGTGCAGCTGAAGGTGTCCCCGCGTGAGGATCGAGTCTCTAGTTTCACCACGTTCTGAAACTCGGACGCCGTGGTCGCGCGGCCGTTGACGATCGAAGCCGAGCTTTTGCGCGGTTGCTCGGAGCTACAGGCGATCAGTAGTGTAAGAACACACAAGAAGGAAGCTTGTCGAGGCAGGCTCATCGGGCGCAGTCTACGCTAGGCGTGCGTTGCAAGCAGGCACAAGACGCGATCGTCCATCGGAGCCGCGTGCTCGTCTTCGCGCTTTGCGCGCTGGCGATTTTTGCCTGCGGTCGCATCCGGTACCGAGTCATCGAACCGGACGGTGGCCCAGACCTAGACTCATCGGCGCTCGAGGCCTCTGCCATCGACTCGCAAACAGGAGTCGCTCGCAGCGACGCTGCGATCGACGCTCCTCTGGATTCCGGCGCTGATTCCGCGGCCGATTCCAGATTCGATTCCACGCTACCGGATGCGACCCGTGCAGACGCGGCCACTGATTCCGGTACCCCAGACTCCGCGCCTCCCGACAGTGGACCTGCGAGATTCGTCGAAGGCGTGCTCGTGATTGACCCGACCGGCGACTCGAGATCGATGGACGTCGAGCTCGATGCGACAGGCGGAGGTGTAGTCGTCGGAATCTTCAGTGGGCAAATGAATCTGGGCCCAGTTGGAAACGCTACCGCCATGGGCGAGGACGGCGTAATCCTAGGATTCGATCAGGCCGCGCGTCCGACGTGGATGGCCCCGTTCGTCGCCCCTGGTAACGGCTTCTTCTGGAACGTCGCGGTCGCGCCCAATGGCGACAGCTTCGCGGTCGGAGGGATCGGGTCGCCGACGTCACCGGGTCTTGAGGCTCCCTTCGGAATGGTCGACGGTCTCATCGTCGCGCACGACCGAACGGGCCGGATGCTCTGGCACCACCGTATCGGAGGTGCAGGAGACGATCTCGCGGAGAACATCGTTCGTGACGAAGCGACCGGGGACCTGATCGTGGTCGGGAAAACCGCCTCGAGCACGATCACGTTCGACGCCACGAACGGAGACGCGGTCAGCGTCTCCGACATGACCGCGTACATCGCTCGATACACTTCTCTGGGACGCGTCGTATGGGCACACGCGGTCCGGAGCACAGCAGGCGGGTACATTCACGGTCTCGGATTCGCAAACGGGCGTGCATGCGGATCCGGAGAAGGCACGAATCTTCGCTATGGAACGGCGGACATTCCGTTCGGCATGCCATCGCTACGCAGCAGCCTGAGTGCAATGGCCTTCTGCGTCGGCGGCGGTGGCGCTCTGACCTGGGCCACCACATTCGACGCGCCGGGTTTCTTCTTGGGGGGAGGCGTCGACAACGACGGCAACTCGTATGCGTCGGGTCCGCTGGCAGACGATTTCGATCTGGGTGCGGGCCGGGTGGACTTCGGACGGTCCGGCCAAGATGCCGTGGTCGCGAGCTTCGATCCGAGCGGACAGGTTCGATGGGTTCGCCGCGGGGGCGTGACGACTGGCGCTCTGACCGGACGTATGCACGTCGCGGGGAATCGTGTGGTCGCATTTGGAATCACGCAGAACCCGATCACGTGGGAAAGCGCCTTGCCAGCCGTACCGCCCGGATCGTTTTACGTGATTTTCGACGTCGCCGGTAACCTGGTCCGTCTCGGCGGACTGGGCAGTCCGAGCGTTGCTATACAGGCCGAGAGCGGCCAGCTTCTGCCGGACGGAACACTGCTACTAGCCGGTCAGGTCAACGGGACCGGTTTTGCGCACGCAGCACCGTTCAACGCAACGAACGCAATGTACGTGATGCGTATTACTCCGTAGCAGTCCAAAGCCCCACGAGAGCGTCGGGCGAATCGACGTGAACCCAGTGATCGGCGTCGACGAAATGCGTCCGCACGCGCGAAGTGTTCACTCCTGCCCGGCGCGCGCGCTCACGATCCGTTTCATCGAACACCGTCGATTGCGACGCCACCACGAGATCGATCACGACACTTCCGGGGGGAGTCTCAACGACGGGCCAGAGATCAAGCTCGAAGTAGTCGAGAAGGAGTGCGCGAATCGCATCGAGATCGAGTCGCCACGCATACTCGTTGTTGCGCGCCATCAGATTCATCGACAACCACGAGACGAGCGCAGGCGAGTATCCCGACTTGGCGAGTGAGCTCTGAAACGCTGCTCGCGACGGCCACGCCTTCGGAAGAACGCTCAGTGAATCGAGAACGTTCAGACTGGTGTCTTGGCGGCGCTCACTCGGACGGCGGCCCGGAAGCGAGTCGACGATGATGGCGCGCGCCAGCTCACCGTGTCGCGAGCGCACCCACTCGAGGGCGACCTTCCCGCCAAAGCTGTGACCAAAGACGGCGCCTACATCCGCGTTCAGAGTGCTCGCAAGCGTATCCAAGTCCTTTGCGGCATTCGCGATCGTATGCGGCGGAGGAAGATCGAGTGAATCGCCGTGCATGCGTAGATCGACGAGAACCGCGCCCCAACCCGGGGTCGCCGAGATCATCCGCCGTGCGATCGAACGAAGGTTCCCGCCTGAGCCAAGTATTCCGTGAAGCATGAGAACCCAGCGAGTCGTTGGTTCACTTTCACTCTCGAGTAAGGTGTGAGCGAGGGTTTGCATTCGGATGGTCCTGAGGCCGCTCTCGCCGGGCACGCCTGCGAGCGGCAAGCGGCAAGCGTAGTACGAAAAAGTGCTGTGGACGGGTTGCATCCTCGGAGTCACGTTTCGCCCTATGGTCGAGGCACCTGAACGCGTTCGCGGACCGATTTTCGCGATCTTGGCGTTCTCGCTGGCCGCGGTGGGCGCCATCGGGGCGATTCTTCTGATCCCTCGAGAGTCCGCTGCCGCCGACGTCTCGTTTCTTCCGCCGCTGAACGCAACGCTGAACGCAGCAGCCGCCACGTGCATCGTGCTGGGCGTCGTCTTCATCAAGCGGGGAAACGTCCGCCTCCATCAATCGATGATGACGGCAGCCTTTTCGTTCTCGGCGTTGTTTCTGTGCGGGTATCTGACGTATCACTCGCTGCACGGAGACACGCCGTACCCCAAGCTCGCTCCGCATCGACCGCTCTACCTGAGCGTGCTCGCGTCACACGTGCTGCTGAGCATCGTGTCGCTCCCGCTCACTTTGACCGCACTCTTCTTCGCGTGGACGAAGCGCTTCCCCGCGCACAAGAAGGTCGTTCGCTTCGCGATGCCCATCTGGCTGTACGTCTCGGTGACGGGCGTAATTGTGTTTTTCATGCTTGATGCGACCAAGCACTATCGATGAATACCATGGACGAGCTACCGCCAACGCCCGAGCTCGACTGTCTCAAATGTGGTGCATGCTGTCGGACCGGGCACGACGGTCGAATCTTGGTGCCAGCCGAAGATCTCGTGAAGTGGAGGCGCCTCGGTCGCGAGGACCTGGTCCTGCGGACGGTGCCTGGCCACTTTGGTGAGCGCGCGTTCGAGACGCTGAACAATGGCGCCTGCGTCCACCTCGGCACCGTGGAGAGCGAAAACGCCTGTTCGATCTATGAAATTCGAGGCACGACGTGTCAGACGTTCGAACGCGGCAGCTGGCAGTGCCTCGAGTTCCGCAGAGATTTCCGAATAGACACATAGTCACGCCCGTCCGTTCGCCAGCTGGCGATCCGCCCGTCAGAATGGGTTCGCGACGCGCAAAGGCGCGATCAATGCTTACGATTCCCCGAGATCTTCGTTACACTTAGGCCGTCTTATTTCGTGATTGAGCCCTTACCAGAGAAGGCGGTCGGCTGAAGCCTTTGCCATGAGCCAGAACGGCGACGTTGATATTCAGGTGGACATCGATGATGGCGCGCCATCCGATGATTCCGCTCGCGTTGCCGAAGCTGGGTCTAGGGACAGCGACGGTGGGCCGGAGTTGCTTCCTCAAGTCCGCGATCTCTCGCTGACTTCGGGGGTCCAACCTGCGGTGACGCGCGTGGGTCGATACGACCTGGTGTTCGAGCTCGCGTCGGGTGGAATGGCAACGGTTTACGCGGCGCGCGCTCAAGGCGCGCACGGATTCGAGAAGCTCGTTGCGTTGAAGCGGATTCACCCGCACCTAGCCAACGAGCGCGGCTTCGTCGAAATGTTCCTCGACGAGGCACGCATCGCCTCACGTATTCATCACGCGAACGTCTGCACCGTGAACGATTTCGGTGAAGCGGACGGGTCCTACTACATCGCCATGGAGTTCTTGATCGGTGAAGCGCTTTCGCGCGTCCTCAAGGTCATCCACCAGGATGTTCAGCGCAGGGCCGACCCACGCAATGCCCTCTTCATCTCACGCATTCTCGCGGAAGCTTGCGAAGGCCTCCACGCCGCGCACGAGCTGCGGAGCGCTAACGGACAGATGCTCAACGTCGTTCATCGCGACATCTCGCCTCAGAACTTGTTCGTGACGTACGAAGGAAACACGAAGGTGGTGGACTTCGGAATCGCGAGCGCGTCCGATCGCGTGCACCACACGGATACCGGGCAAGTCAAAGGAAAGTTCAGCTACATGGCCCCGGAGCAGGTGCAGGGATTCCCGCTCGATCGCCGCGCGGATGTCTGGGCGCTAGGCGTCGTGCTCTGGGAAGGCCTTGCGATGCGCCGGCTCTTCCGGCGTAAGACTCCGGCGGAAACACTCGTCGCACTCTTGAACGAGCGCATCCCTGCTCCGAGTGAGTATCGCGCCACCATTCCGCCCGAGCTCGACGCGATCGTGCTCAAGGCGCTTTCACGCGATGTGGACGCGCGCTATCAAACTGCGCGTGATCTCGGACGCGATCTGAATCGCTACCTGTCGAAGTCGGGCGAATCCGTTGGGCTTGCAGAGCTTTCGGATTGGATGGACGAGCTCTTCCCGAACGGAAAGCAGAAGCTCGCAGAGCATCTCGAACGCGCCTCGCAAGGCAAGCAGGCGAATCATCGACCGCCGCGCATCGAGCAGAGCGAGAGCTCGTCTCTCTCCGCCATGGGGATGGGAAGTCGCGACAGCCTGCGGCCTCCAACCGGCCGCAACAAGATCGCACGACGAACTCCGCCCGGTGGAGTCTCCGCTGGCGAGGCGGGGGATTTCTCCGACGCGAGCCCGGCCGGCCAAACCCCGGCACCCGTTTCCGCAACCTCGCGCATGTCTGGCGCGCATGTCGTTCCGGCGTTCTCGCAGAACAAACAGATGCTCACGTTTGCTGCGATCGGACTCGCGTGCGCGGCGATTGGAGTCGGTGGGGCGCTGTTCGCATTGCGAAACAGGACAGACCCCAATGAGTCTCCAATCACGACGGCGCAGCCAGTTCCGAATGTCGGTTCGGGAACGCCCGCTCCAGTCGCAGGGCAGCCGGTAGCCGTGCCAGCGCAGCTTCCGCCGCGGCAAGTCACGGCGATCGAAACTTCACCCTCGCCAAACACGCAAACTTCAGACGGCCGTGCTGAGCAGCGTCCGACGAAGACGGGGCGCGTCCGACCTGG
>CAZWQH010000059.1:0-15754 GCA_964635815.1 uncultured Sandaracinaceae bacterium
GCTAGCTCGGGCATTCCATCGAGCAGCGTCGTGCCGCCCGTGATGACCACGCCCGCTGCAAGCATCTCGTAACAGCCGCTCGTCTCGAGAACGTGTCGCACGGCCATGAAGATCTCTTCGGCTCGCGGCTCGATGATCGAGGCGAGTCCCTGTCGCGGAAGGGTACGAGCTGCTCGACCACCCACCGACGGGACCTCGATGGTCTCGTCCGGCGAAACCAAACGCGTGCTTGCGCATCCGTACTTGATCTTGAGGCGCTCGGCCTCGGCGATCGGAGTGCGAAGGCCCTGCGCGATGTCGTTGGTGAGGCTCATTCCACCGAGCGGAACTACGCTCGTGTGAATCACTGCTCCGTTCGTGCAGACCACGATGTCAGTGGTTCCACCGCCGATATCGACTACCGCAACGCCGATTTCCTTTTCGTCTTCGCTCAAGACCGCCTCGGCCGACGCAAGCGGCTCGAGGACGACCTCAGCGACGTACAGTCCGCAACGTTCTGCGCACTTGATGATGTTTTGTACAGGGAGCGAGCCGGCCGTCACGAGATGGACGCGCGCCTGAAGTCGCACGCCGCTCATGCCGACGGGCTCACGAATTCCGTCCTGATCGTCGACCATGTACTCTTGCGGAAGTACGTGGATGACCTGCCGATCACCCGGCAACGGAATCGCCTTCGCCTGCTCGAGAACGCGAACGACGTCGTCGCTACTCACTTCTCGATTTGGAACGGCCGCGACGCCGTCTTGATTCATGCTTCGGATGTGGCTGCCTGCGACGCCGACGTAGACCGTTCGAATCTCGCAACCCGCCATCGCTTCCGCTTGCTCAATCGCCGCGCGAATCGCCTGAACGGTGGATTCGATGTTCACGACCACGCCTTTGCGCAGCCCGCGGGACGGAACGGTTCCAATGCCGATGATGTCGAGACCGTCTTCGGTAGATTCCGCGACGATCGCGGACACCTTCGTGGTCCCTAGATCGAGGCCCGCGATGATTTCGTTGTCCGCCATATGCTCTTCGATTCCTCGAGGCGCGCGTCTGTCGCGGCTCTCTTCTGGTCCAATACACGGGTGGATCGAGCACATACAAATTTCCTGCAAGCACAGCTCGTTGCGCGGTGTACGTTACGGCCCGAGGTTCCTCCGAATATGGCCCGCCCGGCCGAAGCTCCACTCGCTCGACGGATTGTCGCCAAACCCGATGAAGACACTCTCCTTTCGGCGTTCCTCGACTACTGCGCCGAGCTGAGAATCGACCTGTATCCGGCCCAAGAGGAGGCGGTCCTGGAGCTGTTCGCAGGAAAAAATATCATTTTGGCGACGCCGACCGGGTCCGGAAAGTCGCTTGTCGCCATCGCGCTTCATTTCAAATCCATCTGTGAGGGCAGGAGGTCGTTTTACACCGCTCCCATCAAGGCACTGGTGAGCGAAAAGTTCTTCTCCCTGTGTGAGGCGTTCGGCGCAGAGAACGTGGGACTCATGACGGGCGACGCGAGCGTCAATCGTGATGCTCCGATTATCTGCTGCACCGCCGAAGTGCTCTCGAATCTCGCTCTTGGCGAAGGCGCAAACGCGGACGTCGGCGAAGTGATCGCAGATGAGTTTCACTACTACAGCGATCCTGAGCGCGGTGTGGCCTGGCAGATTCCGTTGCTCACGTTGCCCGAGGCGCGCTTTCTTTTGATGAGCGCAACACTCGGACCGACTGAGCGTTTCGAAGAAGCGCTCACGACTCTCACGGGTGTCGAGACACGCACGATTCGTTCGATGGAGCGACCGGTTCCGCTCGCGTTCGACTATCGCGAAACACCGCTACACGAGACGATCGATTTCCTTCGAACGCATGGACGCACTCCCCTCTACCTCGTCTCGTTCACGCAACGCGAAGCGGCGGAGCGCGCTCAGGATCTGATGAGCGTGGACGTCTGCACCAAGGAAGAGAAACGCGCGATCCAAGAGGCGATGATCGGCGTGCGCTTTCAGAGCCCGTTTGGGAAAGAGATCCAGAGATACTTGAAGCACGGCATCGGGCTTCATCATGCTGGGTTGCTTCCGCGGTATCGATTGCTCGTCGAACGTCTGGCGCAGCAAGGCTTGCTCAAGGTGATCTCCGGCACCGACACACTCGGAGTGGGTATCAACGTTCCAATTCGCACGGTGCTCTTCACGAAACTCTGCAAGTACGACGGACAGAAGACCGGGATTCTGAGCGTTCGCGATTTCCAGCAGATCGCTGGCCGAGCCGGACGCAAAGGGTTCGATACAGAAGGATGGGTCGTCGCCCAAGCGCCCGAGCACATCATCGAAAACCTTCGCAACGAAGCGAAGGCCAGCGCAGATCCCAGCAAGCGAAAGAAACTCGTCAAAGCGAAACCTCCCGAGAAGGGATACACGCATTGGGATCGCACCACGTTCGAGCGTCTTCGCGATTCATCGCCCGAGCCGCTCGAGTCTCGTTTCAAGATGACGCATGGGATGCTGCTGACCGTCTTGTCGCGTCCGGACGACGGATGCGGAGCAATCAAGTCACTCATCAAAAGTGCACATGAGTCTCCTGCCAAGAGACGCGAGCACGGTCGCTACACGCGCCGACTGCTTCGTTCCCTCTACAGCGCGAAGGTCGTGAAGCTTATTGCTCGCGAATCGAACCCTGCCCTACGTGACCTCGTCGTCGACAACGAGCTGCAACTCGACTTCTCGCTCCACCACGCTCTGTCGCTTTTCGTGGCGGAGACCATCGACAAGCTCGATCCCTCATCGCCCACGTACGCGGTCGACGTGCTTACGCTCGTCGAGGCAACGCTTGAGAATCCCGACGCTATCCTCATGCGACAGACCGACTCGCTCAAAAAGCAGAAGCTCTCCGACCTCAAGGCGGCCGGCGTCGAGTACGAGGAGCGAATGGCAGAGCTCGAGAAGATCGAGCACCCGCAGCC
This sequence comes from uncultured Sandaracinaceae bacterium, assembly GCA_964635815.1. GTDB lineage: Bacteria > Myxococcota_A > Polyangia > Polyangiales > JADJQN01 > CAZWQH01. The sequence continues at coordinate 2,936 of CAZWQH010000059.1, forward strand.
CTTGCGAGACTTCCTCTATGAAGCGCTCAACGAGTTCCGTGGCGAGCATCCGTGGCTTGACGGCAGCCTCCGCCCGAAGTCGATCGCTCGCGACATGATGGAGCGGTACGCCACGTTCGCCGAGTACATCAAGGAGTACGACCTCCAGCGTTCGGAAGGCGTAGTGCTTCGCTATCTATCGCACGCGTACAAAGCGCTCAAAGAGAGCGTTCCCGATCGGGCGAAAACCGATGACGTCCGCGACATCGAGGACTACTTGGGCGCGACCGTCCGCGGAATCGACGCCAGCCTGCTTGAAGAGTGGCAGCGATTGATGAACCCCGAGGAAGCCACTCGCACTCATCTCGCAGTGGATGCCGTTCAAGTCGAAGTCGAGCGCGACGTTACAGCAGATCGCGCCGCGTTCCTCGTGCTGGTGCGCGCGGAGATCTTCCGATTGCTGCGTCTGTTCGCCGCTCGTCGATGGCAAGATGCATCGGAGCTTCTCGCGGATCCGCGCTGGTCCGCGCGCTCGCTCGAGCAAGCTGTCGCACCCTATTTCGCCGAGAACGCCGACCTTCGAACCGACAACGCCGCTCGCGCCAAAGGCTATTTCTCCGTTCGTGACGACTCAGGCTCGTTATTCGTCCAGCAAACCCTCGTAACCACCGAGCGGGACGACGAAGACAAAGATGAGGCTGCCGGAACGGAGTGGTCCGTCGTTGTAAACGTCGACCTCCCCAAGTCTCGCGAAGCAGGCATCCCGGTATGGAGCTCGTTCGAGGTGCTCGCCGCAGGAAGCCAGAGCGTGCCGGTTGATTCGATCAAATAGTATCGGCTCTAGGTCTGACAACGATTCGGCCAGCGGCCCCAGCAGACACATCGATCAAATCGGCTTGAATCGATTCGCGCCGAAGCTGCGCGCGTAGCTGCGCGATACGCAGGAACTTCGCGTGAAGCGGAGGCGGTCCCATGGTCACGAGGGTGCCCGGCTCGAGCACCAACGAAACGCGCCCGTCCTCGTCCACTTCGATCTCGGACAGGTCACCCAAAGGGAGACCGACCTGCGTCAGCTCGTTTCGAATTGAAAGTCCTGTTTGAATCGAGCTGCGTCTGTATTCCAAGTCCGAAACGAACCGGTCGACGTTCAAGCCGGTCAACAGCGGAAGATCCACAGCGTCTGATACCGCCAATCGCTTGAACACTTCACCGTCGCCGCTGACGAGATAAACGCCATCGAGCTCGGCGAGAAGGACAGCATCTCGCTCCTTCACGGTCACATGTAGAAAGCCCGGAAGGCGTCTGGAGACCGACGCGCTTCGGATCCAGGGATGGTGCTCGAGGGCTTCGCGCAGTTCGACAGGTGCCCGATCGAAAATATTCGAGCCGGCGTCCACCCCGAGCACAGACAGAATCTCGCTTCTCGAGAGACGCTTGTTCCCTTCAATACGAAGCTCGGTGATCTGGAATCGCGGGGAAGTCACCGCGAACCGGCGCGCGGCAGAGGCTACGGCAATCGCTGCAGAGACCGCCGCCACCAGCATCAGCGCCGCTCGGACTCGAACAACGAGCGTGGTGTTACGTTTGAGAAAACCCGAGATTGATTGCCCTAGCCTCTGCCCAGCTCGCTCTCCCAAGGAAGACTGTCGCGCGTGCCCTTCAAGAGCGCGTGATCGTCGCCCGTTGCGCTGCGGCGGAATCGTCGCTTTGGCGCGCGGTACCTTCGGGGGGCTCACGCTTGGCGGCGGCGGCGTATGCCCGCGCGAAGAACGGCGCGGCGGATTGGTCGGGCGTGGATTCACTCGGCGCCTTTCAACGTGTTCAAAAGATCTGGCGCCGTCCGAGTGATGTCACCCGCACCGAGCGTGAGCACTACATCCCCTGGTTGCAGTCGCGACCGAATCGCTTCCACAAGGTCCGCGCGCTTGGGCACATGTGTCACATCTCGATGTCCGTGTGCGCGCACCGCCGCCGCCAAAGCTGCCGATGTCGCGCCCTCGATCGGAGCTTCACCCGCGGGATAGACATCCGTGAGAAACAGAACATCTGCCCGATTGAACGCACGCGCGAGCTCATCGAAAAGGTGATGAGTTCGGGAGTATCGGTGCGGTTGAAACGCTGCGACGATCCTTCGCCCGTACGCTCGATGCGCAGCTTCTAGCGTGGCTTGAACTTCGGCTGGGTGATGACCGTAGTCGTCGACGATCGTGATCCCCTCGCGCTCCCCAATGATGGTGAACCGTCGCTGAACACCTGTGAACGAAGCCAGCGCCGCGCGGACATCGTCCAGCGACACGTCGAGCTCGTCCGCAACGGCGATGACCGCGAGCGCGTTCAGAACGTTGTGGATGCCGGGCATTCGGACCTCGAAGGGTCCCAAATCTTTTCCCCGCCGGGAAACACGGAAGCTCATTGCGAGCCCGTTCACCTGTGGATCTCGCGCGCGAAAATCCGCCTGCGCCGCAAGCCCATACGTCGCGGTCCGCTTTTCAATGCGAGGCAGGATCGCTTGAACATGGGGGTGATCCAGACACGCGATCACCAGGCCGTAGAACGGGACTCGATTTGCAAAGGCCGCGAACGCATCTTTGATCTGCGCGTGATCGCGCCAGTGATCGAGATGCTCGGCGTCGATGTTCGTGATCACCGCGATCACCGGGCTCAGTCGCAAGAACGAGCCGTCCGATTCGTCTGCCTCCGCGACGAGCAGGTCGCCTTGCCCTCGCTTTGCACCGGAGCCTAGGGAGTTGAGCTTTCCACCGATAACGACCGTGGGATCGAGACCGGCGTGCCTCAGCACGGTCGCGACCAAAGAGGTCGTGGTGGTTTTGCCGTGGCTGCCCGCGATGGCGACTCCGTCTTTGAGCCGCATAAGCTCGGCGAGCATCTCTGCGCGCGGAATGGAAGGGATGCCGCGGCGACGAGCCTCGATGAACTCGGGGTTCTCGCGAGGAATCGCCGACGAATACACCACGACGTCGGCATCCGTGATGTGGGCCGCCTGGTGACCTACGAAGACGCGAGCACCAAGCCCTTCAAGACGCTTCGTCGTCTCGCTCGCACGTTGGTCCGAGCCCGTAACGCGCAAACCGGCGTCCAAGAGCACTTCGGCGATGCCACTCATGCCGATGCCCCCGATCCCGATGAAGTGGATCGAGCGAACCTTACCTCTGAACACGGTAGTCCGGGTTTAGGTCATCCAGTGGGGGTTGTCGACTTTCCGGGCACTTGCGCGCTCGGGCCCGCGAGCGACTCTCGAATGCCGACGTCAGGCGACCGCCGAACTTGGGCCGTCATCACAGAGATCGATGCTCTCTAGGTTTGGAACCACGAGTCGCTCGCGACGCACACGGCTCCTGCGACGTCGTGGCTCACACGGCGCGGAGCTACTGCTGGCATCGTCGTCCCGGGGAGATGGGGGTCGCTCGTTATCCAGTGCGCCGGTCCTAATGCTCGAGGGTGCGCCGGCACCATCGACGGACCGCTGGCTGTCTCCCCCGCCACACCAATCGAGCAAGTCGTCCACGATGGCCTGAGCCGCGTCGGGACGGCCAAGGGAGCGCGCCGTCTCGTGCATTTCATTTCGAAGCGAGCGATTTGAGACCAAGGCCTCAATCGCAGCGGCTAGCTCAGTATCGACGTTCGCTTCGAGAACGACGCGCGCTGCGCCACGAGCCGCGAGCGTTTCGGCATTCTTTCGCTGATGGTCGTCCGCCGCTTTGGCAAACGGCACGAAGACTGCGGCTCGCCCGACCGCCGTGAGCTCGGCCACTGTCGTGGCACCAGAGCGCCCAACGACAAGAGCAGCATCCGCATAAGCGCGTGCGACATCGTCGATAAAAGGTACGACGTCAGCCACTACACCCGCGGAGGCATACGCATCGCGCACAATTGCCTCGTCCTTCTGTCCGCTCTGGTGCAGAACGGTGAGGCCCTTCAGATCCATGCCTGCGAGTGCTCGCGGAACCGACTCGTTGAGAAGGTGCGAGCCTTGGCTTCCGCCCATCACCAGGATGGTTCGCCCCCGAGCATCGAAGCCCTGAGGGTCTGCAACCGCGGTATTCGCGAGCTCCGTGAGCACTCGCCGAACGGGGTTTCCGAGCTCCCGCGCTTTCTTCCCGAAGACGCTCGATGTTTCAGCAAAGCTCACGTACGCGCGGCCAACGACCGAGGCGAGCAAACGGTTCGTGCCGCCGACCTGCGCATTCTGCTCCAGCACCGCCGTCTTGATGCCGAGCGCGGCTGCTGCGAGCGCGGTCGGTCCCGCTGCATAGCCACCGACACCCACAACCAGTGTCGGTTTGAACTCGCGCAGCACTCGAATCGCATCGGCGACCGCCTTCGGGAGAAGCAGAGCGTTCTTGATCGTCTCCGTTCGATCACGACCCTTCAGCGGCCGCACATCGAGCGCGTGGAATTGCTCTCCTCGCTGCGGGATGACGCGCGCTTCTATGCCTCTCTCGGAGCCAATGAACAGAACGTCTTCCAAGACGTCCCGCCGACGGAACTCCTCGACCAAGGCTATTCCGGGGAACAAATGCCCTCCAGTGCCTCCGCCCGCAATGACCAAACGATGTTTTCGTGACTGTGGTTTCGTCATGCTGAGGCTCCGTGGTGCATCAGATTTCGTTGCGTCGATTGATCGTTCGAAGCCGTTTCCGGCAAAGGCTCACGCACACCGCGCGAGATGTTGAGCAAGACACCGACTGCCATGCAGTTCACTAGCAACGACGTTCCTCCGTAGCTGAGGAACGGAAGATTGAGTCCCTTGGTCGGAAGCATTCCCGTCGCAACGGCGAGGTTCGTGAAAGCTTGAAGGCCAACGAACGACGTGATGCCTACTGCGAGGTACCGTCCGTATTCGTCCGGTGCGTTCATCGCGACCCGATAGCCGCGAACAAGGAACGTCGCGAACACGACGACGACGCCAATGATGCCGACCAAACCAAGCTCTTCGCCGATGATCGCTCCGATGAAATCGTTATGCGCCTCGGGCAGGAAGAACAGCTTCTGCTTGCTGTCCCCAAGACCGACACCGTGCACACCGCCGGCTCCGAAACTGAGGAGCGATTCGACGACTTGATAGCCAATGTCGTATCGGTGCGCGAAAGGATCGAGGAATGCTTGGACTCGCTTCGCCCGATACGGATTCAGCATCACGAGCGCGTAGACAACGGGAGCCGCCATCAACGCAACGCCCAGGATGTAGCCGGTTCGCGCGCCTGCGACGAACAGCATGACGAAGGTGAGCAAGCCGATCATCACGGCGCTTCCGAAGTCTGGCTGCTTGAGGCAGAGGAGCATGAGCACCCCCGCGACGAGCACATGAGGGAGGAACCCGACCGAGAACGAGCGGATCGATTCGGTCTTCCGAGAGAGCGAATACGCCAACCAGGCAATCACCGCGAGCTTCGCAACTTCTGCAGGTTGAACACCGATTGGACCCAAGCGGATCCAACGAGCCGCGCCACCAGCGCGCGTACCGAACCCGAGCGCTACGAAGAGCATTAGCCCTACAACCACGAACAACACCGGGTACGTCAGTGCTCGGAGACGTCGATAGTCCACTCGCGAGAGCACCACAGCCGCACCGAGTCCAAGAACGGCAAACGACGCCTGCCTTATGAGAAAGAACTCGCTGCTGTGGAACGTCTGCTTCGCGTATACCGCGCTCGCGCTGTAAACCATGACCACGCCGAATGCGACGAGCACGAAGACGATGCTGGTCAGGAGTCCATCGCTCGGGGCTTGAGCGGCAAAAAGCTCACGAACGAACCGCACCCAGGATCCGCCGATCCGGGCGACCGCCACGGGTTTCTCGACCGGATTAGGATCGCTAGAAACGCGCACGTTCGGTCTGTGGCTATTCGATGGCATTGATACCTCTGCTGGGAGTGGGCGCGGGGCGAAGGTCCGTCACGGCGCGGACGAACTCGTCTCCACGGTGTGAGAACGATCGAAACATGTCGAAGCTCGAACACGCGGGAGCCAGAAGGACGATGTCCCCTTCTCGCGCGAGCGAACGCGCGCGTGCGACTGCGTCGAGCATACTGCTCGCAAGCTCGGTTGGAATCGCGGTGCCCGCAAACGCCTTCTCGATGAGCTCGGACGCCTCGCCGATGAGGACCGCTGCACGACCGTGCGCGGCCATTCGTTCGACGAGTGGCTGATACGACCCGCCTTTGTCACGTCCGCCAGCGATCAAGATGATCTTCGCCTGCTCGGTGTCACCCGTTCCAGCTAACCCATCGATGGCAGCTATCGTCGCGCCGACGTTTGTGGCCTTCGAATCGTTGACGTACGTGACGCCATCCAAGACTCGCACCACCGCAGCGCGGTGTTCGAGTCCACGAAATGCAAGCACTGCGGCCCGGATCTGCTCTTCAGATGCGCCAAGCAGGCGTCCTGCGGTTATCGACGCCCCAACGTTGAGAAGATTGTGGCCGCCACGAATCGCCAAGTCGCCCGACACCAACGTCAATCCGCTCACCGAGTCACGCACGGAATCTGGAGTGACGACGACTTCCGCATCGCCCGGACCGAATGTATGGATCGCCGCGCGCCCAATCCGTGCCAGCGAGTGTACGTACGGGTCGTTCGACGGGACGATCGCGTGGTCTGTGGACGTCTGCTGCGAGAAGATGCGCCCCTTGGCTGCTGCGTACGCATCGAGAGAACCATGCCGATCCAGATGATCAGGCGTCACGTTCAACAGGATCGCGACGTGCGCACGGAACGAGTCGACTCGCTCGAGCTGATAGCTCGAAAGCTCGCAGACGATGATGGAGCGTGGATCCGTGCCGACGGCGCCAGGCATCGCAGCAGTCGAAAGCGCGACGCCGAGGTTTCCGCCGATGAAAGTAGGGCGACCGGTCGCCTCGCAGATAGCGCCTATCAGGGACGTCACGGTGCTTTTTCCGTTCGTCCCCGTGATTCCAACGATAGTGCCGCGGAGATATCGGGACGCGAGCTCGACCTCGCTGACGATAGGAACGCCGGAGCCGAGCGCATCGGGTGCGTGAAGCGCGAGATTCACACCAGGCGAGACGACGACGAGATCAGCCTCATCGAAAATCGAGGACTCGGGCGTTCCGAGCGAAAGCTTCACGTTCGGGTGATCGAACTCCGGCGGGCGGACATCGAACTCGGATTCCTTGCGCTTGTCCGCGAGCACGACGCGCGCACCATGAGCGAGCAGCAAACGCGTGGCCGCGAGCCCGCTCTCGCCGAGCCCGATGACCACACAGAGCTTTTGATCGAGGTTCGTCATCTGAGCTTGAGCGTCGCCAGTGAGGCCAATGCGAGGACGACGGAGATGACCCAGAAGCGCACGATGACTCGCGGCTCCGGCCAACCCTTTTTCTCGAAGTGATGATGAATCGGCGCCATCAGAAAGACGCGTTTGCCGGTCAGGCGGAACGAGATCACCTGTGTAATCACGCTCAACGCTTCGACCACGAAAACGCCGCCGAGCAGAACCGCGAGCAGCTCGTTCTTCGTCACGACTGCGAGCGCACCGATGCCGCCGCCCAGAGCGAGAGCCCCTACATCGCCCATGAAGACTTGTGCGGGATACGTGTTGTACCAAAGGAAGCCGAAGCCGGCTCCGATGACGGCTCCGCAGTAGATGGTCAGCTCGCTCGCGCCTGGAAGCGCGGGAATCCCGAGATAGTCGGGAACGGAATTCCCGAAGAGCACCGCGCCCGAGACGTAAGCGAGAATCAGATATGCACCTGCGTTGATCATCACGGGACCGATCGCGAGACCATCGAGACCGTCGGTTAGGTTCACGGCGTTCGAGAACCCCGCGATGACGATGGTCGCGAAGATCACGTACAGCCAAGCGGGCAGCACGACGTTGTGTTTCCCGAACGCGACGAAGGGAAAGTTGATCTTCTCTCGATGCGCAATCCAGTCCGCCGGAAAGCCCGTGGATCCAAACCAGAGATACGCGCAGAAGCCGCCTGCTATAAGAAACTGGAAAATCAGCTTGTAGCGACCAGCAAGACCGCCGGAAGACTTCTTCCGAATCTTCATCGAGTCGTCGATCCAACCAATCGCGCCGTACAACACGGTGATCGCCATTACGGTCCAGACGAACACATTCATTGGGTCCGCCCACAGAACGGTCGCGACCACGAGCGCGAGAAGAATGAGCGCACCGCCCATCGTCGGTGTACCGGCTTTCGAAAAATGACTCTCGGGGCCATCTTTGCGAACCACTTGCCCGATCTGTCTCTTCTGCAGACGCCGGATGAACCACGGGTATGCACCGAAGGTGATCAGCATCGCAGTCAACGTTGCTGCAACCGCGCGAAATGGGACGTACCGTAGGACGTTGAACGCGGTGATTTCGTCCGTAAATGGGTAGAGAAAATAGTAGATCACGATGCCGTCCGATCTGGGGAACGGCGTAGCGCAACCATTGCTTCGGCGGCGACGACACTGTCGTCGAAGTAGCGAGTTGTCGTTGCCAACTGTTGATAGGTCTCGTGGCCCTTGCCAGCGATGAGCACGACGTCTCCGGGACGCGACGAACGAATGGCAAGCTCGATGGCTTCTGCTCGATCCGAAATGCGTGCGTAGACGCGTGCTCGCGGAAGCGGCTCGAGATAGACCGAACGAAACTCCGTCAACCCACCGTCGCGAAGAGCAGGAACGACCTCGTCGATGATCGCCTCTGGAGATTCATTTCGGGGATTGTCCGAGGTCACGATGCAGCGATCGGCGTGCAGCGCCGCTGCTGCTCCCATAAGAGGGCGCTTCAAGCGGTCGCGGTCACCGCCGCAGCCGAAGACAGCGATGACGTCGCCTTGCTGCACCGTGGCGCCGCGAACGGCCTCAAGAGCCCGCGCGAGCGCATCGGGTGTATGTGCGTAGTCGACGTAAACCGCGCCATACGGAGTCTCTAGATCCGAATCTGCGGTAACTTCTACGCGCTGGAGTCGGCCTCGAGCACCCGTTGCGTTGCCGAGGGCGCGAACAGCATCCGCTGCGCTCGCTCCGCATCCGATCAACGCACCTAGCGCTGCCAGCAGGTTCTCGAGATTGTGGAATCCGATGAGCGGGCTCCGAAGCTCCAACTTGCCGCTGGGAGTCTTGATGGTTGCACGCGTTCCGTTGGAATCGATCGTGTGATCCGATGCGGAGATGTCGGCGTCGGCGCCCTTTGCGCTAAACGTGAGCCGCTGTCCGGTCACACGGTCGGCAAGCGCGCGCCCGTACGAGTCGTCGACGTTGATGATCGAGACGCGAGGTCGGTGAAGCGTGAAGAGCTTGGCCTTCGCTTCGAAGTACGCGTCCATCGTTCCGTGAAAGTCGAGGTGGTCCTGAGTGAGGTTCGTGAAGATCGCGCACCCGACATGCGTCCCGGAAAGGCGCGAAAGAACCAACGAGTGGCTGGATGCTTCCATGGCCAGGTGCGTGGCACCCGTACGAAGAACACGTGCAGCAAACCGCGCGATGTCGTCCGCTTCCGGGGTCGTGAGCTTGGCGGGCATGCTCGTTTGCGGACCACGAGCTTCAATCGTTCCGAGGACTGCGGGGGTCGCGCCAAGCGATCGCAGCGCCTCCTCGAGAAGGTACGTAGTCGTCGTCTTGCCGTTGGTACCTGTCACCGCCAGAACCTCGAGAGAGGCGGTAGGCTCGCCGTACGTAAGATGCGCGAGTGCTCCAAACGACTCACGACAGTCGTCCGAAACGAGGAGCGAAGGTCTTGCGTAGAGCGCACTGTGTGCATGGGGGCGAGCGGGAACGTGATCGGTCAGGATCACGCTCGCACCACGCGCTGTTGCGGTCTCGACGTGAGCGTCTCGAATGACTCGATCACCACCTAGAGCTCCGAAGAGCTCGCCCGCGCGCACGTCGCGTGAATCGTGACGCGCACCGCGGAACTCCGCCCGTGGGTCGCCCGCGACGCACGTAGCGAGGCCACGTCGCTCGATCTCGCGAACCGAGACGGCCGAGATCATGGCTGCTCCCCCGATTTGCCCGCACCGTCCACCGACGCGTTCTCGCTCGCTGCCATGTCGACGGTCGTGGGAAGCGCTTGATCTTCGCCGACGACGAACTCCACCGAAGCCCCGCGCCGTCCACTCGCTCCTGGCGCAGGTGTCTGCATCGTCACGCGGCCGTGGCGACGTGAGGAGGGCTCCCGCATGTGCGGAACGAATCCCGCGCCAACCAGCAATCGAATCGCCCCACGTGCGCTCAGCCCGAGAACGGATGGAACGGACACGCTATCTCCGGACGCAGTGGCATCGCTGTTGAAGGTGATCGCCGGGGCTTCCAGGGCGGCCACGACCGGCCGGGGCGAGGACGGACGCGTGACGCGAGCGGGGCGAGTGGCCAAGCGCGAAGGAACCCCAAGGTGGGCGAGTGAGGCGGTAGCTACACGACGAAACACCGGAGCAGCAACTACGCCGCCAAGGTGATCGATCATCGGCTCGTCGACGACGACGGCAATTGCGAGTCGAGGATTGTCCACAGGCACGAATCCAACGAACGAGGAGGTCCAGCGGTTTGGGGAGTAACCACCGGCGACGTAGTCCGCCTTTTGTGCCGTGCCCGTCTTGCCTGCTGCAAGGAAACCGTCGACAGCCGCTTCGTACCCCGTCCCTTGAGCGCTCGTGACGGACGCGAGCATGTCGGAAACGATTCGCGCGATACCCGGTGAAACCACCTCGCGACGGAGACGTATCGGAATGTCGGTATCTCCGTCGGACGGGCTTCGCATTCGGCGAACCAGACGCGGGGCATAGAGGCGTCCACCATTCGCCAGTGCGGCAGTCGCGACCGCGAGCTGCAGCGTGGTCGCGCTGAAGCCCTGCCCGAAAGCAACAGTCGCTGCATCCATGTCGTACCAGCGACGGTAGTGACGCAAAATGCCGCCCGTCTCACCGGAGAGCCCAATCCCCGTTTCTTCACCGAACCCGAACTGCCGGAACACACGGTAAAGACCGGCACGGCCCAGAGAGCCACCGATTTTCATCGCGCCGATGTTGCTCGAGTACTGAAGAATCTCGCGAGGAGTGAGAGCGCCCCACGAGTGAGTGTCGTGAATCGTGTACTCGGCGACTTTTACAGCACCATTCTCGCAATCGATCCGCTCATCCACACGAAGCGTTCCGGCCGCGAGCGCCCCCGCAACCGTGAACGGCTTTACGGATGACCCAGGTTCGAACCGATCGGTGAGGGCACGATTTCGGCGATGCGACGGCGGCGCAGTCGCAGCAGCGTTGACGTCGTAAGTCGGATAGTTCGCCATCGCGAGGATGTCGCCGTTGGCGGGGTCGACCACGACAATACTTCCCGCTCGTGCTTCGAAGGTTCGCACTGCGAGCTCGATCTCGCGTTCGGCGGCGTACTGAATCGTCGAGTCGATGGTGAGGAACAAGTCGTCCCCTTGAGCCATGCGACCGTCCAACAACTGTTCGCTGAAAACGATAGCGCCGCGGCGGTCGCGGAGCGCGGGAACCCGCGCGTTCGAGCCACGAAGCTTTTCGTCATACGCCTTCTCGACACCTTCCAGACCGTTGCCATCGATGTCCGCGAATCCGAGAATGTGCGCGGCAAGGCTTCGGCCTGGGTAGTACCGACGGGCCTCGTGCTGAATGGAAACCTGTTCGACGCCGATTGCTCGGACCTGAGCCGCCACGCTCGGTGTGACGTGTCGGGAGAGCCAGACGAAACGCCGTTCGGACGAAAGCTTTGCGACCAGAGATGCGTGATCAACGCCGAGAATCGCGCTCAACTGCGCGGCTACCACGACCGGATCGTGGGCGCGCCTGAGCGCAACCGGATCGGCCGAAACGCTTTCCGTGTCTACGCTCACGGCCAGCTCGTGCCCGTTCCTGTCGTAGATCACTCCACGCTTGGGCGAGAGCCGGACCGTGCGGTTGTACTGAGCGCTCGCCAATGCCGCGAGCTGCGGCGCGTGCGTGACTTGGAGTTCGTACGCGCGCACGACGACCATTCCACCGAACGTGAAAACGCAGAGGGAGACAATCGCGATTCGCGCGCGCGCCCAACGCTCGGGAGTCAGCGCCTTCGACACATTCAAGGCTTTGGTGCTCTTGCGGCCCGTAGCCGACTGACTGGGAACGGATTGCGCGCGCGCTTCTCGATTCATCGCACGCCTCCCGCGGGTCGCGACGCGGTACCTCGCCGGCGAATCACGACGATCGCGTCGCTCCCAGGCGTATCCATGCCCAATCGCTCACGCGCAATCGCTTCGACACGCGCCGGGTGTCGCAAGTGTGCGGCTTCGAGCTCGAGCGTCCGTCTCTGATCGAGCAGATCTCGCTGTGTCTTTCGTGCCCGGCCGACATCATAGCCGAGCTGCACGGTCTGAAATCGAATAGCGAGGTGAACTACGAAGGCGAGCGCGGTCGCCAGCAACGCGATGCACCAGAGCACGGTATTTCGGCTCGAGACACCGTGAGTCGAGGCTGGCGTAGAAATGGACTTGGTCGCGCTCACAGCCCCCCTCCGCTCGACATCTCGCGCGTCTCGCCCCGTTCGATGATGCGCGGGACACGTCGCGCCGCGCGGCCCTTGGCACTACGAGCGCGTGGATTCGACGCCACCTCCTCCTCGTCGGCAACGAGAGGTTTCTTGGTAACTACGCTCATGCGTTGGTCATCACGGAACGCTTGCTTCACGACGCGATCCTCGAGCGAATGAAACGAGATCACGAACACCGTAGCGTCGTCCCGCAGAACGTTCGGAACATCGGCCACGAAGCGTTCGAGCTCGTCGAGCTCTTCGTTCACGGCGATCCGTAGCGCTTGGAAAGTTCGCGTGCTGGGATCGACGCCTTTTCCCGGACGCATCCCAACT
>CAZWQH010000060.1:0-15692 GCA_964635815.1 uncultured Sandaracinaceae bacterium
GGTGCAGCGCACGTGATCGCGCATCGGCTTTCCGTACATCGGCCCATGGTCCGCGCGTCGGTAGCGGGGCATGCAGTGGTGCAGGCGCCGCAGTGTTGCGAGTCGGTGGCCAGGTTCACTTCGCAGCCCGTACTGGAAGTCGCGTTGCGATCACCGTCGCAGTCCGCAAACCCCGCAAGGCACTCGTATGCGCAGGCTCCTGCCTGACAAGACGGAACGGTATTGGGTCGGTGAGCGCAAACGCGACCGCAGGCTCCGCAGTTGTTTACGTCACTCTGCAGACTGGCATCGCAGGCGGTCGGCACCACCACGGTGTCAGGGCTAGCCAGAGCGGAATCGGTCCCCGAGTCGATGTTCGGTGCGCTCGCACCGGTGCCGCATGCGAACAGAAAAGAAGTTAAGACGACACGCCAAGATCGCATATCGCTACGTTGTCGCGGAGTGGAGCGACGTTCATCTTAAGCTCTCGATCAAGATTGAATCGTGTGCACCTCAGTCGTTCGCGAGTGACGCAAGCACGCGGTCGCTTGGTCGCTCGACCAGATGCAGCTCTGGCTGCGTCAAAAACGTGAGTTGCTTGCCGGTTGAATCCGCGTGGTACCCCGGGTGATCCCGAGGAAGCACGGGGACGCGCATGAGCTCCACAACCAGTTTTCCGTTCTTGTTCGAGCGAATCCGAGGCGAGATACCGAAGCCACCCGCACGCTGAACCACGCCCTTCCGATGTTGCGCGAGCTCGATGTGCGACAGCGTAAGCTCGATGGCTGCGGCTTCCACCGGTTCGCCGTCGCATTGAAGCGTGCCTCCGAAGTGACGCGCGCTGTCCCACTTTACCGGAGTCGTCGAAAGCATCCCATCCCGACCGTACTCACGGTGGCTTGCGTGGTGTGAGAATCCCAGAATCCGACCGCTCTCGCGATCCCGCGTCACGAAGACGTATCCGTCGTTGCCGTCACGAACACGCGTCGCGACCGCGGCCGAAATGGGTTCGATGCTCTCCGTCGTAGTCCCGCACCGGACGAAAACGCCGAGCCCAAGCACGGCCAAGAGCGCCCTTGCCGATCTCCGGATCTTAGCCTCGTTCATCGACTAGGTATGGCAGTCGAGCTGGGCGACGTCACGCGCGACAACCTGGTTCGAGACGAACCCAGTCGCCGAGGATACCGACGACATCCCGCTACAGGATTACCGGACAGTCTTCGTCGACCATGTTGTCGCAGTCGTTGTCGCGACCGTCGCAGATCTCCGGCGCCGCAGTGCACGGGCCTGGGCATCCGCCAGGACAGGTTCCAAACTCACCTCGACACGTGCAAGTCAACGGACATCCGTCGTTGATCATGCCGTTGCAGTCGTTGTCGAACTCATCGCCGCAAATATCCATCGCGTTGCAGGAAGGAGTGCAAGCCGCGTGAAGCACCGCGGTTACGTTTCGGCCCATCGCCGCAGCGGTTCGAATGGTGGTACACGCAGCACCGGTTAGCTCCACCGTCGGGAGTGGCGTGAGCGACACGCGGAACTGCGAGCGCGGTACGCTTGTCGTCGTTCCCGCATCGGTGATCGAAACACCGATACGACCATAGTCCGGCGTCGAGCCGGATGTCGGCGTGATTGCCAGGGTGCAACCGGAAGTGGCGCCCGCAATTCGCTCTAACGCGCGCGCTAAACTAGCCGCAGTCGCTGCGGGAAACCATTTGCGCGCGGGATCGTCTGGATTGTCAGTCCCGCCCGCCTCCGCGAGCATTTCCATCGGGCTCTCGTTTACGCCTTCGATCCCGAGGACGTAAACGGGGACACTCGCCGACGCGAGCGCGCGCGCCGACGCGAGGGTGTTTGCAAGGTCGGGCCCGAGTGAGCACGAACCGCCCGCGCTGTTGGGCTCGCCGTCCGTGATGAGCACGATCGCGCGCGGTCGAGACGCAGCGAGGGGGTCCGCCGCGAGATCGAACACTCGCTCGCGGAGCGCTTCCGACAGCACCATCGCGGTGGGTGTGTATCCATACGGCTCCGCGCTTGCGTACGAGTTGCGAAACGCCGCGCCCGTGTGCGAGGTACCTAACGGAAGCACGACATCGGGCAACGCGGCCGCGGAACAAATGCTAGGCCGGTCATCGCACGCCTGTCCCCCGGCTCGGTCCGTACACCGGTGAGGGAACAAACCGATTCCCAGGTTGAACCGCGACGTAAGTGTATCCGCAATGCCGTCGAGCGCAGATTTCAGGATCGCGAGACGCGAGTCGTTCGGGTCGCTCGGGGCGCGATCGCGACCCGGCTCCCACGCCATGGAACCGGAGATATCGAGGATCAGGAAGATGTTCGGGCGAATGCTCACCGCCGTAGAGCTGCCTTCCGCGCACACCGGCTCGGTCGACGGCAGTAGGAAATCCGGATCGCAGTGGTCTCCTAAGCCATCTGCATCCGCGTCTTGTTGGAATGGATTCGCGTCGGCGTCACAGTTGTCACACGCGTCTCCGAGCCCGTCCCGGTCCCCGTCGACCTGAGCGGCATTCTCTTCGTCGGGACAGTTGTCGCGAGCACCAACCCCGTCACCATCAAGATCCGTCAGCGCAGCCCCTTCGCACGCGTCGCCCACGGCATTTGCGTTCACATCCGTTTGCGGAGTGTTCCCGACGACCCGGCAGTTATCGCAATCGTCGCCGACTCGATCCAGATCCGTATCCGTCTGTGCGACGTTCGCTCGCGCTGGACAGTTATCGCAGTGGTCTGCGATGCCGTCGGTGTCTCGATCGAGGATCCCAGCTCCGGTGCAACCCGATGCGATCGGCGGTCCATCCACGGCAGCGCGGTCCGGCGGACGATTCGCATCGGCGCTTCCTCCGCTGTCACGGCGTCCCGCATCCGACGATTGTGCGGTCGTAAGGGAGGAGTCGCCACAACTGACGATCGCTCCGACAGCAGAGGCTATGGCTACAACAAGTACGAATCGCATGCGGCCTCTCTGGGATGTGTCCCGTGTTCGGGATGATGCGCCCCGATTGGCGTTGGCTTCAATAGTCGCGCGCTTCGTAACGCGAATGAGTATGTTCCTGGGCGTGCCAGACCACGTTAGCGGCCCCTGTAGGCTCGCGACTCAGGTGATTCAGATGTGTGGCGTTTTTGCGTTCGCCGTACTTATGCCCACAGCGCCAGGTGCGGTGATCAAGACCACTGCGCACGCGCTCGTCGCACGGCCACGCCCCGCGCCACCGACACCACCCCTCGTCATCGTACGGTTCGAGCGCGTCGTTTCCCCGGGTGGACCGCTCGGCGTTCCGAGCGGCACCATTGTCCGAGCGGTCGCGGAGCTCCCAAACGGTCAGATCAGACGGCGCGATCTCGCAATCGTAAATGCCCGCTGCGTCGAAGATGTTGGCGGGATGGAGACGCTCGCAGTGATGACCTGCACAGAGGAGAGCGGTCGCGTGCGAGAGTTCGTCCTCGAGGAGAAGCGACGAGCGATCGTCGCGAACGAGTACTCGGTCCGTGACCAGGGCACTCGGCGTCGATTGGTCCGCCGTTTTTCGGTGACCCGAATCGTGCGCGGCTGGACGACCGTCCCACGCTGCGCCGCAACGTTTCACGATCCTCGCGCCTGCATGCCGCAGAACTGAGATGAGCATCTGGCCCGTTGTTTTGCAGGCAAATACGGCCCGCTTGACCTCGCGGGCGGGTGCAGCCACCACACGGGCCTATGCGCTTGTTTCTCGCTTGGATGGTTTGCTCAATCGCTCTGATCGCCGCGTGCTCGAGTAGCACCACGGTCTCCCCCGACGCGTCGGCGGCAACCGACGCCGGAATCGACGCGTCGCAGATCGCAGCATCGGATGCCGCTGCCGACGTGCGCCGAGGGCGCGACGCAAATGCTGATTCGCGGATCGAACCCTGCTCCGTGGGTTGCAACATCGTCGAACTCGTCGCGGGTTCGAACTTCAACTGCGCGCGTCGTGAAAACGGAACCGTTCTGTGCTGGGGCGGAAACCGCTCGGGACAGCTTGGCGACGGCATTGGCTCGGTCGTGAACCGACACTCCGACTGTCCGCTCACTGGGATGGCTCAGATGCGGGACTGCACAGTCAATCCTGTGTTCGTGACAGGCGCAACGGACGCGACGAATCTCTCTGCAGCGTTCGCAAGCGCGTGCCTTCGAGATCGCACCGGTGCGATGCGATGCTGGGGGTTCGAACCGTCTCCTACGGGAACGAACGTGGACCTCGCTTCGCCAATCGTGGTGCCAGGATTGCCCGGCGCAGCGAGCCAGATCGTGACGGGCGCACTCGTACGGTGCGCGGTCATGGCCGGCGGCGAACTCTTCTGCCAAGGCGCTGACCAGAGTCAGTTCTTTGGCAACTCGGCGGACGCTGGTGTCTCGTTCACGAGCACGTTCATTCCGCTCCGCCACGTTCCAGCGCTTTCGAAGATGGTTCTCGCGCCTTTCTCGAACTACGGTTGCGGAGTTCGCACGGACGGGACCGTAACGTGCTGGGGATCCAATGCATCGGGACAGCTCGGCGATGGGGTCACTCACGCAACCTGCGGTACGGGAACGGATGCGTATGACTGCTCGCCGACCCCCGTCGTCGTGCAAGGGCTGAGCAACGTAACGCAGCTTTCGTTGTCGAGCCTCTTCGCGTGCGCGCGACGCGCGAACGGAACTGCGGTGTGCTGGGGTTCCAACACGAAGGGGATGCTGGGGATTGGCACGTCCACCGACGCAAGAACGCCGGCGATGGATCTCCCACTCACTAGCGTCGAACAAGTGTCGACCGGACCCACGTTTGCGTGCGCGCGATTGACCAACAACGAGGTTCATTGCTGGGGCACGAATGAAAGCGGACAGCTCGGCGATGGGCTCACGGATCACGGAACACAGTGCTTGCCAGATCGCCGCGACTGCTCGCTCAGCCCGGTGCGGGTCTCGCTGCCGAATCGCGCCGCAAGCATCATCGGCATCACGTCCGGATTCGATCACACGTGCGTGCTGTATGCAGACAGCAAGGTCTATTGCTGGGGTGAGAACGTCGACTACCAACTCGGGTACATCACGTCTCGCGATCCGCAGTCGCGACCGGTCGAAATGATGTTCGACCTTACGCAGAACTAGCTAGTCACCGACCGCCGCTACGTCTGGAGGAGCCGGTGCAGTGTCTACCGGTGGTGGAGCCGTATCCACGGGAGGTGGCGCGGTGTCCACCGGCGGCGGCGCGACGTCGACGGGAGCAGGGGCCGTATCGATCGGAGGCGGAGCCGTGTCCGCGGGTGGTGGCGCTACGTCGATGGGTGCAGTGACATCGGCGGGCTGAGCCGTGTCGATCGGGGACTGGACATCCTCGGGCGCAACCGATGTATCGACCGGCGGAACGGAGGTGTCCACGATGACCGGGATATCCGGAAGCGTGGGGGGAACGTCCGGACGAATCGGTCGCTCCGCGCGGAACGGACCGTCCACGATCACGACGTCGATCGAAGAGTCGGGACGCGGCGCGACGAGAAGCACGAACGCGAGATCGACTCCGCGCTCGATCCGGATCCGAGCTTCGAAGCCGCCGTCGAACCGCATGCCTGGAAATCCTCCGCCGTCGGTCATTCCCGCATCCACGGGCTCCGCGGCGGCAGCGGCGTCGAGGAACTCGAGCACGGTGTCACCGCGCAGCTCCTCCCAAGGTCCGCCATTGAACCGGCGTATGTAGACCAGATGCGGAACTACAGGGAATGGAACCGTCAGAGTGGCGCGCTCTTTGAACGACAACCCTCCGGGCCCAATGGCAACGGCACAGAGAAGATCGATGTCGCGCGGAATTCCGCGCACGTCATTGGTCTCAGTGAAGGAGATCACCGTCGAGGCGTTCACGGCCCCACTCGGCACCGTGAGACGGGCTCCCGAGCACGGACCCGAGGAGATCTCGAGCGTGCCGCCGCCCGGTCCCAAGCGGACGACGTTCTCATCACATCCAGAGGAGCCGAGGCTCGCGAGGAACACCGCCGAGATCCAAGAGGGTCGTCGAGTCATTCGAAACGCGACGGTACCACTTCGCCGCTTCTAGCCGCTACAGCCCGGAGGGTCGACGTAGTCCACGAGCTCTCCGCGGAACGTCTTCAACGACGTGACGCCTTCGTGTTCACGAACGATTGCGTTCGGATAGAGCGGCACCTTGCCCTTTCCGCCAGGCGTATCGCAAATGAACTTCGGGAGGGCAATGCCACTGACGCGTCCTTGCAACTTCCCGATCAGCTCGATTCCGCGCGAAAGCGGCGTTCGTAGATGCGACGTTCCGCGTACGGGATCCATCTGGAGCAAGTAATAGGGACGTACACGTGTGCGAACCAGTCCGCGGAAAAGCTGCTCAAGCACAGCCTCGTCGTCGTTGACGCCCCGCAGCAACACAGTCTGATTCATCACAGGGAGCCCCGAGTCGACAAGCTTGGCGCAGGCCGCGCGCGCAGCTGGAGTGAGCTCTTTCGGATGATTGAAATGCGTCATCACCCACACGGCAGGGTGTTCCCTGAGCGCTGCACACAGCTCGGCGTCGATGCGCATCGGAAGAGTAACCGGTGCTCGCGTCGCGACGCGAACGGTGTCGACGTGCTCGATCTGCGCGAGCTCGCCGAGAATGCTTGCGATCCGCGAGGTAGCCATGACGAGGGGATCGCCGCCGGAAACGATGACGTCCCGAATCTCGCGATGTGCGCGAATCCAAGCAAACGCGTCGGCGAGGGCGTCTTTCGTTGTCACACCCTCGCCGCTGCCGACCACACGAGACCGTGTGCAAAATCTGCAATAGACGGAGCACCGATCCGTCGCGATCAAGAGCACACGATCCGGGTAGCGCTGAACCAAACGCGGTGCGACTTCGTTGGCTTCTTCGCCAAGTGGGTCACGTAGGTCCCCCTCGACTTCGATGCTCTCTTCCGCGATCGGCAACGCTTGGCGACGAATCGGACACGCGGGATCCGTGCGATCCATGAGGCTCAGGTAGTAGGGCGTGATGGAAACCGGGAGGCCCTGCGTAGACGCGCGCGCAATGCCCTCGTGCTCCGACGGCGTAAGCTGGAGCGCACGACCGAGTGACTCGGCGTCAGTTAGTGCGGCTCTGACTTGCCAGCGCCAGTCTTCGAAATCCGCCTCGCCGGGCTGACGCGCTTCGGCGCTCTTGAGCGAAACCACCATGCAGTAGGTCAACGTAGCAGTTGGTAAGGGCGCAACAACGCCCTCGACGCCGTCATCTTGCAAGTGCGAGCATCTCAAATCGATGCAGTTTCCTTTCCGAAAATTCATCTCCTGTGTGTCCCTTGTTTTCGTCGTTGCGTGCGGTCGCACCGGATACTTGAGCGATGCGAGCGTGGTTTCACCGGACGCAGCGCTAGATTCTGCGGCAGACCGCAGCTCGACGGACTCCGACACCAGGGTCGGAGTCGACGCAACTTCAGGTGAGGATCGAGCTGTGTTCCTCGACGGGGCGCCGGAAGTTGATGCTCAAAGCGCCTCTACGGATGTGCGCGCGACGCAAGACACCGGCGGCGATGCGGCGGCCGAGGATGCAGGTCGGCCGCCCGACGTGTCTCGGCTCGATGCAACACCTGAAACCGGATCGGCCCCCGCAGATGCATTCGCGGACGCGAGAGACTCCGTTGCACGCCGCTCCGTCGCGCCGTGGGTCGCATACACCGACCTGACGAGTGGCCCCAATCGGTTCGGGTTGAATGACCAGGGAACTGTTCTGCGAATCATTGGCGAGCGCTTCGGCGACTCTCGCGGTGCATCCACCGTAACGATCGGTGGCGGGGAAGTCGGCGCGTACCTGTTCTGGGGCGATGACATCATCGTCGTGTCGATCGGATCCGCTGCGATCACAGGACGGGTTGTCGTGACCACCGCTTCGGGAGCGAGCACGCAAAACGTGAATTTCACGGTTCGACCCGGCGCCATTCGATGCGTTGCGGGGACGGGGAGCGACCTCGCAACTGGCGTTTGGGACGCGTGTTGGCGCACGCTTCCTCATGCCCTCTCGGCGGCTCAGCCCGGGGACATCATCTACGACATCGACGTGGCCGAGATTTCGGGCGCGGCGATAGGCACGGTCGCGAACGGAACGCCTGCGGAGCCGATCGCTCTCGTCGGGTGGGTAGGTCCGTCGCTACAACGCATCCGCAGGTCGCTGGGTCTCACTTTGGGTGACCACTGGGTTGTAGCGGGGTTCGACATTGAATCGGCGAGTCGCTCGCTTCAATTCGGTGCGCATGGGCGCGCCGTCGCGAACGTCATTCGATGCATCGACGCCGTGGACAATTGCATCACGTTCACGGGCGGAAACGCCGTCCTCCTGGGCAACCAAGTGGGCCAGACCGCGAGCAGCACTCCCTACTTCGCCGTCTTCTTCGACCGCAACACCAGCGTCCTGGTCGGGCGCAATTACTTCACGCAGAACCAGATAACTTCCGTTGGCATCGCCGAAGCTGATTCGGTGTACGTCCACAGCAACGCATTCTCGAATGACGAGTGTGGGTCGATTGTGCTTGAAGGAGTTGGAGGCACGACCACGTTTATCTACAACAACCTCTTTTCCCTCGCGGAAGGTGGACCGACGGCTCTTGCTCGCTGCTCCTCACGCGCGATTGTCGCCGCATCGGACACCGCACCGGAAAGGACGCGCGGTGTGATCAACTTCGAGTTCAATACGGTCGCACGCTCGGGTCCCCACTTGCCCGCCGAAGCAGCCTTCGTGAATTCGTCTCCGCACGTGATTCGCCTGTTCGCAAGCGTTCTCGCGTTCGGGCCTTCGGATCGACTATTGCTGCCGGGAGCAGATGTCGTCGGCGACGGGTGCCTCCTGGCAGCGCCTTTTCCTGCGCCATCGTCGTTCATCGGCACCATCGAAGCCGACCCCGAGCTCGGCCCGGACTACGAGCCGTTGCCCTCGAGCCCAACCCGCAACGCAGCGCCGAACGCACCCGGAACGGTTGACATCGTGGGTTACCCACGTGACCTGGATGGTCGGTCGGATATCGGCGCGGTAGAACACGTCGAATAGGCACCGATGCGCATCGCCCTGAGCTCAGACGAGCCCTACGCAGTTCACGACATCGTCGTTACGGAGTTGGAGCGACGTGGTCATGCCGTGGTTCGATTCGGTTCGTTCGTCGCACACGAAGAATGCCCGTGGGCAGCGGCAACGGAGCGCGCAGCAGTCGCCGTGGCACACGGAGAATGCGACGAGGCGATCGTGTTCTGCTGGAGCGGAACCGGCGCTTCGATCGCCGCAAACAAGGTCGCCGGCGTTCGGGCCGCGCTTTGCGCCGATTCGAGCACCGCCAAGGCAGCGCGCATGTGGAACCACGCGAACGTCTTGGTCCTATCGAACCGCTCGCTGTCGCCAGATATCGCGAAGGAAATCCTCGGCGCTTGGTTCGACACGCCGTTCGGTGAAGAAGGCTCGCCTGGGGTCGCTTTCCTCGCCGAAGTTGACACTCGCCACCGGCGCGGTGCGTAAGTTCGCGCTTGCGCTCCGGCGCGCGATCACGGGCTGGCAAAGTCCAGCAGCCCGATGCAGACTGCGCCGCATGTCCTCCAGTCCAAGCACGCCGCCGCCGAGTGAACCCACGAAAAACGCGCAGCTCAAGCGCTGGGTCGAGGAGATGGCGGCGCTGACGAAACCCGATCGCGTCGTGTGGTGCAACGGCACCGAGCGCGAGCGTCGGCAATTGACCGAAGAGGCAATCTCTGCAGGAGTCCTCGAGCCGCTCAATCCGCAGAAGCGCCCAGGCAGCTTCCTTCACCGTTCTGATGCGAACGACGTCGCGCGGGTCGAGCACCTGACGTTTATCTGCACACCCACGAAGGAAGAGGCCGGGCCAACCAACAACTGGATGGCTCCTGCCGACGCCTACAAAAAGCTCAGCGCGATGTACGACGGAAGCATGCGAGGCAGAACGATGTACGTCGTTCCGTATTGCATGGGGCCGCTGGACTCCCCGTTCTCGAAGGTCGGAATCGAGCTTACGGACAGCATCTACGTCGTTCTCAACATGCGGATCATGACGCGCATGGGCCAACCAGCACTCGACATGCTGGGCGACTCACCTGACTTCAATCGAGGGCTCCACGCAATGCTCGATGTGAATCCGGAGAAAAGGTTTATCTGCCACTTCCCCCAGGACAACACGATCTGGTCGATCGGTAGCGGCTACGGAGGAAACGTCCTCCTTGGAAAGAAGTGCCTCGCGCTACGAATCGGAAGCTACCTGGGGCGGCAAGAAGGCTGGCTCGCAGAGCACATGCTCATCCTTGGAGTGGAGAGCCCAGACGGACACGTGAGCTACGTGGCTGCGGCGTTTCCGAGCCAGTGCGGCAAGACGAACTTCGCCATGCTCGTCCCGCCGAAGCGTTTCAACGGATGGAAAATCTGGACGGTTGGCGACGATATCTCGTGGATGCGTATCGGGGACGACGGCCGTCTGTGGGCGGTCAACCCGGAGAACGGGTACTTCGGTGTTGCGCCGGGAACCAACAGCAACTCAAACCCCATCGCCATGAAAACCGTGGAGAAGGACTGCATCTTCACGAACGTCGCCCTGACCAAGGACAAGGATGTTTGGTGGGAGGGCTACGACGGCGAGGTACCCGCCGAGCTCACCGACTGGCAAGGGAAACCGTGGAGGAAGGGGTCGACCGACAAGGCCGCGCACCCGAACAGCCGGTTCACGGCGCCGCAGACGAACAATCCCAACTTGTCGATTCACTACAACGACCCGCGTGGTGTTCCTATCAGCGCCATCATTTTCGGCGGGCGTCGAGCAACGACGATTCCCCTCGTACTGCAGTCGTTCAACTGGACGCACGGCGTCTACCTCGGCGCGATGATGGGATCCGAAACGACTGCGGCCGCGACTGGAAAGGTCGGAGTCCTGCGTCGAGACCCGATGGCGATGCTTCCGTTCTGCGGATACAACATGGGCGACTACTTCGCGCACTGGTTATCGCTGCGCGGAAAGCTCACACAGCCACCGAAGATCTTCATGGTGAACTGGTTCCGAAAAGACAGCGACGGCTCGTTCCTTTGGCCAGGCTACGGCGACAACATGCGCGTGCTCAAGTGGATCACGGACCGCGCGCACGGTCGCATCGGCGGTCAGGAGACCGTCGTTGGCTGGGTTCCGCGCGCCGGCGATCTCGACCTTTCCGGAGTGGATGTTCCGAGCGACAAGATCGAAAAGGCGATGAAGGTCGATCTTGCGGAATGGAAAGCGGAGCTCGCTTCTCAGGAAGAGTTCTTCACGCAGATCGGCAGCCGGATGCCGGCTGCGCTCGTCAAGCAACGCGAGTTGCTAATGACCAGTATCGATTCGATCGCATAGCCGCTTGCGAACACAGGAGACCGCGGAACGCTTCGTAGCGGGCGTCGTGTTGGTCCTGGTCGCGGTCGCCGGACCGCTCGTGCTTGTCGCGCTGTGGGTCGAGCACATCGTTTTTCGAAGGCGCCTCGCAAGACTCCAGAGCGGAGCAACCGACTACGGGCACATGCAAAGCATGGCGTTCGATGACGGCGTCCTCACGCTCCAAACGACTGCGCGTGGACGACAAACGGTCACATTCCAACCCGTAACCCGGATCGGAGTCACCGTGCTCAACGGGGACGGGGGGTATGCGGACTCAAACACGATCACGTACTTGGTGGTCGCAACGACCGATCGAGGACCGAATGCGTCGTTCTTCCTGTGCGACAGCCACCCGTTCCAGGACGGGAAGGATTGGTTCGATCACGCACGCAAAGCTGGGGTGCTGTCCGATGAAGGGACTCTTGAAATGTCTCGAGTGCACGCCGGTGGAGCCGGATGCTTGATCGTCATCGGTGGGCTGAGCTCGTTCATCTGGCTGCTCGTCGCTTCCCGCATGATCTCAAGTTAGTGTGCCGGCTTGGGCCACTGTATCCGGCTCGACGGCGCGGATCGCTAGCGTTCCGCGCTACGCATGGGGCACAGTCCTTGCTGGACCGGTCGCACTTGCAGGCATCCGTTCTGCCCAAGCACGAGGAGCCCACCATGAGACCCATTAAAGCCGCGATCACTGGGGTGACCGCATTCGTCGCACTCGCATTGATCGCACCGCATCACGCCAGCGCGTTCTGTGGCTTCTACGTATCGGGCGCGAATTCTAGTCTCTACGCAAACGCGACGATGGTCGTGCTCATGCGTGACGGCACGAAGACCGTGCTGTCGATGCAGAACAACTATCAGGGGCCACCAGAGAGCTTCGCGCTCGTGATTCCTGTGCCGGTCGTTCTCCAACAGGAGAATGTCAAAACGCTGCCACGCGAGATTTTTACTCGCGTCGATACGCTCGCCGCACCGCGCTTGGTCGAGTACTGGGAAGCAGACCCGTGTGATGCGAACAAGAACCTTTCAGATCGGTTCGCGGGCGCCGGTTCGACTGGACCTTTTCCGCCGGCAAACGAGGTCGATGATGCGAACGTCCACGTCGAAGCTCAGTTCACCGTAGGAGAGTACGAAGTTGTCGTGCTCAGCACAGACGACGCCACCGCACTCGACAGTTACCTCCGACGCAACAGCTACAACATTCCCGAAGGAGCCGAAGCGGTGTTGCGTCCGTACGTCGCGGCCGGAACGAAGTTCTTCGTCGCGAAAGTGGATCCCACGAAAGTGCGGTTCGAGAACGGACAGGCCGTGCTCTCGCCGCTGCGCTTTCATTACGACACACCAGAGTTCAGCCTGCCGGTTCGACTCGGGCTCCTGAATAGCCACGGCTCGCAGGACTTGATCGTGCACGTGCTCGCTTCCCAGCGATACGAGGCCGCCAACTACGCGAACGCATTCATCCCGACCAACTTCCGCGTGCGAAACGCGGTTCGCGACAACTTCGGAGGCTACTACGAAGCGTTATTCGCGCAGACCGTAGCTGCGAACCCGCGAACTGTGGTGACGGAATATTCGTGGTCGGCCGCGTCGTGTGATCCATGCCCGACGCCGCCGCTCGACGATGAAGATATTGCGACGCTCGGCGGCGATGTCATTTCAGGTGCACAGCGGTTCACGCTCACGCGATTGCACTACCGTTACAACGTGGACGAGCTCGGCGAGGACCTTGTTTTTCGGGCCGCGGATGCAGCCGTCGGCGGCACGGGAGTGCCCGACCGGGCGGGGAACATGAGCCAACAGGTGCGGTTGACTTCCTCGACGAACGGTAGGACAGGGAGCACGTTCCAAGGGCGCTACGCGATCCTCCATCCTTGGCAAGGATTCCTGATGTGCTCGGACCCGCTGCGTGGAACCTGGGGCGGACCGCCCGGGTCGAACCCCCGCGCAGGCGCTAGCCCTCCCGTTCCCACGCCGCAAGCAGCACAAAACGTCGCCCTCAGTGGTGCGGCGCCCACATCCATCGACCTCGGCGGAGTGCTCGCGGAAAATATCGATGCGCCCTCGCTCCGGTACGCTGCATCGAATCCGCTCGCTCCTCTGACTCCCGAGGGAAGCGGTCGCACCTGCGCTGCTCGATTTCCAGAACGAACGGGGCTTGGTGCCTTGGCCATCGCTGGCATGATGCTCGCATCCGTGTTCGCCCGTCGGTCTCTCACTCGTCGCAGAAATGCGTCGCGCGAAACCGAATCCACCAGCTCGAACGTCAACTGACAGGGCTCGATAACTAACGGTACTGGCTTGAAACTGCGCTCTTCCTCGTTCGCCTTGGTCCAATTTCCGGTCGGTCTTTCGATCGCGTTGGCACTCGTTTGTTTGGCGGCGGAGAGCGCATGCCGTTCCGTAAAGTCGGACGCAAATGTCAGACCTCCTTCCGCCAAGCGCGTCGCTGCGCCGGTAGTCGATGCTGGTTTCGAAGTCATGGTCCCCAAAGACGAGGGACCCTACTCGCCGTCTCAAGCACGAACCGACGGCCCGATCGACGTCGCCACGGTAGCTAACGTCGCTCTCTGCGAAGGCTGCCACGCGGACGCGGCCAAACAGTGGAGCGTGAGCGCACACGCGCGCTCCTCGTTTGACAATCCCTGGTATCGAAGCGTCGTCGATCGAGTGCGTGACGAAGTGAGCCTGAAATCCAGTCGTCACTGTGCGGGCTGCCATGATCCGCTCTTGCTCTTCAGCGGAAGGATGGACGCCCCCATCGAACCCGAAGAGCCGCTCGCCAATGGCGGCGTAACGTGCCTCGTCTGCCACAGCATCACCGAGACACGCTCCGACGGAAACGCCAGCTACACACTCTCGAACGCACCGGCTCCGATGCCGAACATGGATGATCCCGCAAGCATCGCCGCGCACAAAAAACGCATGGCGCCCACCACGCTCCGAACGCCGGCGCTCTGCAACTCGTGCCATCGTGGATTCCTCGGGACACACACGGGCATTCCCCATCACCTCTCAGGAATCGAAGAGCCGGGACCTTGGCGCTCCTCCATCTGGGCGGGGAGTCAGGCGCAGCTTCTTGACGAAGAGCTCCCTCCTCGCAACTGCGCGAGCTGTCACATGGCAGATGAAACTGCACCGCTTGGTGATCGCGCGGCCAGGGACGGTCGGATTCGATCGCACCGCTTCGCGGGCGGCCACACCCCGATAGCCGCAAACTCGCACGACGAGGCGCAACTGGCCGCGTTGCGAGAACAACTTGAGCATGCGGTGACGATTGATATCGCTCGCGTGGAACGTAGTGGTCGCGTGTTCTTGCCGGCCGAAACCGCGCGTCTGCGGGGAGGAGATCGGTTCCGTTTCGATGTCGTCGTGCGAAACACCGGTGTCGGACACCGCTTCCCGGGCGGCGTTCGAGACATGAAGGACACGTGGCTCGAAGTCGTGATCAAGGACGCGAGCGGAAAACCGGTTCTGTCCGCAGGCGACACGCACGAGCAAGCAGAGGATCCGAGTGCATACGTTTTCCGGGTCTTGCAAATAGGCGAAGACGGAAGGCCTGAAACGCAGCACCTCGTCCACCACTTCCGCGCGCCTGCGTACGACCACAGCATCGGGCCGCGAGAAGCCCGGGTGGTTCGGTACGACGCGCGCATCCCCGCTGGGACCATGCTGCCGATCAGCATCGAAGCGCGCATTCGTCATCGGCGTCATCGCGAAGAAGCACGCACGCTTGCGTGCGAAGCGACCCGCAGCGAACGCGGTGACCGTTTTCGCGCTACCGGCAACCGACTCGCTCTGCACTTCCTCGACGGTTGTGCCACCGAACCCGTCATCGACATGGTGAGTACGACCCTGCTGATCGCGGGTGATCCCTCCGCCGCGCGCCCAACCTGGCAACGTCTCTACGAGCACGCGTTGGGACTTTCGTTCGAGATTCAAGAGCACTTGGACTCGGCCAAGCAGAGTGGTGAACGCGCGATGGCACTGGCCTCGAACGCCACGCCGCGCGAGCGCGCGATGATTCACTGGCTACTTGGGCGCATCGCAGCGCGACAAGGTCGCGTGGCGGACGCAACAAAGCATGCAGACGACGCGCAAGCGCTCATAGGTCCCCACCCAGCTCTCGATCGGATGCGCGCCGATGCATTCATGCAGGTGTGGCGTTGGCCGGAAGCGGTCGCCGCGCTCGAGCGCGTCACGACCGCAGCCAACGGGGACACGACCGCCTGGCGAGACCTCGCTCGGGCCGCAATGTCGGTCAACGATCCAAACAAAGCGCTGAGGGCGGTGCAACAAGGCCTTCGCCTGCAGCCACGCGATGAAGGACT
>CAZWQH010000061.1:0-15652 GCA_964635815.1 uncultured Sandaracinaceae bacterium
CTCCGCCGGGTAGTCGAAGTCCTCGTCCATCGGGTTCGACTTCCGCGAATGTTGGTGCAGCAAGTCGATCTTCAACTGCTTGGGCCACCAATCCCGATTCGACGCGCCGCCTCCGGCTGTTTGGTTGAACGGACACTTCGCTTCAGTCGTCATTGGTATCTCCGGGTGACGCGTGGATATACGCTCGGATACCTGCAGAGTTCAAGCTACGGTCGCGGATTCGTCATCCACGTTCGATCCCAGAAGTCACACTGGGTATCGCGAAAGCCTGTGAGCGTGCTCCACGTGGTGTTGACCACCGCATATCTATCGGACGCCGTCTGAAACTGTGGCCAGTTCGCCTCGCCAGTGGCGTCGGGGTTGCCGGTCTTCGCAAATCGCGCGAACGCGGAGCGCAACCTCGCGGCGAGCGCGAGCTCTTCTGAGGTTTGCGCGATCGAGGCGGCGTTTCCAAGGGCGTACGGGAGATCGAAGCCGTGGGCCGCACGGTATCTTGCGAAGCGCAGGTCGGAGTATGTGTGCCCGAACACGTAGCGATAGACGGACTCCGTCTGGTTGCTCGCCGCCGCGCCCGCGACCGCGCGCACAGAGCAGTGGTGGACCGCATCGCCGTGAGCTGCGATCAAACCTTCTCGCTCAGATCCGTACTCTGTCGGGGGATATGCGGGAACCGCGAGCGACGCAACGACTGGTCCGAAGAGCTCTTGCATCCACGTCATGTATCGCGCAGGCGGCACGGGATCGGGCAACACGGTGTCGAAGAGCAGCGCGTATTCTTCAGCGGTCGTGCCGATCACGAGAGGCATGTGATTGTGTCGTCCCGCTCGAAATGCGTCGAAGGGCGTCTCGGTCAACAACCAACCATCGAGCTCGACATAGAAGTCGACGCGGTCGGGATGCAGCGGCGTGCCAGCTTGCATTGCACGTCCGACTTCCTCCGCGGATCTCCCGCGCATACACGTTGGAACGCTCGCGCCATCGCAATCGAGTGACACGAGCACCGCCTCCGCGGTGTGAGCGGACACGGCGGCGTTGTTCACGTGACATCCACCCGGACTCATCAGGATCGCGCGCTGGAAGAGATTTGCTGCGCGGGGTGAAGCTACCAGCGCACACGTGTCGTCCGCGCCCGCGGATTGTCCGAGCACGGTCACTTGCGTAGAATTGCCGCCGAACGCCGCAATGTTGCGCTTCACCCATTCGAGCGCGGCGAGCTGGTCCATCAAGCCCCAGTTGCCTTTTGCGTTGCGCGTGTTGTCGGCGGCAAACTCTGGATGCGCGAAGAAGCCAAATGCGCCGACCCGATACTGGATCGACACAAACACCAGATCGCCTTGCTCTGCGAGAGTGGCTCCATCGTATAGCAAGCCTCCCGCAAAGCCGGGGTCCGAAGCCGAGCCCGAGACGTTGTCTCCGCCATGAATCCACACGATGACGTGACGCGCAGTCGTGCTCGGAGCTGTCGGCGTCCACACATTGAGAGTCAGGCAGTCCTCACTGCCTACTGTGCGCATCGCGGCCGGATCGAATTGCGCGCAGATCGAGCCGAACTCACGGGTGTCGAGAACGCCGGTCCAACCCGCATGGTTTTCAGGTGGACGAAATCGCAGCGGCCCAACGGGAGGAGCTGCATAGGGAATCCCACGGAACGTCCACACATTGCCATCACGGCGGCCGCGCACGACACCGCGGTCCGTGCGCCGCTCCGCCTCAGTCAGCGCGACCGCATCGCTCTGCGCGCTCACGTCTGCAGACGTTGCGGTGTCCACAGGGAGGAGCGCGGCATCGAAGACAACGATGCTGGGTGTTCGCGTACAGGCTACGAGCACGACGACGCAGATTGCATAACGGAGACGTTTCACGAGTGAAGCGTGACTCAGGAGCCGCTTGCTTGTCAGTCGATTCAGCGATCGGACAGTAAAGTTCGCGAACTAGTCCTCCCAGACCACAACGAGGTCGCTCGATGTCGCCAGCGCCTTGGGTGTGACGATCTTCCCGCGTGGGCGCGTCCCGCCTCGCGCGGAGAGCAACGCACGAGCGACTGCCCCGAGCTCCATCTCGCTCCAGTCTTGGACGCCGCCAATGTCACGGTGGAGGGCCCGGTCGAAGGCCTTCCAGACGAGCTCGGTGCAGTAAATCCGCGAATCACTCCATTCAAAACGGGTGTCGTATCGAGTGCCGAGGAAGCGCATCGCCGCGGCTCGCACGCGCGCGCGTTCGTTGTCGGTCAGGTTCGCGCGCATCACCCGGATACCTCCGCCCCGCGCGCGAAATCTCTCGAGGGGTGTCCAACGCACAGTCGCAACCGCTTCGAGCACATGCCACGAACCATTACGTCGAAACAGAAGCCCGGCGTGCGTAAATGGGTAGCCGTCCTGTACCTCGATGATGGCTCTGGACTGCGCGGAGCGTGACTGGATAAAGATGATGTCTGCGTCTCGAAAGTCGGAGAGGACCTGGCGCGGAAGCACATTTGGCGGGGTGATGCTGCGAATGAAGGCACTCCCAGCCACTCTCGTGGGATTACACGAGCTAACCACGAGTATCAGGAGCGCCCTAGGCCAGGTTCTGCGCACCGTCCCCTAACGCGGTACTGCTTTGGATCATTCCCTCCGCGGCGTCGTTTCCCAATGTCGCCGACCTTTACGCCGGCCGAAAAGAAGCGCGCATCGCACCGCTTCTGCGCGACAGCGAGACGCGCCTTCCGATCGTCCGGGCCTTCAACTCAGCAGAGCGCGACGAATCGAGTCCGCGCCTCCTGCGATCGAACAGGGTGCTGCGACCGATCCGACGAACGTGTGGTGGAGCATCGAACACGGCCTGGCTTTGCACGCGCTTGGACGAACCGGCGAAGCGCGACAAGCATTCGAACGAGCGCTCGCGATCGATGAACGCTACGCAATCGATCTCGTTCTGACCGCGAGCACTCTCGACGAGGTCGACCCGGCGCTCGGCGAACGAGCCTTCACGTGGTGTGGACGAGCATCGCCGTTCGGCGAGCGCGCGCCTAAACCAGTACACGACGGAGCTACCGGTCTGCGCCTGCGTCTCGGCCAGGGAGCGGGCAGTGGCTGTCCACGCACGCTGCACCGAGGCTTCTACCGCCGCCGCTGAAGTTGAAGCTGCGACCGAAGCAGTACCCGCCATATCCGTCGCCCTGGTAATCAGATTCGCGGCACTCGCACAGACGCACAGTTCCAGTGCCTTCGCAGCCACCGCAGCATAGAAAGTTCACAAAGCCGGCGTCGCCCCCGAACGGAAGCTGCCGCCGATCTGGGAGCGGACCCGTTTCACTGCGCCACGCATCCGGCAAGGTGTGCACATCGATGCTCTCCGCTGCCGCGTCCGGGAGAGCCCGAGAGTGAGTCTGGGATTCCGTGCAACCTCCGGACGCGAGGAGGAGAAGAAGCGGGAAGGTCGAGGCAAGTACCGAGACCAAGTGATTGAAGCTGAAAGTCATCCCCCCGCTACGCAGAGTCTGTGCCAGCGGCGAAATGTGAGAAGCGCGAACTTTTGGGGCTCGCTAGGCCGACGCGCAAGTCGCACGCGTGCCGATCTGTGCCACGGCACATTGTTTACGCGTGCTCGAGCTCCGCACACTGTCGCGCGACGCGCAGTGCGTGAACGCGCTCGATCTCGGTTCCCATGTGCGGTTTTGTAGCGCGACCTCCCGCGGACGGAAGATGCTCGCCGGAGTTTGACGTTCCGCGTGGATGTTATGGCCCAGCGGACTTTCCCCGCGCGAGCGTCGTGAGATAGTCTCACCGGTGCGGCTACCCGCAGCATTCAAGTGCGCCGCGGGTCAGCGCAGCCTACTAGGCCTCTGGCTCGCAGGAGTTCTCGCGTGCGGGCGACTTCGCTACGAGGTACGCGACGGTGCCGCGTCACCAAACGTCGCATCGGACGCGACGTTCGAGCACGTATCATCGGACGGGAGTCGTGGAGACGCACTCCTTTCGGGCGGGGTGATGGACCGCGCATAGCACCCAGACGCTCCTCCGGATGGCACGCCCAACGCTGATCGTGCAGGAGACGTCCAGGCATCGATGTTCGACACGGCCGCAGCCGACGACGGCGACGCGCCCGTCGATGTCGGTCTGGCGGAAGGCGCGAGCGGAGATTCGGGAGTGCCTCCGGGACTTGCCATCGTCTTCTATCCCGTCGGCGCGGGCACGTTCGAAGTGACAGCCGTCGAGGTCGCCTCCGACGGGGGCGTGTTCGTCGGAGGCGTCGTACGCGACCGCTACAGCGTGAGCGGCACAATCATCGGAAGCGTCGGCGGCCCACCGCACGGAGTCGTGCTGCACGCAAACCCAGCTGGCGCCGTCGACTGGGTGCGCGTGATTGCGCCGAGCGGTGTCGCAGCATCGAGCTCACCGATGGAGGTGACGTCGTTCGCATTCACGGAAGGGAGCTGTGGGCGGTCGTCCGCGTCGCGAACCAAGACGCGGCCTTGTCGGGTGTGAGCATCGAGGGGGGAGGGCGCCCAACTGAGGTGCGCGGGAGCGCTGCCTTCCATGTGGTTGCGTACGAGCAGGACGGCGATCTCGATTCGGTCGCGTCGTTTGGTCGGGGCCGTGACGCGAGCGCGCTCATCGCGAGCGGCGGCGGCACAACCGTGATCAGTGGGTATCAGAGGAACGTTGCGGGGCCTCTCGTGATCAACGGGACAACTCTGATCGCTCGGGAGCAGATGGGATATCCGGCAAGATACCTCGCCCGGCTAGCGCCCCCGGACACGGGGCGGTCGGTCCGAGAGTTCACCGGGACTGGGGGCTTCCTCACCCTCCCGTTCGTCGCGCCCGATGGGACGATCTTTGCGGGCGGGTCTTTCGACGGCACCGTCGAGCTTGGCGCCCGTACACTCCGAGCGGGGGCGGTTTCCTGGTTCGTCGGTTTCGGAGACTCCAATGTCTTCGTGAGTCACGTCGTTGTCGACGAAGCAAGGCGTCTGGTTCACGCGGCGGCGCGCATCGTGAACGACACGACGATCGACGGTCGTCTCTACACGTTTCGGGGCGGGACGAGAGTTACGGACGACGACATCGTCGTGATCTCATTCGACGCGGCGGCGGGAACAATTACGCGCGTCGAAGCGATCGCGGGCACTGGAGGCGACCTTGTGCGCGATATGCGAGTCATGCCCGACGGCAGGATCCTCCTTGGCGGACACGTGAACGACGGGGCGACTGGGTCGGACTACCCGACTCTGCTCGGGCCGGTCATCTCGACCTCGCTCACGGGCTTCGTCTACTTGATGCCGTGACTCGGGTCGTTACGCGCGGAGCGGCACGCCGAGCCCCGAGCCCGGCATCGCGCGCGCCGGCGGTCGGCAACTGTCGAAGATCGCACCGACGTTGAGCTCGATGGTTCCCAAGACCGCCTTTGTCCAGCATCCGAGTGTGTCGTTCACAGCGCCGCCGCCGCCGGCCTTGGTCAGAGCCCATCACAAGCAGGGTCGAGCGATGTCAGGTGAAGCGCGGTCGGCAAGTTTCGCAACGAGGTGCTCCTCGCTCGGCGATGAGCGGTGGCTATGCCCCCATCGTTGGTGGCACGCGTTGACGCTGGGTACGCGCCGAGTATGCTCACAGTATGTCGTCAAAGCGTATCACGATAAGCGTACCGGATCAGATAGCGCAGCGGATGCGAAAGGCTGCGGGGGATCGTCCCGTCTCAACGTGGCTAGCCGATCTGGTCGAGGACCATCTTGACGGCCGCGAGTTGGAAGCGAGATGGCTAGCCTTTTACGAAGGGGTCAATCCGAAGCCCGCAGCCGTGCGGCACGCCGACGAGATCCTTCGTCGGGCAACGAAACGAAGGCGAGTGGCGTGAGAGTATCCGGTGAGGGAGGTCTCGTGCTCGACGCCGGGGCATTCATCGCCCTCGAAAAGCGAGACCCCGTAATGGTCGCGCTCGCGATGCGGGCCACAGAAGAATCAGTGCCCCTCGTGACGTCCGCGGGCGTCGTTGCTCAAGTGTGGCGCGCAAATCCGAGGGGAGCGATCCCGATCGGCTTCTTGCTGAAGCACACGACCGTGGTCGACCTTACATCGTCGGTTGCTCGCATCCTCGGTCGAATGCTTGGTCGTGCGCGACGTAGCGACGTCGTCGATGCCCACGTGGCGTTCCTTGCCCGCGAGCGAAACTGGACAATCTTGAGCTCGGATCCAGATGATCTCCTGACACTCGACTCGTCGTTGGTGATCGAGCGGATCTGAGAGATCCCGAATCAAGATTACCTCAACGTAGTTGACTACGTCGTCCGGCGGGATCCTTTCCGGAAGCCATCGGCGTGTCACGATCGACCCGGGTGCTGAAGCTGGTGGAGGGCGCAGGGCGTGCGGCGGAGATTCGGGTGGGACGCGGTGCGTAGAGCGACGGGAATATGTCTCCGACCAAACACGCTATCGCCAGTACGACAACAGTTTGAATGCGCGATCCCGGGGCCGGTGTGGTTCAAAATTGAACCTTTCCCAGATTCAGATCGTCGCGTGCCAGGAGCGCCATAACGCTTATGACACAGGCAATCTGGGCGTTTTCAGAGTTTGCGAGGCGCGCACGCGCTCCATTCGAGTTACGAACAGGGCGGAATGGAATCAGCCTCCTCCGCTGCTGCTCGTGCACTTGCTCGCGGTGATGGGATCGAAGCGCTGAAGTGGATCGGAGCTCGACGCGATCCGATCGCGCGTGGGATGAAGGCGACTGCGTACGCACAGATGGGCGAGCTTCCGCGCGCGAGAAAGCTCATTCGAAGCGCGCTTCGCGAGAAAGATGTCCTCGGCGCACCACTAACCCTCGCACGCTGTCTCGCCGTAGACACGGAGATCGCGCTTGCGATCGGCGACACCCGGTGGGACTCCGCGCGCGTTGAGCGCGCTGTCGATGCACTCGAGCGGGCAGGGGACATTCACAATGCGATGTACCTCCGAGTGGTAGCGGCGCGTGCCGCCGTGCGGCTTCGGATGTACGAAGTCGCAACGCGATTCTTGAGCAGCGCGCGCTTCGAAAACCTTGCACCGACAACCCAGGTGATTCTGGCGCTACTGCGCGCAGAGGCTGCGTACGGCGCACGCGATGCTCAGACGCTGCAGGCTCGCTTGGACGACGCGACTCACGTAGGCAAGCTCGCTGGGCTTGTTACCTTGCTCGCGGAGATCGACGACATGCGTACGCGGTTCGCGCGCCCCGTTGCTCGACACGCAGGTCGCGAGGTTTCGCGGGACACGCTGTGGAGATTGACCAATCCGGCGCTCGTCGAAAAAAGGACACTTGTCCTGGATGGCACCGCGCGACGTCTTATCTCTCAAGCGAACCTGCGGGATTTTTCTCGTAAACCGGTGCTGTTCAGTCTTTTGGCTGCACTCGCTGCGGCGTCTCCGCATGACGTTCCCAGGGACAAGCTCATTGAGACGACTTTCTACGCGCGTAGACCCAACGCGTCTCACCGCGCTCGCCTACGCGTCGAGCTCGGTCGCCTGCGTGCAGCCCTGAAGAACATGGCGAGCATCGAAGCAACGCGGGATGGATACGCGCTTCGAACGAGCGCGCAGTTGATCGTGCTCACTCCCATCGACCCATCCGCGGAGAACGAGCTTCACGCTCTACTCGACGATGGAGCAGCTTGGAGCGCATCGAATCTCGCTGCGGCGTTGAGAACGAGCGAGCGTTCTGTTCAGCGCGCGTTGCGCCAGCTTGAGCGGGACGATCGAGTGGCTCAAATCGGCTCGGGACGCGCGTGTCGATGGGTGCGTAAGAACGAGATCCCGACAGACTTGTTACTCCCACGCCTGACCCGGACCCACTAGAACATCGCTCGGGAGACACACTCACATGAACACCAGCACAACCCACAAGAAGACCCCACGCAGCGCAGCCAAGATCGTTCGGGAGTACGGGCCCTTTCCAGAGGTAGACGGTGTGCACGGGGTCACACACGACGGGACGAACGTTTGGTTTGCGCATGGGCAGAAGTTGAGCGCGCTCGATACGCAAACCGGGAAGCTCACGCGTTCGCTCGACGTAGGAGGTGCGGACGCCGGCACCGCATTCGACGGGACCGTGTTCTACCAGCTGGCCGGTGACCAAATTCACAAGATTGATCCGGCATCTGGAAAGGTCCTGAGTTCCATCCCCGCACCCAGTCAAGGACGTGACTCAGGGATGGCGTGGTCGGACGGATCACTTTGGGTTGGCGAGTATCGCGAAGGCCGCATTCACGAGATCGATCCCTCGACTGGCGCGATCAGAAGAACACTCAAGTCGGATCGCTTCGTGACCGGCATCTCCTGGATCGATGGGGAGCTGTGGCATGGGACCGGGAACGGCGACCGCGCGGAGCTGCGGCGTGTCGATCCCGCGACGGGTGACGTCATGGAGGCTCTTGAGCTTCCCGAAGGGATGATGGTCAGTGGTCTCGAAGCCAGGGGCGACGTGTTCTACGCCGGCGGCGGAAAGTCCGCGAAGGTCCGCGCGATTTCTCGACCTGCTCGGGTAAGGCCATAGCTAAGACTGGTGCCGCATTCTCGCCGGAATCGCGCGTTCTCGAGTAGCTTCGCTCGAAATGACTTCCCCCTCATCGGTCGTGCGATGGACAAGCCTTCTTGTGGGCACCGGCGCGCTCGCAGTTCTGACAGGGACTGGGCGCGCTCAAGATGCGCAGCCCCAGGCGGGACCCGCACCCGTGACTATCGGTGAGCGAGTTTACTCGTGCGATGGCGGACGCCTTTTAGCGCGTGACCCTGCGTCGTCACGCATGCTTGAACGGTGGTACCTGCCCGCGAGGTGCACTGGACTGCGTTCGACGGCCCATGGCATCGAGGTGACCGTGACGAGCGCCGAGCAGGGCGGATGGACGGGGGTCTGGCATCCCACGGATCCGTCGGCGTCGACTGCGGCGTCGTTTCCGAGTCTTTCGGATCTCTACGCCGGTCGAAAGGAAGCGCGCATCGTCGCGCTGCTGCACGACCGCGAGACCCGTCTTCCTATTGTCCGAACGTTCACCACCGCAGAGCGCGCCACTATCGCGACCTCGCTTCCGGCCATCGAACAGGGGGCTGCGTCGGATCCCACGAACGTTTGGTGGAACATTGAACACGGATTCGCGTTGCATGCGCTCGGTCGAGCCGACGAAGCGCGACAAGCATTCGAACGAGCTCTAGCAATCGACGAACGCTACGCGATCGATCTCGTTCTGACGGCGAGCACACTCGACGAGATCGACCCGGGCCTTGGCGATCGCGCCTTCACTCGCGGTATGCGAGCGCTGCTCCTGCGCGGCTACGAACCCGAGCTCGCATTGGGGCTTATCACGATGGTCACCTGGTTGGGCCGACCTTCGGTACAGCTTCTCGACGTGCGTCGAGACTACGAGCGCGTGGCACGGATGGCGAACCGAGTGGCGACGATCACTCCGAACGTGGAGAGCGCTTCCGCCCTCTATCTTGATCTCGCGAACGCCGCCGCCAAGGACCACCCAAACGACGTCGCTCGTTGGAAGAAGCTTGCCGAAACGGCCGGACCCACGCGAATGCTCGGTCCCTCTAGTCCCGTCGCGCGTTACGTCGGGCATGAGATCAATTTGGTCGTGGGAATCGTTTGGGCATTGATTGCTCTCGGGCTGATCAAGTTCATTCGCGGGCTGTCTGCTCGACGTGCCGGGGAGCCGACGCGCTTTTCGGTGTGGAACTTGTTCGCGCGCTGGACTCGGGGTGAGCGCATTGGATTTCTCGTCGTCACCGTGGGCGGCTTCTACCTGGGGATGTGTGCTGCCCGCGGTGTCGCAGAGATCGGTACGGTTGCCCAAGCTCCGATCGAGCTGATGCGCGGAAACTTGGGGCACCCCGTTGCCGTGCAACGCAGTCGCGTGTTTCGCCATCGCGCTGGCGGAAAACTCATTCACGCGCTGGCGCTTCAACAGGCAGGGCGATTGGACGAAGCAAAGAAGCTCTACGAAGAGCTTCCGCTCGCGGAAGCGAAGGTCAATCTCGGCGCGATCCTTCACGTCCAGGGTGACCTCGCTGGCGCAAGGCGTGCGTGGGACGATGCGCTCCGTCGCGATTCGCGCTCGGCAGAAGCCGCTTTCAACCTGGGACGCGCCGCGAGCAGTGCTCGCGTGGATCGGGCGAAGCTATTCGGTCTTGCACCGCCGCTGCTGGCCATGCCATCTGCGGAGATGTGGGGAGAGGCCTGGCAGTCGGATGTCGATGCGATGGGCGGATCGACGTTGCGAAATCCGATCACTGCGTCGGTCGCTCTGGTTCGCATGACCGATCAGATAGGCCCGAGCACCATTTTCGAATCGACAAGTCTCCTGATGCTGATCGTGATCGCGCTGTTCATACTAGTGATCGCGCCGCCGTATCGTGCGACCTACGAGACGACTCCGGTGCGCGTCTGGGATCGCGCGTTTGCACTGATCGTTCCGGGCGCGGGACCTTGGTACGGGCCGTTTGCGTTTCTAGTTGGCGCCATCTTCGTGACCGGTGCAATCGGCTCATACATGCTGATGCACGGCCCGTACGCGTCCGTGCTCGACGCGATCGCCGTGCCGAACTTCGCTCGTTACTTCGGGCTACGCGAGTTTTCCCGCCAGCCGCGTGCGTTGGTCGATTCGCTCTATCTGTGGGGCTTTGTCGGTGTCATCGCGGTTCACGTTGTTTGGACGAGCTTCGCGGTACGGCGAGCCCGTTCGTAGACAGGTGTCCTGACCAGAGCAGTCGTCAGATCGATCCTTCTTAGCCGGGCGACCGACTTAATCTGGCTTGCGCAACATCCCGTCTTAACAAGACTATTCCTGGATCCGGTTTTGCGTAGTGACTTGCGTGGAGCAAGTCATGAACACGCACAACTATCCCCTCAGCAACACCGTCAAACGATCACTCGGCCTGATGCTCGTCATCGCTGCCTTTGGATGCACGGAGACACAACCTCCGCAGCTCGATGGCGAGGACGACGCGGTCGTCGGAACCGAGCGCGGGGACACCGGCGGTTTCTACGACGGTACCGAGGCCGCATGCCGGGTTGTGTACGCTGCGAACTACGCATCGGAGGAAGAGCTCCGCGCGGCCAATGTTCACGAGAAGGTGATTGCGAACCTTCTCAATAAACGGATTGGTGACGACTCCATTCCGGGAAGTGGAGACGAGACTGTCTTTGCTACCGTTTCCGAGCTCGACGGGGTTCCCTTCGTTGGTCCGTACGCATTTCAGGCGCTGCACAACGCGGGGTGGAGCGGCTCGATGTACTGCGCGCAGAACACCTGGCGTCCGGATGGAGGCTCGTACTATTCCGACGCAGGTTCCCACTTCCCGGCGACGGACGCCGGGCAGGCAATTCCGAGTGAGGTCGAGGCTTGCCAGGACGCAGCAAGCGCGCTCGCAGTGGCATGCAACCCCGATCGCGGCTTTGGCTCTGAACGTTGCGGGTTTTCGACGTACAGGAATATGTGCGCAACACGCGAGAGAGCCATGCTCGGGAAGCTCACTAATGCGCTCCTATGTGTGGTCCCAGGCGTAGCGGTCAACACCTGCGAGACATTCTCGTCCGCCACGATGGCACGCACTTGCGTCGCGAACGCTGTGGGCGCTCTTTCGCCGTCGCAGCGGGTGCTCTTCGATGGATTGAATGCGCTTGGTTGCACGGCTGCTGCCGCGAACGATCTCGACATCGTGCCGTACCTGAATGAGATGGAAGCTATCGCCGCTGGGAGCTGCATGCGCGACGCTCGCGACTGCGGAACCGCCAGTCAGTGTGTGTTCCGCCAGATCTCGGCGTACGTGACGGACCCTTCCTGCGGCGGCAACTGAGTATCGCTAGATAGACGAGCTTTGTGATCAACGCCCGTGTCCCATTTTTCTGGGGCGCGGGCGTTGCTCGTTCTCTCGAGCAACATCGAGGGTGCAACGCATCATCGTCGCGAGCGCTTCGCGAGGTCGCTCCGCGGAAGACAGAGCGAGAGCGAGGAACGCGGTGTAGGGCGGATAGTTGTCTTTGGCGAGAAGGTCCTCGAAGAGCGCAATCGCATCGGTTGCACGACCGCAGTTACGCAACGTCGATCCGTAGCCTACGAAGAAATGCCGCCGCTCGCTCTCGGGAACACCGAGCTTCGCAGCAATCTCGTAGTGCACGAGTGCTTGCTCCTCGAGTCCCTCACGATCGTGACCGTATGCCGCCTCGATCTGTGCGAGCACAGATTCAGGAGCATTCGCAACGAGCGCTCGCGCGGCCGCGAGATGCTCTGCGCTCTTTCGGTCCTTGCGTAGCGCGTGAACCCGTTCGATTTCGCTTTGGGTATCCGTCGTCATGCGCGCCGTTCTAGCGCACGGTTGATGCTGTTACCGCCTGCTCGCCGAAGATCGTACGGAGGAGCGCAGCGGTTCCTCCCCGCGATGCTTGCGCGAACCAGTTGACGTACTCCCGGTCCAAGTCGTTCAGGGCTGCGGTAATGCGGTCTGCTCGCGCAAGCGATGGGGCTTGTTCGTTCGCTACGAGCGACTGCCGAAGGCCACTGACTCTCGTCAGGATCGATTGCAGCTCCGAGTCCCTGACGTCGAGCAGTGTGTCAGACGCAGTATCCAAGCTCACGCGCGCAACCTCGACGAGATCTTCCGGTGACATAAACAGCGCGTTGCCGTATCGAGCCGCGAGATCGGTTTCGTTTCCCAAAAGCAGCAGGTGTCGTGCCCAACCCGTCGGCGAGCAAGCGCCAGTGACTTGCGCGCAACGTCCGCGGCGATCAAATGGTGGTGGTAGGCGCGGCTCTGGTTTCTGTTCTCGCGTTGCGACCCGGCCTCTTCGGCAAGAGCTGCGTGTGAGCTAGCAATCAGCGCTGGCGAGTACTGAGGTACATAGCCCGCGGCACGTGCGCCGGCCGAGCGAAGAATCGAGAGAAATGCTCTGCCGTCCAGGTTGTCGTGCGCAGCTTTCCAGCGGTGGAAGCGAGCCGCGAGATTCGTCAGGCGTGCGGTCGCCGATTCGGTGTGGCTCGGATCTGGATCCCCAGCGCGAGTCTTCTCATGGTTCGCAAGGTCCGCGGCAAGCACCGATTGCTCATGCACCAGCTCTGCGAGCTCTTGAACCGACACATCGCCGAGGTCGCTCGGGATCGCCGCGAGCACGTCGTCGGCTGAGAGCCAGATCAACTCGGAAGGGGAAAGACCCATGATCAGCGTGGACAGAAGGCCCGGGCGCTTCGCAGGCACTGCGCTCAGACGGACTCCTGTGTCTCTGGGCGCGTTGACCGTACTGAGCACATCGGAGCGTAGAGCGAATGCGCGCAGTACTTCCGCTCGCATGCGATCGTGTCGATAGCGCACGCGTTGCGCGGTCGATGCTTCGGTCCGACTAGGTCGCGTTGCGCGCGCATCGAGCGGCGTGTCGGAACCAAGAGCGGCAGCTGCGACAGCGTCGGCAAGGCCATAGTAGGCTGCGCGTCTTGCAGGCGCGCTGCGCGTCTCTGGAAGCGATGCTCCCCGTGTGCGGAGCACATCCGCAATCATTCGTGCACGCGACGCGGTGAGCGAGCTGTTGCTGGTCTGCAGCATTTTTCGGGCGAGAACGCTTATTCGCTGACGAACCCATTGCGTTCGAGTCGCATTCGCGTTTGCGAAACGGGCTTCACGCGCTTCGTCGTTCCACAACGCGGGCGCACGGCGAGGATCGTTGTCTTCGTTCTCCATCGCGACGACGACGCGATCGACAATCTCCGCGGCGCGGCGAGCAATACTATCGAGTATCCCAGTGAGTGGTTCACAACGCCGAATCACTACGCAAGAGCGGCGCCAGCTCGAATGACCTGGAAGCACACGGAAATGTCCTGCGCGCTGAGCTCCTTAAGGTAGTTCAAAGAGGAACGTACGCGAGCCACTGGTCGGTCTAGCCCCCTCAGATCCCTGCGAAATCAGTGAGGGCGCGCGCAGCCAGCTCCCTGTGCTTAGGTAACCGCTATTCGGGGCAAACGTCCGCGACGAAGCGACCGTTCACGGTGCTCCTTTCCGCGGCCGCCACGAGTGACACCGCGACCGACAGCGAGCTCACTGCATCCACTCGGAGGAGGCCAGTGGTAGATATGACGTTCGATGATGGCGGACCGAAGAAGGTGATGGTCTGGGGGGTGCCACTACCGGGTGTGAGGTTGAGCGGTACTCGCTGGTTTCGTTCGGGATCGAGAAGAGCACTGAAGCTTCGGACCCGGACTCATCCGAAGACGTAACGGAGACGTTCTCGTACAACAGCAACGGGCGACCGTCCCGTTGGGAGCAGGACGCAGCGGGAACTTCTGCAGACGTGTCGTTGCGATCAGCTACGACAGCTCGGCGGCGGTTCGCGCATCGAGACTTCTGGCTCACCGTCGGGAGGCGGCTTTCAGGACAATGCGAGATCTTGCAGCTGAGCGACAGTGGCGAAAAGCCCGTCAGGAGCGAGATGCGCGTAGCGCTCGGTCGTCGTGCGCGACGCGTGTCCAAGCCACTGCTGCACGTCAGAGAGCGAGAACGCACGCCCGACGAGCCTTGCGCAAGAGTAGCCCCGAGCGATGTCTATGGTGTTGACACTTTGCAAAGTGTCTATAGAGTAGACACGTGCGGTCGAGAGAGTTGCTCCAGATCCTCAACGAGAAGGGTTGTACCCAAGTTC
Organism: uncultured Sandaracinaceae bacterium; assembly: GCA_964635815.1. GTDB lineage: Bacteria > Myxococcota_A > Polyangia > Polyangiales > JADJQN01 > CAZWQH01. Next base: position 14,632 of record CAZWQH010000061.1, read on the forward strand.
GTCAGAAGGGTTCGCACCTTCGCGTTGAGTGCTCCAAGTGCAAGGGGACAATCCCGATGCACAAGGGGGAGGACCTCGCCCCCGGAACGCTCCGCAACATCGAGCGACAGCTAGAACCCTGCCTCGGGAAAAACTGGTTGAAGTAGAGGCATTCCGTTTGCGAACTCCGCAAAGAGGAGAAGTAAAAATGGTCCGAAGAAAGCAGCGCACGTTTACGGTTCGTATCGAGCCCGCCGGAACACCCGGCTGGTGGACAGCACAGGTGGTCGAAGAGCCCGGTGCCATCACTCAGGGGCGGTCGCTAAGCCAGACGAAGGAGCGCATCCGGGAGGCTCTCTCGCTTATCCTCGACGACGATTCCGTCGAAGATCCGAAGCAAGTGGAGCTAGTGCTCGACGTCCGGCCTCAAGTCATCGCGCGCAAGCTCAAGAGAACGAAGATCCTTCGCGCGAAGGCCGACCGCGCAAACGCCGAACTCGCCAAGCTCACGAACGAGTCGATCGCGGAGCTCGCGAAGCTAGGCCTCAGCACGCGCGACGCTGGGGAATTGCTTGGCATCTCACACCAGCGAGTCGCAGCTAAACGCGCTCGGGCGTCGTGACGCCTTCGCTATCGGCCACCTTCCCGCTTCTTCGCATTCTTCTGCGAACCGCTCTCGCGAATCTTCGCCGGCGGGCGAAGTCCAAGCAGTAGCTGCGGCTGTGCAACGAGGCACTCGGGGGAGCAGCACCATCTCCCACAAGCCGAAGGCCGATGCGACGACAAAGTCCAGCTCGATGTCGAGATCAAAGAACACGACCTGCATCGGAACAGGCCGGCCACATGAAAGTACACTGTCGCTCACGGTGCAGTACGTGCGCGTTCACAAGCGATACCCATGTGTCTCCGTCGCGTCTGCGTCCGTCTCCTCCATCTCGAAGTCAACGACGACGGCACCTTGGGCAGAACGAAGCTTGCGGAGAAAGAATCTGGACAGGATGCTCGCCCCGCCCGGAGTCTCCGCCAACAGAGCTTGAACGGT
>CAZWQH010000062.1:0-15622 GCA_964635815.1 uncultured Sandaracinaceae bacterium
GGATCCACGAAAGCTGAGAGGGATGAGCGTCGTTCCATTCATGCGCTGCACCGCGAGCTGCGCTGACGTCCCCGCCTGCAGAGTAAACGCGAACGCACCGTCGCCGCTGCGCGTAAGCGTGGCTTTTGTCCCATCGCTGAATTTCGCCGCGAGCTGCATCAGATCGGTGGACAAGCGTCCGGCGATGCCGCGACCTTGCCGCGGGGGCTGAGTCTGGCTCGCGCATCCGCATACAAACGCCAAAAGCCCAAACCACCAAGCTCGCGTGTCTCGTCGAATCGCCATCGCACGCATTTACCTCCCGATTGCGAGACCGCCAAGCAAACCAATCTGCACGGAGTCGACCTCTCAACATCGCTCGTGCATGGTAGGCGGATGATCGCAGCCATCCCATTCGTGGCGTTGCTGCTTTGCATCGCGATCCTTCCGATCGCAGCCCCGCACTTATGGGAGAAGAACCGGTCGCGTGCCCTGGTCGCCGCGGGTCTCTCTTTGCCCGTCGTCGTACTGCTCGCACGAACCCATCGCCTCGCCGCGCTTGGTCACGCGCTGACCGAGTACGCACAGTTCGTTTGCCTGCTCGGCTCACTCTACATCGTGTCGGGCGGCATCCACATCGAGGGCGACCTCGAAGGAACGCCAAGGACGAACGCCGTCACGCTGGCGATCGGCGCTGTGCTCGCGAGTCTGATCGGCACCACGGGAGCGAGCGCGGTGTTGATCCGGTTTCTGCTTCGAACCAACTCCCAGCGGAAAAACACGGGGCACATTCCTCTGTTCTTCATCCTCATCGTCTCGAACGCCGGAGGTCTGCTGACGCCGCTCGGAGATCCGCCGCTTTTCCTCGGCTACCTCCGTGGTGTCCCCTTCTTGTGGACGCTGCGGCTTGCGCCCGTTTGGCTCGCGACGTGTGCCTTCCTAATCGCGGTCTTTGCTGTGGTGGATTCTCGTGCGTATCGACGAGAGACCTCGGCAACCCTCCAGTTCGACGCTCAAAGCGCAAAACCAGTGCGCGTGCGAGGTCTGGCGAACGTGGGTCTGCTGCTCGGCATACTCGCATCGGTTTTTGCTCCTACGCCGTATCGCGAGGGCGCCATGGTGGTGTTGACTCTTCTCTCGCTAGGGTTGACGTCACGCGCCCCACGCGAGGCGAACAAGTTCACGTTCGCACCGATCATCGAGGTCGCGATTCTCTTCCTCGGTATCTTCATCACGATGATTCCAGCGCTCGAGCTACTCAGCGCTCACGCCTCGACCCTTGGACTCACGTCTGCTGTCGCGTTCTTCTGGGCGACAGGGTTGCTTTCGTCCGTGTTGGACAACGCGCCCACATACGTTTCGTTCCTGGAAGCCGCACGTGCGCTCGCCCTAGAGAGTGAGGTCGCCGGCATCCCGCACCGTCATCTGGAAGCGATCAGCATCGGAGCGGTGCTGATGGGAGCGAACACATACATCGGGAACGGGCCCAACTTCATGGTCAAAGCCATATCGGAGGAAAGCGGGTATCCGATGCCCAGCTTCGGTCGGTATGCGTTGATCGCCCTGGGCACGATGCTCGTTCCATACCTTGGCGTAACGCTGTACCTCGCGTTTGCGCCGTGACGTAGCGCTCCAGCCAAAACGGCGTAAAACGCCTGCGTCATGGCTCAACCGACGCCCGAAAAACGCTCCAACGACGGCAAGAAGAACACCACTGCGATCACGCCCACCCGCGCGGAGAACTACGCGGACTGGTACCAGGAGGTCGTTCGCGCCGCAGATCTCGCCGAGACGAGTGCGGTTCGCGGATGCATGGTGATCAAGCCGTGGGGCTATGCGATCTGGGAGAACATCCAGAAGAACCTCGACGGGATGTTCAAAGCCACGGGCCACAAGAACGCATACTTCCCGCTGTTCATCCCGCTCTCCTTCTTCCAAAAAGAGGCGGAGCACGTGGATGGCTTCGCGAAAGAATGCGCCGTCGTCACGCATCACCGTCTCGAAGCAGACAAAGACGGAAAGCTCCAACCGGCGGGAGAACTTGAGGAACCCCTCATCGTGCGACCGACGTCGGAGACCATCATCGGCGCGACGTTCGCGAAATGGGTGCAGAGCTATCGAGATCTCCCACTCCTCATCAATCAGTGGGCCAACGTCGTCCGCTGGGAGATGCGCACTCGACTCTTCCTTCGTACGACCGAGTTCCTCTGGCAAGAAGGCCACACAGCGCACGCAACCAAGCAGGAAGCGATCGACGAGACACTTCAGATGCTGCGCGTGTACGTCGACTTCGCGGAGAACTACATGGCTCTTCCGGTCGTGTTCGGCGAGAAGACCGCGGGCGAACGTTTCCCCGGCGCGGTCTCCACCTATTGCATCGAAGCAATGATGCAAGATCGTAAGGCGCTCCAAGCCGGCACATCCCATTTCCTTGGACAGAACTTCGCTAAATCGAGCGACATCAAATTCTTGGGCCCCGATGGCGTGGAACAGCACGCATGGACCACCAGCTGGGGCGTCTCCACGCGTCTCATCGGCGGCATGGTGATGACGCACGCGGACGACAACGGATTGATTTGTCCGCCTCGCCTTGCGCCAGCGCACGTTGTTCTACTTCCGGTGCTCCACAAGGCCGAGAACGCTGCCGCAGTGCTTGAGTACTGCGATCGAATCGCCAAAGAGCTCAGCGAACAGACGGTGTGGGGAGAAAAGATTCGCGTCGAAGTCGACAAGCGAGATCTCGGAGGCGGCGAGAAGGTGTGGCAGTGGATCAAGCGCGGAGTTCCCATCCGTGCCGAGGTCGGTCCCCGCGACATGCAGAACGATGCAGTCTTTGTTGGCGAGCGCACGCGTGAGCCCAAAGAGAAGGAGTCGATCGGCCGAGCCGACTTCGTTCGTACGGTCGCCGAACGTCTCGAGAGGATCCAGGGCGCGATGCTCGAAAAAGCTCGAGCGGCACGCGAGGCTCACACCAAGATGATCGATACGAAGGAAGCGTTCTACGAATACTTCGCGACGCCCAAGCACGCAGAGAATTCGCCCGCGCCCATTCACGGCGGTTTTGCGCTCACGCATTTTTGTGGCGAGCGTTCGATTGAAGAGTCCATCAAGAATGATCTCGGCGTGACGGTTCGGTGCATCCCTCTCGAGGGCTCTGCGTTGTTCTCGAACGAGACCGGCACGTGTCCTTTCTCCGGAAAGCCGAGCGCGCAGCGGGTCATTTGGGCTAAGAGCTACTGAGCCAAGGCCCGCAGCCCGCGATCGCGAAACGCTCGTTTCTACGGGGGTTTCTCGCAATGATCTGCAACGATTTCGCCGCACGTTGAATGCGAGCGCGCGAGCGCGCGACAAAGATCGGCCAGTGTGCGCCACCTCGCTTGTAGCGATGAGACCTCGCTGGTAGAAGCGCGCGGATTCAACCACCGATTCGTTTGCACGCAGCGCGGGCGTGAGAATCGGGCGCCACGACAGCCACCGGGAGGCCCTTCAAATGCAAATCCAAGCTGAGTACATCTGGATCGACGGTCAGAAGCCAACCGCAAAACTTCGGTCGAAGACGAAGATCGTCGAAGGTCCCGTGACCAAGCTCGATCAACTTCCGGACTGGGGATTCGATGGGTCGAGCACGTCTCAAGCAGAGGGACACTTCAGCGACCTGGGTCTGCGCCCCGTCAAGATGATCCCCGATCCGATTCGCGGTGGGAACGACATCTTGGTCCTATGCGAAGTCCTCAATCCCGACGGTTCGGTTCATTGGAGCAACACACGACGACGGTGCGCTCAGATCGCCGAGCAGCATGCGTCGCACGAGGCGTGGTTTGGTATCGAGCAGGAGTACACATTCTTCGACGGCATCAAGCCGCTGGGTTGGCCAGATCGCGGTTTCCCAGCGCCTCAGGGTGGCTACTACTGCGGCGTCGGCTCAGACGAGGTGTTCGGCCGAGAAGTCGTCGAGCTTCACACAACGCTTTGCATGAAGGCCGGCCTCGCCATCTGCGGCACGAACGCCGAGGTAATGCCCGCTCAGTGGGAGTTCCAGATCGGTGCTGTCGGCGCCCCCGACATCGCGGACCAGCTCTGGCTCTCTCGATGGCTCCTCTACCGTGCGGGTGAAAATTTCGGCGTCTCCGCAACGCTCCATCCCAAACCCATCAAGGGCGACTGGAACGGCGCAGGCGCACACACCAACTTCAGCACCAAGGCGATGCGCGCCGAAGGTGGCATGAAGGTCATCGAAGCAGCGTGTGAGAAGCTCAAGAAGCGCCACGAGGATCACATCGCGGTCTACGGCGCGCACAACGACGAGCGCCTCACAGGCGCACACGAGACCTGCAACATTCGACAGTTTCGATACGGCGTGAGTGATCGCGGCGCGAGCATTCGCATTCCGATGGCGACGGCGCAGCAGGGCCGAGGATATTTGGAGGACCGTCGTCCTGCTGCGAACATGGACCCGTATCAGGTCTGTGCAATTCTCATCGAGACGACCTGCGGATAGCCGCAGCTCGTTTTCGATGCGGCGAGTCTGAAAATATTCCGTCCCTCGAAACTCTTCTGATGCGTTCCAGCGTTCGAATTGAGGCGGGCACACACGCGTCATGTGCTAACGCTTGCGCTGAATGAACGCCCTAGCGACTGAGCTTCGAGAGCTGTCCACTCCGAAACGCCAAGACGCAGCGGCAAGCGTCGCCGTGTTTCTCGTAGCGCTCCCACTGTGCTTGGGTATCGCGCTCGCCTCTGGCGCCCCGCTCGTTTCCGGTCTCGTCGCCGGCATAGTCGGAGGAGTCGTCGTCGGCTTCCTGAGCGGGTCACAAACGATGGTGAGCGGTCCCGCGGCCGGCCTCACTGCGATTGTTGCGGTTGCGGTCATCGACCTTGGATCCTTCGCTGCTTTTCTCCCCGCGGTGATCATCGGAGGTGTGCTCCAAGTTGGGTTCGGTCTCGCGCGACTCGGTGGAATCACCAAGTACACGCCTTCGTCGGTCATTCGCGGAATGCTCGCCGCGATTGGCCTCATCCTGATCATGAAGCAGGTCCCGCATCTGATCGGGTACGACGCGACGCAGATGGGTGACGAAGACTACGACCCTGGTGCGCACGAGAACACCTGGGCGGCGACGACGGCCGCGCTTGAGCACGTTGAGTTTGGCGCGCTAATCATCGGCGTTCTTTCGCTCGCGCTCATGATTGGCGCCGCACACCCCAAGCTTGCGGCCTGGACAAAGAAAGTCCCCGCCCCCCTCGTCACAGTCGTCGGTGGAACCCTCGCACACGAGATCATTCGATGGACGGTCCCCGGGTTCGCACTCGCGGAAACACACATGGTCCACCTCCCGACCGATGGCGCGGGGCCGCTGTGGCATAGCCTTCCAGATCCAGACTGGCGTGAGATGTTTGGCTCCGGACCCGATGGGAAGGGACCATTCAACGTGAAGATTCTGACGGTCGCAGTGACGCTTGCCATCGTCGCCAGTCTAGAAACGTTGTTAAGCCTTGAGGCGTCAACCAAGTTGGATCCGGAACGTCGCGGCGGCTCCGCGAATCGGGAGCTGGTCGCACAAGGCCTTGGAAACACGCTCTCTGGCCTGCTCGGTGGCATTCCGATTACGGGCGTCATCGTTCGCACGGCAGCAAACATTTCAGCGGGCGCAAAAACGAAGTGGTCCGCGATCCTGCACGGAGTGCTCCTGGTCGTTGCCGTGATCGCGTTTCCAGGTTTACTCAATCGCATTCCGTTGGCCGCTCTCGCCGCGATCCTCCTCTTCACAGGCTACAAGCTCACGCCGCCGTCGCTCTGGGTAAGCGCATGGAAAGCAGGCCACGCCTACTTCATCCCGTTCGCTGTAACGGTCGGAGCCATCCTCGCCACCAACTTGCTCAAAGGGATTCTGATCGGCATTGGATTCGCCGTTCTGTTCATGGTGCGACAGCAGGTGCTGGCGAACCCGCTGCGAAAAGTCAGTCCTCCAGGCGCGGTGCTGGAGCGATACGAGCTGCCGGAGCGGGTCACGTTTCTCAACGCTCAAGCCATCGCGGCGATGCTGGAGAACACACCATCCGGAGCTCGCATCGAGATCGACGGACGAGAGTCGAAGTCCATCGATCAGGACGTCCTGGAGATTCTTTCAGAGTTCAAGAAAACAGCGGCGGAACGCGGCATCGACTACAGAGTCGTCGGCATCGCAGAAACAAAAATAGGGGGCGCGCATTGAACAATCTCCGAGACATCATTACGGCAAATCGGCAGTGGGTGGATCGAATGCAGACCACCGACCCGGAGTACTTCAATCGGTTGTCGCAAGGACAAACGCCGACTTTCTTGTTCATCGGATGCTCGGATAGCCGCGTCCCGGCGAACACGATCACTGGCACTGCGCCGGGCGAAATGTTCGTTCACCGGAACATCGCGAACCAGGTATTTCCGGCTGACCTTAACATGCTGTCGGTCGTGCAGTACGCCGTCGACGTGCTCGACGTTTCGAACATCATTGTCGTCGGGCACTCCCAATGTGGCGGGGTCAAAGCGGCGATGACGGACACCTCGTACGGCACGGTCGACCACTGGCTGTCACAGCTTCGCGATATCCGACGAACGTACCGTGAACAGCTCGATGCCATCGAGAATGAAGAGGAGCGCATCCAGCGTCTCGTCAGCCTCAACGTCGTGAAACAGATTTACAACTTAGCGCACATCCCACTCCTCATGCAGGCGTGGAAGCGCGGGAAACGACCGCTGCTTCACGGACTTGTGTACGAGCTCCAACACGGAATTCTGGATCCGCTCGTCGTCGGAGTGGATTCCGTCGACAAGGCGGAAGAGCTCGTGGATCTGAATCGCGCTGTGCTCGAAGATCCGTGGACCACCCACCCTTCGCAGAAGCCAGCTGCACCTTAGACAGCTCGGCTTCGACCGCACTTAGCGCTCACCAGGCGACCGCTGGTTCACCGGCGCACCGCTGACGTGAGGCACGAGCAGCCGCGGCCCGCACGCGCGCTTGCGCTTGCTGAACGTGTTCTAGCCCAATGGTTCCGTTGTCCGCCATCTCGACGTAACTCTCGATGACCCACGCGCCGTCGGAAGTCTTGCGAAACGTCGCCGTCCCACTCGAGTCGTACTCCATCATTGCCGGGAAGCAGCAGACGTTTTCGTCACATCGAATGCCCGAGTCCTGGGGATTTCCGTGCAAGCGAAAATCCTGGGCAACGTGATCCACCAACCAGAGGGCGCTAAGGCCGCACGCTCTCGTTGCAGACTCTCGGACAAAGCTCGGATATGGCGGCTCTCCGCCGAGGTCGTCTTCGCTTTTCGCGAAAAGCACCCCGAGCCTGGCATCGATACGCGGTCGGTCTTGACTTCGCATCCACCCGGTTACGAGCTCGACGAGCTCCGCTGCGTCTGCGTCATTCAAGTCCGTTTTCACCCCGGCCAGAAGAGCACCGCAGGTACCCGTTACCGCAGACGGCGGGGGGGAGTCATCGGAAGTCTCCGCGCTCGGCTGCGGGACCGCTTCACTGGTCGCGGGGACGGCAGCGGGCGCGGGTGTTGAGTGCTGGTCGATCACCGGCGCCTCTGCGGTCGCGACTCGCGTACACGACGTGTGCGTGCAACTCGACCCCAACGGAGCAAGGGCTACGACGAAAAAGACTAGGTGCAGTGATACTCGGTGCATGCGCCGCTTATGCATTCGTCGGGGTTATAGCACGGAGCGCCCAAAGCTTTCTTGGGCCTGCACTCCCCCACGTATTCATTTTCCCGACTGAAGCGCTCACGCACGCAGTACAGCCCCGTGCAGCACCCAGCTGAATCCGCAAAGCAAACGGTCGACGGATCGTCGATACCAATGCAGGTGCTACTCGTGCGTCGAGGCTGAGCACACTTCGATTCCTCGCAAAGACCCGAGAGACAGTCGGAACCCGTGGTGCACGCCTCGCCCGTAATGTTCGCCGTCGTGCAAACCGACTCTGTTGCCGACATCACATAACATCGCGAGCCTGGGCAACACACCCGTCCTCCAGCACACGATTCGTTCTGGGAGCCGCAGGTTGCTCCACCTGCGCACGTGCCGCCGTGCTGGCCGGGGGTGTTTCCGGTCGGGTCCGAGGGATCAGGCGTAATGATGCAGCGCCCGGACATGCATTGGATGTTCGTCTGACACCAGTGTCCCTCCGGATGTGGTGGAAGGCAGCGTGCCGGAGAGTAGTCGTTGGCGCCGCAAACTCCGCTGCAGCATTGCTGATCGCGCCCGCACGCTTCACCCAAGCCACGAAGGTTGCAGGTCGAGCTCGCGGTCGAGTTCGTGCGGGCTACGTCGGTCGGCGTGACGCTCGGCCCCTCCAAGCGGCGTTCGTACGCGCCAGAGCATCCAGTAACGAGCATCACCGACACCCACAGTATGTTTCTGATTTCCAAGCGGTTCATAGGGTTCCTCTTTCCGACTGCTCTAGCAACACGCGTCCCAACACGTTTCCAACTACCTCATGGCCTCGTGGATTGAGGTGATAGTCGTCATTCAAGAAACAACGCTGCGTTCGACACTGCGAGCGCAAGGGCTCACGCAAGTCCACCACGCGCGATCCAAACAAAGCGAGCTCGCGCGCAGCGTCATCGAAAAGGACTTCAACCGAGCTTAGGTCTGACGCCGGCACCGCGTACTTTTCGAATTCTTGCTCCGCCACCTGGACGTCGAGGGGCAACAACACGGTGGTCACGTCAACGTCTTCGCGAGCAAACGATCCAAGTGAGCGAGAGATCGGGCTCTTGATTGCTCGGTTCGTTCGCCGCGAACGCACTTGATGCAGCAACTCGTCGATGATTCTCGACCGGGGCCGTGAATCACCTAGCTCCGACCGCACTCGTTGCGCGGCCAGCACGAGGTGCGAACGTCGCATCAAGAAGTCACGCCCGGGAAACGGTGAACCCGCGTTGGCCGGCAGCGAGCAAGCGTATCCGTCGCAGGCCGATGTCCGGTCGCGATTCGCGGTTCCGGCTTCCGACCAATCGTTGGCTGCGTTCACGATGATCAAGACGCGTGATGCGCCAGTTCGGTTCACCGCCTGGCGAGCCGCGATCACATATTCCTCGGGCCCCCATGTTGGCACGCTCACATTCGCGACGATCAGGCCGGTTTGCTTGGCGATCCGCGCGCCAAAGCTGTTCGCCCAGGAATTGTGGAAACCCATGGCCTGCGAGTCCCCCACGAGAACAACGTCGGCGCGCCGCGTCGCTCCGCAACCACGAGCCGCGCACCGATGTCCCTGCGGATCCGTCGCGACCTCCGTGACGTGGCCAGTGGCCGTGTGCACGCGCGTGACCGCGCGCGGCATCAGTCGCACGCCGTACACCTCGTCTCGCAAGAAGATGTTGAGGTAAGGGTACGCACCACCGTCTCGCAAGGCGAACGCGCCTTCAGCGGCAAGGAGCCCGACAACGATCCCGAAGACCGCAGCGAGCGTCGCGAGGATCCGGCGATGGGTCTTGGTCGCAGTCACAGGAGAAGTGTCTACTACCTCGAGGCACAAATAAAACAGCGGCTACCTATTTGTCCGATATAGGCGCGCTATACCAGACGCTCTCCCCCATCGAGCCCAGATATGGCGGTTAGGGACACCACTGCGCCCGTGTCGACCCATCGAACCCGTTCGAGCAGGTGTCCTCACGACCCATCGCGTAGTGCCCGTCGATGAACGAGCGCAGCGACGCGGCGTCCATGCAAGTGGCTCGATACGCATGCCCCCAAGAGGCCGCCACGATCGATACGTCGAGATCGGGGTTGGGAGCCACGATGATCCGATTGCGCACGGCGGCGGAACACGTCGGGTCTTGGGGAATCCCCCCGACAACGGCGGCGATCTCGTCAGCGAGCGCGGGACAAGCATCTCGGGTTGCGCACTTGTATGCAATCACCACTGCTCCGTGCTCCATGTTGTGAACGAGAAAGCCCCAGGGGACCGGTTTCGTGTACGTCTTGTAGGCGGCCCAAGTTGCGTAGTGCTCACCGCCTGCAGGCGGCACCGTCGCGTACGTGATCGGTGTGCACGCGTCGTGATGCGTCGGATCGCCTACTCCGGTGACCGTACCGACCGATACATAACACTCCGTCGCGGGTGCTATGGGCGCCGCTCCAGGTTGTGTTCTCGAAGTTTCGGTTAGGACACCGGGAACTTGAACCGACTTGGAAGTGGCTGCCGCGCAGCCGAACACGAGAACGAGACTGAATCGATACGGCCAAGACATCCGCGAACGTTAGCGTCGGGTTCGCGCGAAGGCCATGCGGCGCTATGGTCCCCACGTGACGGGGAACGCGGGTCAGCTCGGGCTCTTTGGTGAGAACCAGCTCATTGTGCCCACCAGCGCTCCCGGTGGACTTCACGTTCATACAGGGTCCTCTGCACGAGCCCTCGCACTCCAGCTCATCACGATGCTGGAAGCGCATCCGCTCCCTGACGAGCTTTCCGCCGACACCATCGTCGTCCATAGCCGAGGCATGGAGCGGTGGCTAAAGCTCGAGTTCGGAGCGAAGTTGGGGATCGCTGCGAACATCAACTTTCCGTTCCCGGGTCGCTTCATGCGCGACATGTTCGACTCTGTCCTACGCAGCCGCACAGCTGAAACCGCTGCCACTCCTAGCAGCTCGATGTCCAGAGTTTGGGAGCCCCGAGCATTGCGGTGGGTCATTGCTTCCGAGCTGCTATCGAGCATGGCGAACGCGGACCCTCGGTACGCAAAGATCCATCGCTACGTCCTATCCGAGCGCGACGTCCCCGGCACCAACCTCGTGAATGTCCAGATGCTGGAGGTTGCAGACCTCCTGGCGCTGCTCTTCGACAAGTACATTACGTACCGGCCTGATCTCATCGCTGCGTGGGAGAAGGACGCCGCGGGCAGCGACCACCCGGACGAGCCGTGGCAGCGATCGCTTTTCCGGTCGGTCCGGGCGCGCGTGACCGAACCGCATCTGGCCGCAATGGCCGCGCGGTTCAAGGAAGCGCTAACGACGGCTTCGCCAGACTCGCTTCCCGAGCGTGTGTTTCTTTTCGGACTCACGACACTTCCGCCGTTCTTCATCGATCTGCTTCACGCGCTAGCGACGCGCGTTCCCGTTCACCTCTACACGGTTGCTCCGGCTGCTGCGTTCGATGAGGAAAGCTCTCAGGGGTTCGGAGCGTTTGCGAAACCGATCCGGGAGTTTGTATCCCTCCTTTCCTCTCCCGCGTCGATCGTTCATCGAAAACCGCATCCACCGGCGCCAAAGAACCGCAGAAGAAAGACGGCGCTCGCGATCCTCCAGGCGCACCTGTTCTACGGCGCGAGGGATCCGGCACCGGCTGCGGAGAGCGACACGTCGGTCGAGCTTCACGGTTGTCATGGGGCGATGCGGCAAGTCGAGGTGCTCCGCGACGCTTTGCTCCACCGCTTCACTGAAGACCCGACTCTCGAGCCGCGACACGTGCTTGTCATGACGCCCGACCTCGACACGTACGCACCGCTTGTGGACGCGGTGTTCTCTCGTCCCGATCCCATACCGCTTCCGTTCCGATGCGCAGATCGGAGCTTTCACCGCGACACGTATGTGGCCGACACACTGCTGAAGACTCTCGCCCTCGAGGACACGCGTTTCTCGCGAACCGCCGTGCTGGACCTGGTCCAACTCGATCCAGTCCGCACGCACTTCTCACTGTCTGTCGAAGACCTTTCGCGCGTCCGCGATTGGGTGGACGCAGCCGGAATCCGCTGGGGCCGGGACGCTCGTGATCGCGCGCGCGTCGGCGTCCACCCGAACGCACCTCCCGACGCGATCGATACGTCGAGCGCGAACGCCGAAGCGTACACGTGGGAGTTTGGGCTCGACCGTTTGGCACTGGGCACCGCCTTTCGAGGAACCGGGCTGGAGACGTTTGAGGGGATTGCACCGCTCGATCTCGTGGAAGGTGCCGATTCGACGACGCTTGGCCGCTTCATGGAAGCGACGCAGCGCGCGTTCGTTGTTGCTCGCGCAGCTGAGCAGGCAAAAACCATCGACGAATGGCACGCGTGGGCCAATGACGTTCTGGAAACGATGTGCGCTCCGTCTGAGTTCTCGCGCGAGCACCTTGAGGTGCGCCTTCGCCTTGCAACCGTTGCATCTGATGCCTTTGCGGCGGGCTTCAATGCTCCGGTGTCACGGCACGCGTTTCTCGAGATCCTGGAAACCGCGTTCGAGGACGACACCCGACCGCGCAACTACCTGAGCGGGAGCATCACTCTCTCCACGTTGGTGCCGATGCGCGGGGTCCCGTTCCGCGTCATCGCCCTCGTAGGGTTCGATGATCGCGCGTTCCCACGCGCATCGATCGAGCGCGACGTCGACCTGACTCAGCACGCTCGTCTGAAGGGGGATCGCGATCCTCGCGAAGAAGACCGATACATGTTCCTCGAGTCCGTGCTTTCCGCGGAAGAATCCTTGATCGTCACGTACACAGCTCGAAGTGAGCGCGACGATCGAGAGCGTCCGCCGTCGACTTCAGTGATCGAGCTCGCCGAAGCGCTTCGCAGCCTGGGTCTAGACGAGGCAGCCCGCATTCGTCATCACCATCTGCGCGCCTACAGCACCGGAAATTTCGACGAAACCAGCGACTCACGATGGAAGCGACCTTTCGACTCGATGGCCGCTCGCTCGGCTCTTGCAACCACGTCGGAGCGCCACGCGGTTCCGTTTTTCACGAGCAACACGAGCCCGCTCGAGAGCGATCTCAACATCACGGTCGAAGCGCTGGCAGCGTTCTTCAAAGATCCACTCGCGCACATGATGTCGCGGACGCTCGGACTACGACTGCAGGAGGATGAGGCACGCGAATCGGATGTGGAACCGTTCGAGCTTCGGACACTCGACGAATGGAGCATTGGAGACGACCTTCTGATGAAGGTGGTCCGCTTTCCTGCCGTGGACGCTGCTGCGATCAAGTCGCTGCTCCTGGCAACCGCGCGCGTCCCGCCTTCGATCTTGGGCGACGCCAAGGCAGAAAAAATTGTCGATACCGTCGTATCCATTCACTCTAGGTATCTCCGCTCACGTGTGGGCCCAAGATCGGAGCTTTTGCTCGACGTTCCCGGGAGCAAGTGGCGGGTCACGGGACGCATCGATCCCATTTTCCAGGATCGCCATGACGATGCGGTGGTTCGCACACACCCGCGCGCGACGTATTCGAAGCCTGACGGTGGAAAGCACTTACTCGTTCACTGGATCCACCACGTCGCCGCGTGCGCCGCGAGTCTCTCGGACCGTGCGCCTGCTCCGCTGTATACGACGGTCATCGGTCGCGGAGGCACACGCAGCCCCACGACCGTCGTCACGTACGCACCAGTTGCAGAGCCCAAACAGATTCTGGCGGATTTGGTTGACGTCTTCCGACTGGGTAGCTCGAAACCGATCCCGTTTTTCCCCGAGGCTTCGTACGCCTACGCCACGAACTCCAGACGCGGACACGTGAAGGCGGTGGCCGAAGCCGAGAACAACTTCACTCTTTCGTATCTCAACAACCCGCCTTTTGCGGACGCAAACAAGCCCTCCACGAGGCTCGCCTTTCCGGAAGGACTCGATGTACTGCGCAGAGACGACTTCGCGCAGCTTGCGACCAAGATCTTCGAGCCGCTCCTCCTACACAAACACGTCGAGTCCGACGAGGACAACTACTGATGGCGTCTGTGGAAAAGACGGGTTCGTCGGCAGCAATCGAGGACTTCGATCCCGAGGGCGCTCTTACGCCGGGGACGTACACGATCGAAGCGAGCGCGGGCTCGGGCAAGACGTCGAGCATCGAGCTGCTGGTGCTCAGGCTGGTGGCCGAACAAGGTCTCGACCTTCGACGTATTCTCGTCGTCACCTTCACCGATGCTGCAGCGGCGCAGCTGCGTCATCGAGTTCGAGAGCGTCTTCGATCGACGCAGAAGAAGTTGAAGGATCAGAACGACGCAGGCGCGGGCCGTATTGCGCTGGCGCTCGCGCGCTTCGATGAAGCGTTCATCGGCACGATTCACGGGTTCTGCAAAGACTTCCTCACGCGGCACGCGCTTGACTGCCGCGTTCCGCTGGGCGCCGAAGTGGCAGGCCGTGACGATGCGCTTCTGGAGGAGATCGTCGGCGAGTTTTGGAGTCAGGCGCTCGCAAACGCGCCGTCCAGGTTCGGCCGTTGGCTCCTCAAATGGGACAGCGCGAACAGCGACAGCCCCAAAGCAGCCCAACTGAGCAGCCTGGTCGCGCTCGCAAAGCAGGGGCTCGGTTTGCGAGAGGGGTCCACCCTTCTCCCAGCCATTGAAGAGCGCGCGCGGATCCATAACACGCCGGCAGAGGCCCTTGATGGCGAGGGATGGCTCGGATGCGTGAAAGCAGACCTGATCGACTACGTTCGACGAGAGCTCCCCCGCCGCACGGCGGACCGAGGCGTGGTCGATTTCGACGGACTCCTTCGGGCCGTGCACCGCGCACTTGTCGATCCGACGAGCGGCGCGTCACTCGCGCTCATCGAAGCGAATCGTTTCGATGCCGTTCTGATCGACGAGTTCCAGGATACCGATCCAACTCAGTGGGAGATCTTCGAGCGCATCTTCGTGCACGACCGCGCGTCATCGAAATATGTCTTCCTCATTGGCGACCCCAAGCAAGCCATCTACGGATTTCGCGGCGCCGACGTGCACGCGTACTTATCGGCACGCTCGAAATCCAACGCGACCTTCAGACTGAGAACCAACTACCGAAGTGATCGAAGCTTGGTCGAAGCGATCAACTTTTTGTACGGGCGTGGGACGAATCCGTTCCTCATCCCGGAGATTCATTTCGACCGGGCACTGCCCTATCACGAGGATCGCGTCACACGAACCGATGCGCTTCCTGCCCCTATTACCGTGCGCTTCGTGCGTCGCGACGACTCGACGATCGGCAAGAAAGACGGAGCGATACGTCGTGCACATCTCGACGAGTATCTCCCAGAGCTCGTCGCGCACGATATTCGCACGCTGCTCGAATCACGAACTACGATTCGAGACGAACGCACAGGAGAGCGCGTCATCAGCGCTCGGGACGTCGCGGTGCTCGTCCGCAGCGGTCGCACGGGCATTGCCGTTCAGAGGGCGCTCGCAGAGCTTCGGGTGCCAAGCATTCTCACGATGAGTGACAACGTTCACAAATCCGAGGAGGCGCTCGAGCTGCGACGTGTGCTGTCCGCCATTGTAGAACCCAGCCGCTCGAAGATTGTGGGTGCGCTCTCCACGTGCCTCTTTGGCCTCCGCGCCACGGACATCGCTCTCTTGATCAGCTCCGATGACCAATGGACGACCTGGTTCGAGCGCTTTCGCTCATGGCGTCGCGTCTGGGAGCAGCACGGGTTTGCGGTCATGTTCGACGCGCTGCTTCGCGAGCAACGCGTGCCCGAGAGAATCCTTTCGCTACCGCGCGGCGAACGCCAGCTCACGAATCTTCTCCATCTTGCCGAGCTGACTCAAATCGCCGCTCGAGATCACGAGCTCGGCCCCGCATCTGTCGTGGCATGGCTGGAACGCGAGTATCACGTCCCACGTGGACGAGACACCTCGGAGCTTCGGCTCGAGAGCGATGCGCACGCCGTTGCGATTGGAACCATGCACGGGGCCAAGGGGCTCGAGTACCCCATC
>CAZWQH010000063.1:0-15531 GCA_964635815.1 uncultured Sandaracinaceae bacterium
CATCGGTCATCACGTCGCGGCGGCGCTCGTAGGAACGTTCCTGGGAATCCTGCTTTGCTACGGAGTTCTAAGCCCGATTGCGACGAGCATCGAGATGTCCGCTGCGGCAAACCACCGATTCATCCTCGCGATCAAAGAAGGCGTCCTGGCAGCGTCCAGAGGATCAACTCCGGGGATCTCCGTCGAGTTCGCAAGGCGTTCGATCTACTCGGATGAGCGTCCGTCCGCGACCGACCTTGAGAAAGCCATCGCTACACTAAAGGGCGGCGGATGAACG
This sequence comes from uncultured Sandaracinaceae bacterium, assembly GCA_964635815.1. Classification (GTDB taxonomy): domain Bacteria; phylum Myxococcota_A; class Polyangia; order Polyangiales; family JADJQN01; genus CAZWQH01. The sequence continues at coordinate 278 of CAZWQH010000063.1, forward strand.
CGAAGACGGAAGCCTCGAAGGTCCGCATCATCAAGAAAAAGGCGCGCGGCCACGGCGGACATCATGGCGGCGCGTGGAAGGTCGCATACGCGGACTTCGTTACGGCAATGATGGCGCTCTTCATGGTGCTTTGGCTCGTGTCCCAAACCGATCAGACCACCAAGTCGAGCTTGAGCGCGTACTTCCGAACGGGCGTGTTCTCCGGAGCACCGTTTCTTGCAGCGGGAGGCGCAGGGATTCAGAACGGCGGGCCCACCGACCGAAGCATCGCTGCGCCATATCCCTCAGCAGCCCAGCAGATGGCCGGCGCCGCGCGCGAGGTTCGCCAGCTCGCAAAGACCGTGTCCGAGCAGACCGGAGGTGACGAAAGCCTAGACGATCACCTTGATGTCCGCATCACGGACGGGGGGCTACTCATCCAGTTGGCGGAAGGTAGTGCCGACGACCTGCTGTTCGACGTGAGCTCGTCCAGAATGAAACCCGCGCTCGTGCACTTCCTCGAGCGCCTGGCGCCAGTCTTGGCGAAGATCGACACGAGACTTCAGATCCACGGGCACACAGATTCGCTTCGTTTCGCCCCAGATTCAATCCGGGACAACTGGCTTCTGTCGTTTGAGCGAGCCGACCAGGCACGAAAGCTTCTGATCTCGAGCGGAGTCCCGGAATCGCAGTTCGCCGGCGTGTTCGCCCACGGTGACGCTGCGCCTCTCGTACCGACAGATACGACGAACGCAAAGAACCGTCGGCTTGCGATTCTTGCCGTGCGACCAGGCGCCCCAGGCATCGCGGCTCCAACGATCCCTCCTGAACCCGGCAACCCGAACGAACACTAGGATTCCACTCGCATGAAACTCCCACGCAGCATCGTCAGACGTCTCGGATCCGGAGCACTGAGCGTCCTCGTTCTCGTTCTAAGCTCCAGTGCGCAAGGCTCGCCGGCGTCCGGAGGAGAGTTGAGCGCCGCACTCACTTCGGTAAGGACACGTCTAGCGAGCTACGCGGACACCGAAGCTACGCTGACGCTTCTCGATGACGTGTGCACCGCGAGCCGCCGCCCGCGCGCGCAGCAAGAGGCCAGGTTCCTATGCGCAAGCGTGGCGTGGGACCTCTATCTCCTCGCTCACGCTCGGGCAGCCATATCACGCACGCACGCCGACGGTGGTCACATCGAACGGGTTGTTCGCGTCTCCCGCGCGAGCACGCCGCGCGGATTCGAAGACTGGGTGGAGGCGGAGCTGCGCGCAGTCACCGGAGGCGCGTTTGCTTCTACGCGCAACGACATTCTTGGGAGCATCCGAACACTCCGCGGGCCCGCGCACCGACCGCAAACAGGAAGTCGGACACTCATCGCGATCGCACTAGTGGCGCTGGGAGGCGGCGAGAACGCCGAGCAGTTGCTCGATTCAAGCATCGGATCCGACGACACGGAAGCGTCGACCGCTTGGCCAGAAATCTACGCAGCATCGACGCGGGGAGAGTTGAGCAAAGCGGTCTGGGTCCGACGCATCGGGCTCGCGCTCAGTCGCCTCGACACGGACGACCCGCTGCGGAGCGCAGCGCTGGACCTTTCCCGCGCGATTCAACATTGGGCAGCGCGCCTTGTCGAAGCTCAGCTCGCGGCGTGCTTCCCAGCGGCTTCCAGCTGTGTCGACGAGGCACGCGCGATCATTCGCGTCAGACCGGATCGGGTCGCTTGGGCCACCGCAGGTACGTTTACGTTCGACGGGGACACCGAGGCGCCTCTCCCTCGACGGGGCACATTCGCCGTCACGCCAAGCAATCAGGCTGCTACGTCCCCGCTCGGCGAACTGTGCGATGCCATCTGGCCCATTCGCGGACCGCACCAAGTGATCGTGCGCATCGAGGAGCACACGGCCGTGCCCGTGTTCCTTCGAGTGGTCCGCTCGCTTCGCTGCGCAGGCCGATCAACCTTCACGATTTCCGCGGGGGATGCGCGCGCCACCGTTCAGATCGACAACGAACACGAGCGAGCTCCGCGAGTAGACGTTCGCTTGGGAGGACTCTTTATCTCTGATCCCAATGGCGCTTCCGTTGACATCCCGCGAGTGCAAGGAACCGCGACCGCTCCGTACGACCTGGCGGCGTTCAATACATTTCTTGACGCACGGCGCCAAACCACAATCTGGGTTCGAGTTCGAGACAACGTGCGATCCGAGGGACTCCAGCAACTCATCGGTGCACTCGCGGACCGGGACATCGGTCTGCACGTCGACTGACCCGACGTGATCGCTTCGAGATCCGGGCGCGCGTGCCCTGAACGTCTGACGTGTGCGTACGTAGGCGTCCTTGGCCTACGTCGAAAAATCGCGTTCGTGGCACGCAGAGTGCTTACTTCGCATCCTCGGGAAAGTTCGCCCTAAGGAACGTACCGAGGGGGATGTACTTCAGCACCCACGTGGATCGACACTCCACCGCGTTGCATTTCTCTGGAGCCGCAAATGAAACGTGCGCTTGTAATCGAAGATAGCGAACCCGTCCGCGCATTCACACGAAGCAGTGCCATCGACTGTGGGGTTCAGACCGACGCCGTGGGCTCCGTTTCGGACGCTATCGAAGCGTTGAGCTCGAACGGTTCGTATCACGTCATCTTTCTGGATGTCGGCCTTACCGACGGTTCTGGATTCGAAGTTCTCGAACACCTTACGAGGGAGAATCTGGCGCCTGCTGTCATTTTCATGACGGCCGACACCAGCAGCGAAACCATGCTCCGGGCATTAAGATGGGGTGCCGTAGACTTCATCCCCAAGCCCGCCACCAAAGAGAACATTCGCGCGGCGCTGGATCGGGCTGGAGCACTCACACGCTCCGGAGAATCCAGCCTCGAAGTCGAAGAGTGGCGTATGCGAGCTTGTCCGGACTTCGTCGGGAGCGACCCGACCGTAGTCGCGGCGCTTGAAACTGCACGACGCGTCGCTTCGTCGGATTGCGCGGTTCTGGTCCACGGCGAAACCGGGACAGGCAAAGAGCTGTTTGCTCGGGCGATCCACGCGGGTAGCTTCCGCGCGGCGGCACCGCTTGTCACCATTAACTGCGCGGCCATACCCGAGAACTTGATCGAGAGTGAGCTCTTCGGTTTTGCGAAGGGGGCGTTCACTGGGGCAAGCCAGCGTCGTGACGGGGCGTTTCAGGCGGCGGACGGCGGCACGTTGTTCCTCGACGAGATTGGGGAGATGACTCTGCCGGTTCAGGCCAAAGTCCTGCGTGCTCTGCAGGAGCACGAGGTTCAACCGATCGGAAGCAATCGAACCGTCAGAGTCGATGTCCGCGTAGTCGCCGCGACGCATCGCAACCTCGAGCAAATGGTCGCAGACCGACTCTTTCGAGAAGACCTCTTCTACCGGCTCGATGTGATTCGAGTTCTCGTCCCGGCATTGCGAGAGCGTCCAGCGGACATCTCGCGTCTAGTCTTCGACGTCCTCGATCGTCTCAACGTCAAGCGAGAGCGACCCATCACCGGAGTCGCACCCGCTGCGATGCGCGCTCTCGAGTCTTACAGTTGGCCCGGAAACGTTCGTCAACTTCAGAACGTGATCGAGCGGGCCGCGATCTTGCGCGGGTCTGGTGTTATTCAGCTCGAGGACATTCCCGATCGCGTGCGAGGCACCGCACCCTCGACCGAGTCGATCCTCCCGGAGCCCAAACTCCCGGAGGGCGGACTCCAACTACGAGATGCTGTGGATCGCTTCGAGAGCGCGCTCATTCTGCAAGCCCTCAGCCGCGCGCATGGAAACCGCAACCGTGCGGCGAACATTCTTGGAATGAATCGCACCACGCTCGTGGAGAAGCTCAAGAAGCAGCCGGACCGCCCTGGCGTCCGCAAAGTGCGTGAGAACGATACCTCGTCGTTCGACTCCGAGTGCCTTCCGCTTCCCTTCGGCATCGGGTAAAGCCGACGCCGTCGGATCGCCGACCGCGATCGACAAACCGTTGACGCAGCGGCGTCGTCTAGCTCAGCCGGAGCGGACGACGCCGCACTCAATTGGAGATCCGCCGCGACTTTACTCCAGTGCGTGCATCGATCGCACTTTCGGCACACCGCTTGCTTTGTGGTCTGTGCAGAGGGCTCGCACCGAGCGCTCTCCCGGAGATCGCATGCAACCGTTTCGCGTCACCGACGTAGGTCTACGCGCGCTCGAGTTCCACTCGTCGCGCCACAGCGTGATCGCATCCAACATCGCGAACGTCGACACACCAGGCTTCCAGGCGTTCGAACTGGTCCGAGATCCTGATGCGCTCGCAGCGATGGACTCGGGGGCGCAGGAACATACCGAGCAGACGCCCACGCGACTGATTCCGGAGGGCGTCGTCCCGTCCGGGAGCGATGGCAACAACGTCAGTCTCGAGTACGAGCTGTCGAAGCTCGGGGCGAACCAACTTCAGTACGAGACGTGCTCGCGCATCGTCCAGCAGTTGTTCGCACAACTCCGCTATGCGAGCAGCGACGGAATGAGCGGGTAGAGGAGAATCGCATGGACTTCATGACAGCAATGCAATCGACTGCGTCCGGGTTAGCAGCGCAACGAGTTCGCATGAACGCGCTCGCATCGAACCTTGCCAACGCACGGACAACGCGCAGCGAAGGCGGCGGCCCCTACCAACGAATCGATCCCGTGTTCGAGGCGAAAAGCGTCGAGCCGGGCGTGTTTGTCGTCTCGGTCCCCGAGCTTCGAACGGACGCAACTCCCGGCCCGCAGATCTACGATCCGTCGCACCCCGACGCAGATCCGGGTGGCTACGTAAGCATGCCCAACGTCTCCGTCGTGACTGAGATGGTGAACATGATCACCGCGTCGCGCGCGTACGAAGCCGGGATCTCGGTCATGCAGTCGGTCAAAGAGATGGCTCGCTCCGCGATCTCGATTGGAGGCTAAAGGTGTCCGCGATCGATCCGAGCGCTGCAGCGCTCACCAAGACTTTCGAAGCGGCGGTCCGCACGCGCGGGTCCGAGGAGCTAAGCCCATCGCTGGCTTCTGAATTCGGCGACGCGCTGCGTGAGAAGCTCAACGAAACAAACGCGTCCCTCGTGGACTCCGAGAACCGCTCCGTGGCGTTCGCAGAGGGCGAAACACACGACATCGACGGCACGATGGTCGCCCTGCAACGAGCAGACATCTCTCTTCGGTTTGCAACCGCCGTACGCAACCGCGTGGTTGAGGCGTACCGCGAAGTGATGCGAATGTCCGCATGAACCCTGCCGCCCTCACCACTCAGCTGAAGTCTCAATGGGAGGCCCGATCTCTTCGGGACCGGGCCCTCTGGGTTGCGGTGGGCTGCGTTGTCTTAGCTGCCTGCGTGCTTGGGTTTGCGCGCCTTCGCCAACCCTCGTTTGAAGTGCTGTTCTCCCGTCTCGGTAGCGACGACGCTGGACGAATCGTGGAGCAGCTGCGCGCTGCGCGTGTCCCGTACGAGCTCAGCGACGAGGGCACAACCATTCTCGTTCCATCCGAGCAAGTGCACGAAGTTCGCTTGCAGCTAAGCGCGAGCGGCCTGCCAAGCGGCGGCGGCGTGGGCTTCGAGTTGTTCGACAAGCAGCGATTCGGCGAGAGCGAGTTCACGGAACAAGTCCAGTACCGTCGGGCGCTAGAGGGTGAGCTGTCCCGTACCATCGGGCACCTCGTAGGCGTTGAGAGTGCCCGTATCCACTTGGTGGTGCCTCAACGCTCACTCTTCGCCAACGCCGATCTCGCCCGCGCTTCAGTCGCACTCACTTTGCGTCCGGGCTTTCGCCTCAACGAGGAGCAGGTCACTGGCATCGTTCACCTCGTCGCTTCGAGTGTACGTAACCTGGATCCCTCGAACGTCACGCTCGTCGACCAGAACGGACGCGCACTCACGCGCAAGCGGACGGGCGAGAACGAGGCGGCGCTCGACACCGCGCACGACGCACAGAAGACAATCGAACGGGAACGAGAGGAGTCCATTCAAGACCTCCTTGATGCCACGCTCGGTCCGGGGAATTCACTCGTGCGCGTGTCCGCGAATCTCTCGACGGGACGGGAAGAGCGAGTCGAAGAGGCGTTCGACCCAGAACGCACAGCAACACGCAGCTTTCAGATCACGACAGAAGGCTCACAAGGCGCGACGGGCGCAGTGAGCGGGATTCCCGGTGCTGCGTCGAATCTCCCTGGCGGTCCCACGCCCACTTCAACCGGCTCAACGCCGGGAGGGAACGTTCGAAGCGAGACGCGAAACTTCGAGGTAAGCAAGGTAACCATGCGCGCGGTGGAGCCAGTGGGAAGGCTCCTGAAGCTCCATGTCGCGGTTGTCGTCGACGGAACGTGGCGGAGCACTGGCAACAAGAAAAACTCGAAGCCCGAGTTCCAGCGTCGCAACGAAGACGAGCTCACGCGCATTCGGTCTTTCGTTTCGAGCGCAGCCGGAATCGATGCGTCTCGTGGCGACGTCGTCACGGTCGAGTGTGTTCCCTTCTCGCGCGACCGCGAGAACGCGTCCCCTCAGGACCCTGCGATCGTGTGGGTGCGACAGCATTCGACCTACCTGGCGGCGGGCGCAGTCGCATTGGCATTGCTCGTGCTTGTGGTGGTCGTGCTGATGTTCCGTCGAAAGAGCAACCGCCCTGCCCCGATCGTGATGTCCGCCGAAATCGCGCGCGCGATCGGAGACCCGCAGGAGCGGGCCTTGCCGACGCCATCGCTTCGTCTCGGAGCACCAACCGAGCCGGAATCTTCCGGCACCGATATGGGCGAGGAGCTTAGACGTCTCGCTTCCGACATCGCTCGCAAAGATCCAGAGGTCGCGGCGCGCGTTGTCCGCGGATGGCTCGCCGAGGCCAAGAGCGACGAAAAGGCGGCGGCGTGAGCGACACCGACAACAGCCCCGGTTCGGGAGCGATCACAGTCGCGAACGCAAACGCTCCGGCGGCGATCACGACCTTTGGCGAAATGACTGGCGCGCAAAAGGCGCTCGCATTTGTCCTGAGCGTGGATGAGCCTGTCGCAACGCGCATCTTGAGCTTCCTCCACGAGGATCAAGTGGAGCTGCTACGCAGAACGAGCGAGGTCACACACGAGGTGGAGCCGCGCGTGGTCGCCTCCGTGCACCGCGAGTTTCTCACGCGGGTCAAGCAAGGCGTTCCGACCAGCTTGCAGGGGAGCGGCTCCTATCTACGCAGGCTCGTGGGAAACGCGCTCGGCGAAGGCAAGGCTGCCGCCCTGTGGGACGGGTCCAAAGGCGGAACGATCGACGACGGAACTCCTTTTGGCGTCATCAGTGCCACGGATCCAACCCTGCTCGCGACCCTCCTCGAACGCGAAGAGCCGGAGACCGTCGCCATCGTGCTGAGTCAGCTCGAGTCCGAGCGTGCGGGCGCGCTCCTAGGCCTTGTTCCCGCCGAGCAGCGAGTGAAGATGATCCGCGCGCTCTTGAAGCTCGAGTCCGTCCCCGAGGACGCCATCGAGAGCATCAGTCGCGAGCTACGCGAACAAGTCGAACGGATCGCAGTCGGACGCGAAACCGAGATCGCGGGCAAGGACGTGGCGGCTCGGATGCTCAAGCGCCTTGCGCCGGATGCCCAGCAACAGACTCTCGACGACCTCGCGACGATGGATGAAGCCGCGGCGGCGACGCTTCGGCAAGCGTTGTTCACCTTCGAGGATTTGCTCCGTGTCGATTCCAGGGGGATGCAGCAAGTGCTCAAGGAAGTGGCCACCCCAGTCCTCGTGCTTGCTCTCAAGACAGCCAGCGAAGACCTTCGCGAGAAGATCTTCGGGAACCTGTCCAGCCGCGCAGCCGACATGCTCCGCGAGGAGCTGGATGCGCTCGGACCCACGCGCGTAAAGGATGTCCAAGAGGCTCAGCAGACAATCGTCGACGCCGCGCTCGAGTTGGAGCGGGGTGGCCGCATCACAATCGCACGAGAAGGAGGGGCCGACTTTGTCTGAGGACCCGACTACCGGCGGAAAGCCCGCTTTTCGCATCATCGGCAACGGTGCTCGCGGCCCGAAAGCGGCGTTCTCGACCACTGCGAAACAGCCCGAGGTACGGATGCTGTTCAATAGCGTGATCGAGGCAACGCTCGAGAGCAGCGAAGTGGCTCCCTTCCCGTCAAGCATGGAGGGCGAGATCATTCAGACTCCCCCGCCACCGAGGCAATCATCGCCGCCCCCCAGTGGAGAGGTCGAGACATCGCCGAGCGTCGTTGCTGCGCGACTCGAACTGGAGCGAATGACAAACGAGCTCGATTCGGCGTGCGCGCGGGTTGTCGCGCAGACCGTGGAGCTTGCCCGCGAACGGGCGTTTTTCTTTCAGCGCCACGAACAGGAGCTTCTCGAACTGGCTGTGGCGATCGCGCGCGCAATCTTGGATGTCGAGCTCTCGCTGCATCCCGCGGCACACCAAGCGATGGTCCGTTCCGCCGTCGCCGCCATCGACGCCAAGCGTCACGTCGTAGTGCGCGCTTCGCCGGAATCCTACGAAGCACTCCTCACCGCGCTGCGCGATGTACGCAACGACATTGGAGGCGTGGAGATCGAGCTGGTCGTGGACAACGCGCAGCAGGGATTCGGATGCATCGTCGAAAGCGAGGACATGCGAGCGAACGCCGGTGTCGCGGAGAGACTGGCCGAAGTTCGCGCTGCCATCCTTGCCGATCACAAGAACCGCATTGGACGGGAGGAAGCACCTGATGCATAAGACCCATGACCTGCGCAGCTATCGCACGACTGCTGCGCTCGCGGCGGCTCCTGTAGTCGAGGGCAGAATCGCTGCAGCCGTGGGGCTCCTCGTCGAGGCGGTAGGTTGCCGTGCGTCGATCGGAGACGTATTCGAAATCCGACTGCGCGACTCGACCACTCCCGTAGAGGCGCAAGTGGTCGGCCTGCGAAGTGATCGCACCCTACTCGTCCCATTCGGCCCTACCGAGGGCCTCGAGATTGGATCGCCGATACGACGCGCCCGCACAGGTGCCGCCGCACCGGTCGGAGAGGATCTTCTGGGGAGAGTGGTCGATGCCCTGGGGCGTCCACTTGACGGTCACCCAGCCCCGAACACCGCTGCGGTGCGATCACTTCACGGAGCGGTCCGAAACCCGCTACGCAGGCGGCCGGTCTCGCAGCCTCTTCACACCGGGGTTCGCGTGATCGATTCGCTGCTCACGTTTGGATACGGGCAGCGACTCGGCATCTTCGCCGGCGGCGGAGTCGGCAAGAGCACGCTCCTTGGGATGATGGTCCGCCAAGCAGATGTCGATGTCTGTGTGGTCGCGCTCGTCGGAGAACGAGGACGCGAGGTCGAAGAGTTCGTGCGTCATGTTCTGGGCGACACCGGGTTGGCTCGAAGCGTAGTCGTAGCCGCGACCAGCGCAGATGCGCCCATGCTGCGCGCGCGGGCAGCTTTGTACGCGACATCGCTTGCGGAGTACTTTCGCGATCGGGGCAAACGCGTCCTCCTTGTGATGGATAGTGTGACCCGCTACGCGATGGCTTTGCGCGAGGTCGCGCTGGCGGCAGGCGAGCCGGCGACAACGCGGGGATACACACCCTCGGTGCTGGCTGCGTTACCGCTCCTTCTCGAGCGCGCGGGGACTTGCGCGGGTGCTGGTTCGATCACGGCGCTGTACACAGTGCTCGTCGAAGGCGATGACCTTGCGGACCCAATCGCTGATGCAACAAGAGCCATTCTCGACGGCCACATTGTCTTGACGCGTTCACTCGCGGAGAAGGGACGCTACCCGGCGGTAGACGTCGGCGCGAGCCTCTCTCGCTGCATGCCGGACCTCGTGTCGAAGACCGTCGTAGAACGCGGAACTGCCACGCGCGCGATCATCGCCGGGCACCAAGAGGCGCAAGACCTCATCGCCATCGGTGCTTACCAGCCCGGATCGTTGCCGCGCCTAGACGAATCGCTCCGGGTGATGCCGAAGCTCGAAGCCTTCCTGAATCAGCAGCCGGACGAACTGTACTCCGGCGACGCGTCCGCTCTGCTTGGGCGCTTGCTCGCTCCAGAGAGCGATGTTCGTCCGATGAAACGTGGAGCCCAAGCATGAAAGACCCCCGCGAGCGGCGGCTCGACCGCATCGAACGTCTTCGCGAACGCCTGCTGGTTAACGCAAAGGCGCAGCGAACGATCGCGTTGCGCGCAGTTTCGGAAGCTCATACCCATGTTGACTCGCATATTGAGGCCCGCGATCGGGCGTGTGCGGAGCTCGAGTCTATCGAAGATGGAAGCGCGGCTGACCTCCGCGCGCGAAGCGAAGGTATCTCGCAGGACCGCGCGAACGTCCTTCGCGCACAGCAGGTGCTCACCAAGGCGCGAAGCACGGAGGCCTCACGAGCGCTCGACGTAGAACACTGTGAGCGTGGAGTCCGTGCCGTGGATCTTTCGTTGGCAAAGATCCGTGCGGAGAGCAAGCGCGTTCGCGAGAACCGGAACGAGACTGCGAGCAGTGAGTTGGCCGAGCGAGCACGCGCCACCCAGCGCACTACGTCGACGGCGTTGCCCCAGAAAAGAGAAGGACGGTCGAAATGAGAATTCACGCTCTGCCGAATGAACTAACCTGGCTGTACGCAAAGAAGGTAGGCGCGAGTCCTGCCGACTCGTTCTCCGCTGTTTTGACGGGCTCGGAGCGGCGCCCCGCCACGACGCGAATCATCACGGAAGCGGAGACGGTCTTCGGAGTGGTTGTCGACGGATTGTGCGTAGCGCTCGGCCGCGCTCGTCCTGCTGGCCCCGTCGTGACTGAGAACCTCAGAGAAACTACCCCGTCTGAACGCATGCGAGACGCGGGAGACAGTCCCCCCGCGCCAGATCAGACTGCTTGCGACCGTCTCCGGACGACGCTTCGGGTCGGAGAGGGTCTTGTTGAGATCGAGGTCATCGGCACCGAGATCGGTGTACACGTTCGCGTGTGGTCCGCCGATGCATCGCTGCGGCGCTCGCTCCGAGCGACCAGCCTTGCACTTCGCCGCAGGCTCGAAGCAAGAGGCGTCGCCATCGCAGACTGGCGCGTCGGAGATGAACCCGACGGAGGTAAAGGATGACATCCGCTATCAACAGTGGATTCACCGCAACGCCAAGGACGTCCGAAGGCAATCAAATCGGAGACGGCCTGGGCAAAGACGCGTTCATGAAGCTTCTAGTGACGCAAATTCAGAATCAGAACCCCCTCGACCCGATGGACGCACGCGACACCGTCGCGCAGCTCGCCCAACTCACCTCCGTGGAGAAACTCGCCGGTATCGAGACGCGTCTGCAAGGCATCGAGCTTGCGACGAGCGGTGTTGCGAACGGGCAAGCGGTGAGCTGGATCGGCGCGGAGGTCGACGCCAACTCCGAGCTGATCAGTCTTCCGGAATCGGGTGTTGCGACATCTGGATTCCTTCTCGGTGGCGACGCGTCCAAGGTCCAGGTCAGGATCCGTGACGCTGACGGAAACGTAGTCCGCACCTTGGAGCTCGGAGCGCACACCCCGGGCTCGGTCCGATACTCGTGGGACGGTCGCGACAACGCGGGAACCCGCGTGCCTTCGGGGCGTTACACCGCGGACGTCAGCGCTGAACGAGCAGACGGCGCACGCGTCACGGTGGAGCGGCGCGTGCGCGGAGCCGTCGCAGGAGTGTCTTTCGAGAGTGGATTCCCTGAGCTCGAAGTAGCAGGAGTGAGTGTTCGACTCGGTGACGTTCGGAGAATCGAGCGCTGAGATTAAAAGTTCATGTTCCCGACGCGAAAGCGAGAAGCGGAACGCAAAGCTTGCGAAGTCGTCTGAGACAAAAAGAAAGAGGAACAAGTCATGTCGATCGTTCGATCTATGCAAACGGGAGCATCCGGAATTCGTGCGCACGGGGAAGCCCTGGCGGTTACCGGCGACAACATCGCAAACGTCAACACCGTCGGATTCAAGCGCTCGCGTTCGGTCTTCGAGGATGAGCTCGGGCGCTCGGTCGTCGGTGGCTCGGCGATTCCACAGGCCGGGTCCGGCGCGCGGCTCGGACACATTCAGCAGATGTGGTCCCAAGGCGCTTTGCTCGTGACCGGAGCGCCGACAGACCTCGCACTCTCGGGAGATGGCTTCTTTGTCGTGCGCGGGAACGTGAACGGAGTTGACGGCAACTTTTTCACGCGTGCGGGCCAGTTCCGTGCAGACGCCAATGGCCAGTTGATCAATCCGAACGGACTGAACCTTCAAGGCTATCAAGCCGATGAGACGGGACGTCTGGCGAGCACCGTCTCCGATCTGCGGGTCGCGACGGGCACCGTTCCCGCGGTCGCGACTGCGACGATATCCATGGACGCTAACCTCGACGCAACTGCGGTAGCGCCGGCAGCATGGGATCCGACCAACCCCGCTGGCACCTCGAACTTTGCGACGACCGCGACCGTCTACGATTCGCTCGGGGCGCCTCACGAGGCCACGGTCTACTTCCGCAAGTCCGCGGCAAACTCGTGGGAGTGGCACGCGATGGTAGACGGAGGCGAGCTAACTGGTGGCACCGCGGGCGTGCCAACCGAAGGCGCATCGGGAACAGTCACGTTCGACACGAGCGGGGCGCTCGACACTGAAACAACAACTGCGTCGAGCTGGAACTTCCTTGACGCGGCCGCGGCCCAAACAATCGCGTTCGACTTTGGCGAGAGCATCACCACAGATGGAGGAACCGGACTCGAAGGGCTGACCCAGTTCGCGTCGTCCTCAGCGGTGACTGCGCTTACTCAGGACGGTTACGCAGCGGGAAGCGTAGCCGGCGTCGCGATTGAGTCGGACGGAACCGTCACCGGTGTCTTCACGAACGGTCAACGTCGCACGCTCGGTCAGATCGTTGTTGCCGATTTTGCAAGTGTCGATGGCTTGCAACGCGCTGGCGAAGGCCTGTACGCGTCGTCCGTAGAATCCGGCGAGCCGCTGGTCGGTACGGCTGGAACAGGCGGTCGAGGAAGCATCAGCGCGGGCTCGCTCGAAGGCTCGAACGTCGATCTCGGTTCGGAGTTTGTCGACATGATCGCGTACCAGCGTGCGTTCCAAGCGAACTCACGCGTGATTACGACGGCCGACGAGATGTACTCCGAGTTGGTCAACCTGAAGCGATAGTCGTCCCAAAGAAGAGCGTAGAGCTCGAGAAAGAATCCATCATGTCCGACCCCGACTCAGAGAATGTAGCAATCAAAGCAAGCCCCCCATCTGGAAAGAGTGGACTGATTCTTGGCGTCGTCGGGCTCAACCTCGTCGGCATGCTTGGACTGGCGGCGTACATCGTCTTGGGCCCCAAACCAGGTGCAACCTCCGGCGCGCATGGGCACGCTCAGGAGAGCAAGAAGCCACAGGAGCTGGGTCCTCTCATCCCGGATGAACCACTCGTGGTTAATCTGCGCGGAGAAGAGCCTCACTACCTCAAACTGACGTACCAGTTCGAGGCACGTGACGCGAAAGCCGCGGAGGTTGTGACAAAGGGACTCGTCCCACTTCGTGATCGGATTCTCTCCGCCATCTCCACGCTAACCGTCGCCGATACGCGCGCAGACGGAAAGCGAGAGGAGCTCCGCACGAAATTGAAAGAGGAGCTCAACCGGCTCCTTGGAGACACACTCATTCGCAACCTCTATTTCACTGAGTTCGTCGTTCAGTAGCGATGGCTGAAACCCCAGACGAGGATGTGCAGGATACTTCGAGCGATCCCTCGGAAGAGAGTTCGAATCCAACGCTTGGCAATTCCGACCCACACGTCGAAGACTCGGGGCTCGTAGCGGAACCTGAGCGCACCGAGAGCGCTGACTCAACCTCAGAGGGCATGGACGACGTCCTTGCTGCGTTTGACGAGAGTCGCGCAATTCTGTCGGATGCCGAGACTGCTGCGCTCATGGCGGCGATGAAGCCTTCGGATTCGCAGGACCCTTCCACGACGTTCACGGCGGTCGCGCGAAGAATCGATTTCACGGCGCTCGAGCGACAAGTGCGCGCGCATCAGGAACAGCTCGCACGAACGCTCTCTGATCTCATGATTCGTCATCTGGGGATCGCGTGCGATGTCGCGATCCATACCTCGGCCATGGACGGCATTGTCCGCCGAACCGGTGACGCTGCCTACGGTGCGCAGGTCAAGCGCAGCAAACTCGACCGAATCGCAGACGCCAGAACGACACCCCCGCTCCCAAGCACCGCCAAATCCCTCAACTCGTCGAAGTCGAGCCTACCCGCAATCGTTGTAATCGAACGTGAGATAGGGAATCTCTTGCTTCGGAAGAAGCTGGGTCTGTCGGTTGTGGCGGAAGAAGCTGACGCGAGCGCCGAATCCGCGGCACCCACCCGCACCGAGCCTGTGGAGCGGACTCCGATCGAGCTTCGAATCCTCACCTCGGTGGCCTCGAACCTGTTCCGAGCACTGACGTCGACCGTGGATCTCCCCGAGCTCGGGGAGATTCTGAGTGTCGCGCCTCCAAAGGACCGAAGTGCAGCACCGAGGAGACCTTCTCCTCTCCTCGCGATCACGATCATGGCCGAGCGGCTGGGGGACCACGCGGGGACGTTTACGTTCTATCTCGACCCAACTGTCTTCGCGACGCGACCGCCTCGCGCAAGCTCTGTAGACCTGACACCGATCCTGCGAAGAACGCGCATCGAAGTCGTTGCCCGACTCGGTGCGACAACACTTGATGCGGGGCGCGTTGCAGAGTTGGCGCTGGGCGACGTGCTGTGCTTGGACCAGTCCGATCAAGACCCGATCTGCATCGTCGTCCCGGACCGCGACGGCGAATCCACCATTGCGAGGGGGAAACCGGACTCACGTCGGGGTCACTACGTCGTCGACGTAACCGACGTGGTGCGCGGGTAGGCACGAATCTAGCAATACGAATGAGTCAGCAGGCGGCTGAGCAAACCTTTCAACCGGAATACACACATGACGCAGCTACAACGAACTGAATCACATGCAGACTCCGTCGGGGGGTTTGATCGCGTCCGCGAGCTTCCCCTTGAAATTGTCGCGGAGCTCGGTCGCAAGCGTCTCACCATCGACGAGATACTTCAGCTGCGCGTAGGCGAGTCCATCGAGCTCGAGCGCAAGGCGGGTGCACCGATTCAGATTTACGCGAACGGGACGCTCATCGCACGTGGTGAAGCGGTCATCGTGGATGAACGCTACGGCGTCCGAATCACCGAACTCGTCGCACCGGCCTCGACAGCTAGACGCGACGAAGGCCACGTGGCGCAACCGCCGAGGGAGACAGAAAAATGAGAGCACTAGCCCTCGTCGTGATCGCATCCGTCGTGCTCGCACTCCACACCC
>CAZWQH010000064.1:0-15514 GCA_964635815.1 uncultured Sandaracinaceae bacterium
GGGATGACAGGGAAACGTCGGCTCGGGGTGATCGGTGGAACGGGGCTGTACGCGCTGGAAGACCTGCAGCGTATCGAAGAGCACGAGGTCACCACTCCATTCGGCGCGCCGTCGGATCGGATCATCGAGGCACGCCTGGGTGATGTCGAAGTGTTGTTTCTGGCACGTCACGGCCAAGGGCACCGGACACCGCCGCATCGCGTCAACTATCGAGCAAACGTCTTTGCGCTTAAGCAGCTGGGCGCAGAGCAATTACTCGCAGTGTCCGCCGTGGGATCCATGCGAGAGAACATTCGACCCGGCGACGTCGTCATCATCGATCAGTTGATCGATCGAACCACGTCGCGGTCAAACACGTTTTTCGAAGACGTGGAGCTCGTCGCGCACGTGAGCATGGCCGACCCCATCGATGACGCGCTTGCAGCCGCACTCTACGAGTCTGCGGTGGCCGCTGGCGCGCGTGCGCACAAAGGCGGCACGTACATCTGCATCGAGGGCCCGCAGTTTTCCTCTCGTGCAGAATCCAGGCTCTATCGATCGTGGGGAGTCGACGTCATTGGAATGACGAATCTGCCCGAAGCGCGCCTGGCCAGAGAAGCGGAGCTGCCGTATGCGACGCTCGCGCTCGCGACCGACTACGACTGCTGGCACGAAGAAGAAGCCGACGTCTCTGCGGGTTCCGTCATGGACGTGCTCCGGGCCAACGCCGCGCTTGCGCAGCGCGTGCTGCGGGAGCTGTTGTCGCGATTGCCAGACGCATTGACCAGCCCGCATTCGTGCGCCCTCGATTCCGCGCTCTTGATCCCACCGAGCGGCGTCCCGGCTCGCGCTCATGAGATGCTCGGTCCTGTGATTGCCCGCGTTGCAGCAAATCAAAAACGCTTGTAGAGCAGGCCGATGTCGCACGTTCTGGTGGTCGGTTCCGTAGCATTCGACACTCTTCATCTGCCAAGTGGTAGCCACAAAATGGTCCTGGGTGGGTCGGCTACGTTCGGCGCGCTCGCCGCCTCTCGCTTCACCCGCGCGCAGCTCGTCGGAGTCGTCGGCCGCGATTTTCCGGACAGCGCCCACCAACTCCTGCGAGATCACAAGATCGATGCGACCGGTCTAGAGATTGTCGACGGGAAAACCTTTCATTGGGAAGGCCGCTACTCCTCGGATCTCTCATCGCGAGAAACGCTGGCGACCGATCTGAACGTGTTCGCATCCTTCGACCCCAAGATCCCCGAGCTCTTTCGAGACACGCCGTTCGTGATGCTCGGCAACATCGAACCAGGGCTTCAGCGTCGCGTGCTTGAGCAGGTCAAAAAGCCGAAGCTCGTAATCGCCGACACGATGAACTTCTGGATCACAGGTTCGCGCGCCTCGCTTCTGGAAACCCTTTCGCGCGTTGATGGTCTCCTCCTCAATGACGAGGAAGCTCGTTTGCTTGCGGGCGAGCACAACCTTGTGAAAGCGGCAAAATCGCTCATGCGTCTTGGTCCCCGCTTCGTCGTCGTAAAGAAGGGTGAGCACGGAGCGCTGCTGTTCGAGGGAGAGGACGTCTTCAGCGCGCCGGCCTTCCCCACTTCTGAAGTTCTCGACCCGACCGGTGCAGGCGATGCGTTCGCGGGTGCAATGATCGGTTACTGCGCGGCGCAGAACGACACTTCGCACGCGACAATCCGTAGCGCGGTCATCTACGGAGCGGTGCTGGGCTCCTTCTGCGTCGAAGGGGTGAGCACCTCTCGCCTCGCGACGGTCACGGATGCTGAGATCGCGGCGCGGTTTGCACGATTCCGATCGCTCGTGCATTTCGCCTCGTCCGCCGAGCTCGCGTAGTTCTTACTCGCTTACGGCTGCGCGGTTGCTAACCCCCCCGCACTCATGCGAGCTTCCGCGCCATGCGCTTTTGCGTCCTGGTTCTTCTTGCGTGCGGTCCCCTCTCATCTCTCGGGTGCGAAGGTGCCGAGCCTCCCCTTCCGATTCGTGCAGCAGTCGATGCGGGACAACGCGATGCCAGCATGATGGTCGGCCCGGTCTGTCGGACGGCTGCCGCGCCCGCCGGCGGCACCTGCCCAGCAATGGCTCCTGCCCCGATGAACCAAATGGGCGTGTGCTGCGCGCGGACTTCGAACGCCGCGAAGCAGAACGACTTTGCGCTTCGTATCTCCGGCGTCGCGATCACATCGCCAAGTACGCTGAACATCGCAAACGCGGTCCTCAAGGACGCGCTCGACTCGGAGCGCTTCAACTGGGTCATCCAGGTTCGCAATCAGAACGAGATCCGAACGGGCTACGCTCGGCGCACGGCCGCAGACGGATCGTTCTCCTTCACCACCAACGCCGCCCCAGGGGGGTCGAATCGGTGGGACCCCGTAACGCTGCCCGCGACCCTCACGGATAACCTCCTCAAAACTGCTGCAACTGCAGCTGGAGGTGTGACGCTTCCGGTCTTCGACACGATGGATGCGCTCCAGCTCGAACTCCCGGTGTTCAACGTTCAGGTCGCGGGCGCGTGCCTCTCGGAGTCCGCTAGCTGCGTCGGATTTACTGCGAGCAACGGGGCCTTCGACAACTCCCAGGGCGTCCTGCGCGGGTTCCTACGCGTGGAAGATACAAACTCGACCGTCATGGTCGCCTCGGTCAGCACCAAACTCTGCGCCCTCGTCGCAGGCGGTATTCCTGAAGGAATCCTACCGACGTACTGCACCGACCAGCCGCGCGCGATGTGGAAAGCCCCACCAAATTCGGTGTGCACGGGCGACACGTGCGTGCGCGGAGGTTGCGATACGGCCACGTGCAACGCGTGGGAGCTGATCGTCAATTTCGCCGCACAGTGTGTCGAGCTTCGCTAGCAACACGCCTGTGGCGAGTTGCGTCGCCATCTAGGTGCCGAGTACCATCCAAGCTTACGCGCGTCGTCCGGATGCCGTATCTAGCCAGCCTTGGAGGTATTCATGTTTGCCCGTTCGAGCGTGCGCGTCAGCGTTGACGCTATCTTTAGCCGCACGTTCAGCCGTCCCGTCGGTATGTTTTTCGTCGCCTTGTTCCTCGTCGCATGCGCAGGCGGAGGAGGCTTCGGCGGCTGCTCGGGATGCGCCGGCATCACACCGATCCCGCGCGGGTACCCTGACAACCAGCGCATCGCGAACGCAGTTCAGATTCGTCTGACACCGGACGGCCTAACGGCAATCTCGAACAACGCTCCGGCCGTGGTTAGCTCGATCGCCGGCGGGACCGGTGGAGGGCTCTCGTTCCCGGTGCCGCAGACTACGCAGACCGTGGAGATTCCGCTCTTCGGAGGTCTGACGATCCCCGTCGAGCTCACGCTCTGCGCTGAAGGCGAAGGTCAGTGCGGAGCAGCCCTGACGATCGATTCGTTGCAGTTGGTTCCCGTCCCCGCGACGTCGACAACCAAAGGAGCACTTCGAGCGAACATTCGAGCTCGAATCATGAGCACGAACGGGACTGGCGGTCGCGCCACCGAGGCTGATCGTTCGTGGGAGATCGCAGGAACGGCAATCAACGGTTGCACGATTGCGATCGACACGACTCCGGGCTCGCGCCCGAACGTCGGCCTTTCTGCAGAAGTCGAGATCTCCGCGGTACCCAATGACAAGCCGGCGCGACGCGGTTACTCGCGCGTCAGACTTCGCAACGTTGGATTTCTGGCCGGAGAGGACATCGAAGGATCGGATGTCACGTTCGGTGATGCGCCAGGCGAGAACTGCCTAATCGCCGGCATTGGAAATCTTCTTTCCGGGTTCATCGGCCCGCTGCTTAGTAATCAGATCGCCGGACTCGCGGACAGCGGCGCCATCGCGGACAATCTCTGCCTCAAGGCGGGAACAGGCGGGTGCCCTCCGAGTACGTTTGCAGATGACTCGAACGGATCAGGAGCAAACGCCATCTGCCGATTCGGGTCGGCGTCCACGGATGAATGCGTACCGATGCTCCTTGGCCTCGATGGCCAGGGTGACCTCGGCGCGGCGTTCCTCGGAGCGCTCTCTCCTGGCGCGCACGCGCATGCGCAACTCCTCCTTGCTGCAGGCGGCGACGCTACGGCGAACGATGGATTCTCTCTTTCGTTCTACGGCGGCCTTCGTAGCACCACTCCCGACTTCTTCGAAAGCCCAGGCCACAATCGCTGCGTTCCTAGCCTGCCTGCTCCAACGACGTTGCCGACAATCGCGCAAGCTCCCTTCTTCCTCACCGGTAACAGCATCCCAGGTACGAGCCCGGCAGAACCGTTCCACATCGGAATCGGCATCACCGAGAAGTACCTGAACGCGAGCGGGTACCCGGTCTTCGACAGCGGCATGCTTTGCCTCGGCGTGACCACGCGACTGAACCAGCAGCTCTCGACGGGCATCTTGTCCTTGCTCGCAGCCTCGCTCAAAGACATCACCTTCCCGTACGACAACGCGGCGGTTGGAATTGTCGTTCGACCGCAGCGGCCTCCGACGTTTGCTATCGGAACCACGGCGATGCAGCCGCTCCTTACGGTAGCGATCGAGAAGATGAATCTCGATTTCTACGCTTGGTCGAACGAGCGCTACCTGCGTTTCATGACCCTCGAAGCAGACTTCACTATCGGACTCAACATCGACGTCGTGATGGGCAAGCTCGCTCCGAAGATCCTCACGCTTCGCGCTGACAACGCTGTCGTCTCGAACAACGCGATTTTGAAAGAAGATGCACCCACACTCGCCATGCGATTTGGGTCCGTTCTGTCTGTCGCTGCGAGCGCGCTTGCAGGCGCGATCGACCCGATTGCCTTCCCCGCAGCGCTCGGACTTCAAATCGAAGTTCCAGCCGGCGGTGTCAAAGGCCTCGAAGACGGGGGCGAGAAGTTCCTCGGAATCTTCGTGCGCGTCGCAGCGGCACGTCCGGCATCGCTCGAGCTTCCGCCTGACACGCGTCTCGCAATCGAGGAGCTCATCGCGGACCCCGACTCGTACAAGCTCGAGTCGTTTGGAAAGATTCCTTCGCGCGCGATCCTTCGCGTCGAAGGGCTCGATGTCATCGGCGAGAGCGGCACCGGCGAATACGAATACTCGTATCGCGTGAACAACGGATCGTGGTCCACCTGGGCCAGCGGGTCGCAGATTGACGCGCGCGACCCCGCGCTCGCGTTCGAAGGCCGACACACCATCGAAGCGCGCGCTCGCCGGGTTGGCAGCGACCGCGCAGACGAAACTCCCGCGCGCGAGCAACTGCTCATCGACTTCACCGCGCCCGAGGTCACGGCACCGATCCACTCTGTCCGCGACAACAAGGACTTCGTTGTCGTCGACGCGGGTGACATCATCACGCCGAAGACCTTGCTCCAGTATCGATTCCGCTTCGACAACGGAGCGTTTGGAGCTTGGACCACGGATGCACGCGCGGCTCTACCGGCCCGCGATGCAAAGACGCGAACCATGGTCGAGGTCGAGGTGCGTGACGAAATCGGCAACGTCGGTCGTTCATCCTCCATGCTGATCCGCGGGCTCGGACCGCCGGGAGCAGCCGCTGGTTGTGGTGGTGGATGCGCTGTGCAGAGCACCCGCCCTGCTCCATTCGCTCCGATCCTCGTGCTTCTCCTTGGAGGACTGTTCGTGTTCCGACGAGCTGCAAACCGTAAGCACCTGCTCGCTGCTGCACTCACGTCCGCACTTGTCCTCACGCCCGTCGCACTTCAGGGCTGCGATGGTTGCGGAGGTAAATCGATCGTCGCTCAGAACGACGGCGGACCGCGCAGCGATGCGAACGGTCGGGCGCTCGAGCAGGGCATGCTCGCAACTCACTTGGACATGGCAATCACCGCGGACAGCAAGATCGTGTTCAGCGGATATTCGCCGGGATCTCCGAGCGGCCAAGCTCGATACGGTGACTTGGTGTTTGGGCGATGGAACGAGTCCTCGAATGCCGTGGACTGGGAAATCGTCGATGGCGTGCCCTCGACGCCGCCCACGGGTGCCCCGACGGGTTGGCGAGGCGGCGTAGCGGATCCGGGCGACGACGTTGGTCAGTACTCTTCCATCGCGGTCAACGGGGACCGCACGTACATCGCGTACTACGACGCGACGAACGCGGCACTCAAGGTCGCGATGCGAACCGGGACTGCGGCGTGGCGAATCCACGCGGTCGACCTGGCCGGTGGGACACGACGCGTCGACAACGGACGCTATGCATCCATCACCGTCCTTCGCGACGGGCGTCCGGCGATCGCGTTCATGCGCGTCGAGCGCGACACGAGCGGCACCGGCGTCACCAGTGGAGTGCGGGTTGCCATCGCCCGCTCCGCGGATCCAGCTGCATCCAGTGAATGGGATGTTTCCACGGTCGACAGCACGGCAACAAAATGCCGCGCGCACTTCTGCACGCGTGGCGAGGCATGCCTGGTCTCGGGGGGCTGCGTGACCGCGGCAACCGGATGCACCCCAGTCTGCGGCGCTACCCAGGCGTGCGTGGCGGGTGCGTGCCAGGAGACGCTCCTTGCGAACAACGTGGACGATCTCGTCGAAGGCATGGGCCTGTTCGCGAGCATCGCGGCGACGTCGACGGGACCTGCGCTTGTCTACTACGACCGCACGCGCGGAACCCTCAAAGGCGCACGACGCACGGGGGACACGTGGAGCACATTCGTCATCGACGGCTACGATCGCACGAGTTCACCGCTGGAAGCCGCCGACGCGGGAGCCGGCGCAGCCCTCGCGGTCGACGCTGCTGACGTCTGGCACGTCAGCTACATCGACGGCGCGAGCGAGTCCTTGCGCTACGTTACGGTGCGCAACGGCATCCCCGGCGACCCTGCAGTTGTCGACGACGGATACTCGGATGGAACCACGACCTTCACCGACGGGAAGCACATCGTTGGTGACGACAGCAGCATCGCCGTAGGAGCGGATGGTACCATCCGGATCGTCTACCAGGATGCCACCTCCCATACGCTGCGAGCGGCGCGCCGCCCCCCCGGCGCCAGCGGCTTCGAGCGGCGCGCCGTCGACATAGCCCAGAGCACCGGGTACTTCGCCCGAGTCGCGTTCCGAGGCGCGCAGCCCGTCGCCGCGACGTTCTGGAGAGCGGAGATGGCGGGCGCGAACAACGGCGTCCGAGTCTTTAGCCTATAGCGTCATTTCGTTCGGGCCGGCAGCGCCCTTCGCGGAAGCATTTTCGCAGTCGTAGAGATCGGCGTCGAACACACGAAATCGTGCCGATCTCCTTCTATTTAGAGGTATTTCTGCCCGTCGGGGCGAAACTCCTTGACTCACACCTCCCGCAACTTATTCTCCGCCCGCTCCACACCGATTTTCGTGAGGAGTTGGGCAACAGAGTTCGCTAAAACGCTGTGTCCAAATAACACAGGGGCGCAACCGTCACGCGTGACGGTTGCAAAGCTCGGAGGAAGTAAGATGGCCGTTGGTACAATTAAGTGGTTTAACGACGCAAAGGGTTTTGGCTTCATCAGCCAGGACAACGGTCCGGACGTTTTCGTGCACTACACGCAAATCGTCGGCGAAGGTTTCCGCACGCTTGAAGAAGGTCAGCAGGTTGAGTTCGAGATCAAGGAAGGCCCTAAGGGTCTCCTGGCCGAGCGCGTCAGCCGAATGAACTCATAACCAGCTTCGGACTTGCTAGTCAGGTCCGAACAAACATATCTATCGGACGAGTCGTTCGGCGTTCGGTGTAAGAACTTGGAATAGCAGTATGGAAAAGGCCGCGGCAACGCGGCCTTTTTTGCGTTCGCAGTGTTGATCTCAAGTCAGGTTGATCTCAAGTCAGTGTCGGTACGGAGTCGGCGAAAAAGGCTACGAGTTGCATCAGCCGCCTATGTTAGGGTGTCCAAGAAGCCTTGCCGCCCATGGCGAAAGACATCGAAGCGATCAAAGACGCCCTCGTCGCAGCGGGGCTAGAGGTATTCCGCACGCGCGGCACGGAAATCTTCCTTGCTGAGCGGCAGCGCTACCACATCATGGATTCGGGAGTCCGCATCCTCGCCGACGCCCAGACCGTTCGTTTTACGGTCCGCAGCCAGCGATCCGACTTTCCGCATGTGGAGGCTCGCGAGCTCTTCGAACGCGTCCGAGCCTGTTTCAGGGAAAAGGCCGATGCACGCGGGTACCGCGAGACCGCAACCGCAACCACCGAAGTGAAAGACCCGATGGACCAACTGAAGGTCCTCGATGTCTGGCACGAAGTTACGTACGAAAAGGCCGTCGATGACGTCCCGACCCTGCTCGACGAAGTGCGGTGGGCGATGGCCCTCGACAAGTCGGTCGCACCGTAAGAGACGGGGCCGTGTTGGATTCATGCGCGCGCACAGACGCAATCGGGCAGCACTTCGCGTGCCCCATCCGCGCTGCAGACGGAACCCTGCGAGTTGTTTCCCTGGTGCCAAGCGAGACCGAGAACGTTGCGACCCTCACCAGCGTTTCGTTGCTAGTCGGACGAACTGAGTTCTGCGTCGAGCCTGCCGAAGCCGTTCGTCAGATTCCCACGATCGGCGGCACGAAGAACGCGAAGGTTCCCGAGGTGATCGCGCTCCGCCCCGACCTGGTGCTTGCGAACAAAGAAGAGAACACGAGACACAACGTCGAAGCTCTGATCGCCGCGGGTGTTCCCGTGTTCGTGTCGTTTCCGCAACGGGTGCGCGAGATCCCCGCGCACCTCCGAACGCTCGGTTGGTTGTTGAGCGCTGAGGCAGACGCGGAGCGCCACGCTACAGAGCTCGAGACCGCGATTGAGGAGGCGACGCAGCCCAGAACCGCCCGTCCGCGCGTGTTTGTTCCAATTTGGGACGACCCGCTCATGTCGTTCAATAACGACACGTACGCAGGCGATTTACTCGCGCTATCTGGATTCGAGAACGTCTGTGGCGAACGCGACCGTCGATATCCGCTCCGTGCAGACCTAGACCCGACAGCGTCCGCGAACGCGACCGAACGCGACCGACGTTACCCGCGCCTGAGTCGCGACGAGCTCGTGAGCAGAAACCCAGACCTCGTTCTGTTGCCCGATGAACCGTGGCCGTATACCGACTCGGACCGTGTTCGCTTCGAACTCGTGCCTAACCGGACGCGCGTCGAGCAGGTCGATGGCAAAGATCTGTTCTGGATGGGTGTGCGCAGCGCGGATGCACTCCGTCGCCTCACTGAACGTGCTGCGGCGAGCTCGAAGTAATGTGCTTCGGCATCGCGGGACCCGGGGTCTCCGCTTCAGTCGAGATCATCCGATTCTTCTCGTCGACACGAACCACCTTGGGAACGTGCGCGCGCGCTTCCGCGTCGCTCATCTCGCCAAACGTGGCCAAGATCACCATCTCACCGGGGCCATTCAAGTGAGCCGCGGCGCCGTTGATGCAAATAACTCCGGAGCCGCGCGGTCCTGGCAGCGCATACGTTATGAGGCGCGATCCGCGCGTCACGTTCCAGATGTGGATTTCCTGGTGCGGAACGATGTCGGCTGCCTCGAGCAGGTCCGAATCGATGGTCACGCTACCTTCGTACTCCAGGTCGGCATGAGTGATTACCGCCCGGTGGATCTTCGACAAAAACATTCTTCGTTGCATGGCTTTGACTCCTTTTGTCGCGCCCAGCTGGATGCCTGGTGCACGCTCTTTTCGTCGCCTGCGTGTTGCTTACTGGTTCTTGACTGACCGCTCGCACTTCGAGCTGTCCATTAAGGTAACTGGCGGCCTGTGGTCGAGCAACCCGACTCGAGAAATCCACCCACCCGTCGCTTGAACCGGACAGAGTTCGTTTACACAGTGCGGGCCATGTCGAAGTGTCTTTCGCTCGGGGCCGCACGCAATCCGAGCTTTCTCCTTCCTTTCCTCACGTTCCTGCTCACTGGCTGTCCGCGAGACGTCGTACCGATGTCGAACGACGCCGGCAACGATGCCCGCGTGAACCCTGGTTCCGACGCAGGTGACTCCGGCCTGCCAGACCTGGCGCCGTTTCAGTGCAGCGTGGTTCGGGTTGGGACAGCAGGCACCGTCATCCGTGGTTCCGTGCTCCTTCCGGATCGCATCCTCTCGCCAGGCGAGGTCTACGTGGACGGAACCGGCACTATCCGCTGTGTAGATGCGGACTGTTCCGCGATGAGCGCGGAAGCGACTCGGATCGAATGCACGAGCGCCGTGATCAGCCCTGGGCTGATCAACGCACACGATCACATCAACTACACGCAAGGCGCACCCTACATGCGAACGCCGGAGCGTTATGAGCACCGCCACGATTGGCGACGCGGCCTTCGCGGCCATTCCGACATCCCGGCGCGAACCACGAGCACGTACGAACACGTTGCGTGGGGCGAGCTACGGTTCGTCCTCGGTGGAGCGACGGCAGTCGTCGGTGAAGGTGCAACGGTCTCGACACGTGGTTTCATTCGAAACCTGGACCGAAACGAAACCGAAGGCCTGACCAACGCCCAGGTGCGAAGCGAAACATTCCCGCTCGGCGACGCCACGCCGCGCCTTCTCGCCTCGGGATGCGGATATCCGAGCATCGACACCGCCACTTCCATCGTCGGTCGTCCGTACATCGGTCACGTTTCTGAAGGCATCGATGCCGAAGCTCGCAACGAGTACCTTTGCATCCGCGAAGGCGCCAACGATCTCGTCCAGTCGAACAGCTCGTTCGTCCACGGTGTCGCGCTGCTCCCGCCGGACATCGCGGAGATCGCACGCGACGGCGCTTCGCTCATCTGGTCGCCCCGTTCGAACGTCACGCTGTACGGCGAAACCGCACACGCACAAGAGTATGCACGTCTCGGAGTGAACATCGCGCTCGGTACGGATTGGACTCCGACGGGCTCGATGAACATGCTCCGTGAGCTTCGCTGCGCCGATGAGCTGAACCGTCAGTACTACGACCGAGCGTTCACAGACCGAGACCTCTGGCTCATGGTCACTCGAAATGGCGCGGTCGCGATGGACATGGACGACACGCTTGGTGTCATTGCAGTTGGTCGCGTCGCAGACATCTCGGTCTTTCGCGAGACGAACGACCGTCGCGGATATCGAGCGGTAGTCGCGGCCGAGCCGGCGGACGTTGCGCTCGTGCTACGTGCTGGTGTCCCACTCTCGGGAGACTCCGAGCTGGTGGGCCAAATCGCATTGGAATGCGACGAGCTCGACGTGTGTGGAGCCATGAAACGAGTTTGCGCGAAACGCGAAACCGGTAAGACACTTGCGGAGCTGCGCGCGCTCAACACAGCGAACTACGCGCTCTTCTTCTGCGGCGTGCCGCAGAACGAGCCCTCCTGCGTTCCTGAACGCAACGCGACAGGAACCCTCCCCAACCCGAGCGTTCTTGGATCGTCACGGTACACCGGAGCTCTCACATCCGAAGACGGCGATGGCGACGGCATCCAGAACGCGATGGACAACTGTCCGCGTGTGTTCAATCCGGTCCGCCCTGTCGACGGCATGATGCAAGGGAACGCCGATGGCGACGCCGACGGAGACGCCTGCGACCCGTGCCCGCTCGCCCCTAACACCACGGAGTGCGGTCTTCCCGACGCGAATGATCGCGATGGAGACATGGTCCCGAACGCGACCGACAACTGCCCCGATCGCAGGAACACGGATCAAGCAGATGATGATGCCGACATGCGCGGCAACATTTGCGATCCGTGCCCGAACACCGCGAATCCTATTCCGGCCGCGTGCCCTTCGACCGTCTACGACGTCAAGACCGGTCGCATCGCAGTAAACGCCGACGTCTCGTTCGTTGGTGTCGTTGTCACAGCGGTCTATCGCCAGGGCATCTGGGTCCAATCGGATGCGGACACGATGGGCGGCGCACCGAGCGCCGACAACAGTGCGATCTTCATCTTCACGTCTTCGATGCCAACGGTCGCGGTCGGTGATCGTGTGAACGCGTCCGGCAAGGTCACCGACTACTTCGGTATGAAGCAGATCACAATGGTGACAGTCACGCGGACAGCGAGCGGAGTCGTTCTTCCGGCCCCCGTTGTCGTAACGGACGCCGAAATCACAACGGGCGGCTCGCGCGCAGCGGCGCTCGAAGGCGTGCTGGTTCGCATCGAGAACGTCACTGTCTCAGCGATCAATCCGCCCGCGGGCGCGGGTGAACGCGACCCAACGAACGAGTTCGTCATCGGCGCAACGCTTCGCGTCGACGACTTCCTCTTCCTCGCAGCTCCGTTCCCAGCAGTCGGCGCGACCTTCACGTCCATCACGGGCGTACTGTCGTTCCGTAACGGAAGCTCGAAGCTGCTGCCGCGAACCGCTGCGGATTTGGTTCCGTAGCGGGTGCCGAGAGCGGGACTTGAACCCGCACGCCCTTTCGGACAGGCGATTTTAAGTCGCCGGCGTCTGCCTTTCCGCCATCCCGGCTTGGTACGCGGTGCTGCGGGAGTGTGGTCGGCGAGTGAGCGAGCGTCAAACTCGAGCGCTACTACGCCGTTGCGGTGACGAACGACTCGTTCGCACGCCCAACAATCTCGCGCATCTCTCGTTCCGTAACGAGACCTGCGTCGATGAGCGCCTTCATGTAGCCATCGGCGTAACCCTGCGCGCGTTCGTGACGCTTCGCGGTCGCACCTTCGAAACGAAGATTCAAGTTGGCCTGGACCAAACGGGCTACGACAGAAATGATTTCTTCTTTCGCCATGACGCCTCCGACACCGTCACTGGTGCCCGATTGCGCGATCGGAGTCAAAAAAGCCGCAGAGGCAGGCGAGCGCAGACGCGAGCCCAGAAACACTACGGCTGTAGTAGCGAGCGGCTCCAAGGCGTCGCGGGGTTCGGACGACTGAAAACCTCCCGCTCGTGCAGACGACTGTCGCGATTGCTCCAGAACTCGATGGAACGCGGGACCACTCGATACCCGCCCCAGTGCTCCGGTCGTGGGATCGGACTGTTCGCAAATCGGGTCTCGATCTCACGGACGCTCGCTTCGAGGTTTTCGCGACTTTCCAAAGCGCGACTCTGATCCGATGCCCACGCTCCGATTTGGCTCCCGCGCGCGCGCGTCGCGAAATACGCGTCTGATTCGGCTGCGGTCACGCGTTCGACGTCACCCTCGATCCGAACTTGAACACCAATCAGTGGCCAATGAAAGACGAGCGCTGCAACCGGATGCTTGGCGAGCGCAGCAGCCTTTCGCCCTTCGTAGTTGGTGAAGAACGTGAACCCATTCGCATCGGCAGCCTTGAGCAGAACGATTCGAGCGCTTGGCTTGTTGTCCGGATCCACGGTCGCCAACGTCATCGCGTTCACCTCGGGAAATGCGGACGAAGCATTAGCCGGCACCGCCCTGAGGGAAGCGGTAGCAAGTGCAAACAGGTCGATGAATTTCGTGATCGGATCCATGTTCAGTCAATTGAAGGGTGCGCGGGTTCGACGCCCTGAGCGCGATCCTGCGGACGCTCGGATGAGAGCACGTGACGACGCGCGATGTCGGACCATGCCCCGGCCGGCTCAAGCTCTAGGTACGCACGCCAATGCGTTCGCGCCTCGGTCGGTCGTCCGAGCTCCTCGAGCACGACCGCGAAGTTGAACTGAGCGTCGGCAAACGTTGGGTCGATCGACAGTGCTCGCTCGAAAAGCTCGCTTGCACCACGTCCATCGCCACGTTCATGTGCGAGGAAGCCAAGGTTGTAGAGCGCTTCCGGCTGCGCGCCGTCGATCGCAAGCGCACGCCGATAGCAACGCTCGGCGTCTTGGAGCAGCCCGCGCCGGAATTTGACGTTGCCGAGATTGGTCATCGCAGAGGCCAACGACGGGTCGAGCTCGACTGCACGCTCGTACGCTGCTTGCGCTAGCTCGAGCGTGGTCTCGTCTTCGTCGAGACGACAACCTTCGAGGTAGTGCTCGTACGCTGCCACAGGTCGAGTGCCAACGTCACGTGCGAGTACGCGGACGACGTCGTCGCGGAGCTCACTGACTTCGAAGCTGAGTCGAAGCTGACCGGACTGCGCATCGAATGCACCCTCTGCAGAGTGTGCAACGAGCGTCCCACCGTCCGCGACCACGCGTAGCTCTGCCAAGGGCGCTGTCACGCGCGGGAGAGCTTCCTTCAGAGCGGTCGTGGCTTTGCGAACCCGCGCGAGGGGGACGCCCTGACCTAGCAATCCGCGAGCCGCCCGAAGGCCGATCAAGTCTTGGAACGTGTAGCGGACTTGCTTTCCGCTGCGACCGCTCGGAGTCAAGAACCCAGTGCGCGCCCAGTACCGGAGGCGTGTCGGCGACACACCGACCACCCGTGCCGCATCCGTCGTCGAGAAGAGCGCGAGAGTCGGGTCGGATTGGCGCGCATCTGCTGGCGGTGGCGCAACGCTTGGCTTCGCCGCTTTGCTCTCTTCACGCACGTTCGCTGCGCGAGGCTCGCGCTCGTTGTCGCGCGCGTTCGTGACGGATGCGCGCCCGCTTCCGAGCCCGAAGTCGATATAGATAACGTTGCCTGAGTTGTTGTTCGAATCAGTCATGCGTCAAGAAGCGGCAATGGATACGTGGCCCCGAAGCGGCACTTCGATATCCACATCGATGAGCAGATGCTGCTCGTGCAAGCGAACGCGCGTCTCGGAAACAGCGGTGCCGAGCGCATGCCCGCTGACTTTGCGCGCCGCCTCTGCCCGCGCAAGTCGAACTGCGCGCAACCGCACGCGGACGGATTGGCCCACCAACGCGACCAGCTCACGACACGCGACGGAATCCAGATCTCCACGCCACTTCGCAGCCAACGCCGAGATGGGTATCGCGAACATGCTGCTCCCGAAATACGAGGTTCGCTCGGCAGAACGCAGGATGTTTCCTTCGGAAATGAGTTGCGCCGTTTCGAAAATGAGCTCTTCGGCCTCTCGTGACAGGCGCTTTGACTCGCGCACGATGATCCTTGCGCTACGAGACGCTCGAACCGGCGGTTTCAGTGCAATTGCTTTGTTCCCGACCTGCAAGCAGTCGGGAATGGCTTTGTTCCCGACCTGCGAGCAGTCGGGAATGGCTTTGTTCCCGACCTGCGAGCAGTCGGGGGTGGCGCCGGGTTTGCGCCCATCGATTGTCGTCACGCGTTAATCGTAGAGAGGTGGCATCGCGCGTCGCAACATTTGTGCGGACTGGCGCTCGCCTTGTTTTCCCGAGCCACAAATGGCAGAGCATCGACCGCTCGAATGGCTGCACAACCCCTCAATCGTCCTGTCGCATTCGTTTCCGACATCCACGGAAATCTTGCAGCTTTCGATCGAGTCCTCTCGGAGCTCGCGGCAGCATCGGTGAGCCACATCGTCTCGCTCGGCAACCATCTCTTCGGCTCGCAAGAAGCTCACCCAACGTGGCTCCGACTTGTGGAACGAAACGTCCAGCTCATTCGAGGCGCGAGCGACCTCGCGCTTGCGGCGTTGCCCGAGACCAAGCTCTTGGGGGGAACAGACGCGGAGAAAGCACGTGCCGAGCTCTTCCGCTCGACTCGCAGCGCGGTGGGAACACTTGTTCTCGAGCGCTTGCGCCGCCTCCCCGATCAGATGCGCTTCCCTCTGCCTGACGGGCGCGAGCTGCTCGCGATTTACGGTTCGCCCGTAGACC
>CAZWQH010000065.1:0-15375 GCA_964635815.1 uncultured Sandaracinaceae bacterium
GCGGGTTCCGGTTCGCGCACGGGTTCTGGTGCTGCAGCGACCGCAACCGGCGCTTTCTCCAGAGCCTTTGGCAAAGCCGCTGCGGTGTTGATGATCTTGGGCGGCGGTTCTGATCTCGAGAACGCGCGCGCGTGTGCGGGACGCGGAATGATCAGCGGTGCAGGTGCAAGCGAAGTCGAGGGATCCGCGGGAGCTGCGGGCCAGCTCGAGAACGCGGGCGCGGCTTCTTCTCCGGGGCCGATTTTTTCCACTTCGCCCGTGCCGATCGTTTCGATCTTTCCACTAACCGCGTCATCGAGAAGCGTCTGCGCATGCCCGATCGATGGCAACGGTGGCTGTTTCAGCGAGCCAATGGCGGGAATGCTTCCAAGCGGACGCGCAGGAGGCGGACGTTGGGAGGGAGGAGCGGGGCGTCTGGGGATACCGCTGGCTGCTGCCGCAGGTTTGCTCAGCCCCGTGCCGGCCCCCGTCCCCGGTGGTCGGGGAACCACCACTTTCGGGCGGCCGGACGGCAGTCCTTGGATCGTGGCCATCCCCGCGGACATGCTCGGTGGCTTCGGCGATGGAACGTTGAGGATCGGAGGTTCGCGTCCTGGAACGGACTCGATCGGGGTCGGGCGATCCTCCTCGATACCGATTTGCGCGCTTGCGGAGCTCTGCGCGGGTTGCTGGTCCATCGAGGGAACCTGAGCGAATCCGCTCTCGACTCCTTCGAGCACCGTTGCGTCACTGGGAGGCGACTCGTCGAACGTCGGGTGCGTCCCGCCCGTTACGACGCGGACAGCAGAGCTCTGCGCGGCGCGGACGTCGCGCACCAGAGTCGCGATATCAGCCTCCGTCGCTCGACTCGGCAGCCCTGCGGTCACCTGAACGAGGTCGTCCAGCAAGGTATGCAAGTCGTGCACTCCGTTGGCCGCCCCCGAAGTCAGGTCCTGCATCGGCGCGGTGCGCTCGCGAGGGAGCGCGCCGTCCAGCAGGCTGCCCACGAGGATTGCATGCTCCGCTTGAGGCACGAGCCCTCGTTGGGCTGCGGCAGTGCCCATCACGAAGTCGAGAACCTTGAGCGAACCGTCCACGCCCAGCCAGATGTAGTTCGGCGCGAGCAACGCATGCTGCATCTCGGCGCGAGCGCCGCTGGCATCCGTGTGTGAGGTCGCAGCGATCAACGCGCGGCAGACCCCCGTTCCCAAATGCGCCGTAACGCTTTCAGACAGCGGCCTCGTCGCCACACACTCTGCTAGCGAAAGGCCCTCCGATGCCTCGAAGACCAAGAAATACTCGCGCTGACCGCTCGCGCTGGTGGTGAGGTTGAACTCGATGATTTGAGCGATGTTCGGATGAGCCAGCGAAGCCGCCGTTTCCGCCGCGTCCGTGATCAATGCGAGGGCGAGTGAATCGTCCGTCAGCGCGGTTGGCAGCACATTCACGATGACAGGTTTGGCCATCCCGCCGCCGCTGGTGTGACCGAGAACTAGAGTTCCGTGCGGCGTCGCGATCAGCTCGCGCACCACCGAATACGGGCCGATCTTGTCTCCCGGGTTTTGCTTGCGTTGGCTGGTCACGTCGGACGGAGCTTACACGGTCAATCATCCGGCGTTAAGAAACGCAGTTCTCCGGTTGCAACCGTGCCTCACCGATGAAACCATGCTGCTCGTGACTTCCCAGTCGCCTGCGCCCCGCGTCAACGCCAACATGCTGAAAGACATTGGTCTGTTCGGCGGCCTGGACGACGAGTCGCTGAGCATACTTGCTCGTGACGTGCCTACCCGGCAGGTTGCCGTTGGCGAGGTGGTAGTTCGAGAAGGCGACGTTTCGCGGGAAATGTTCGTCGTAATCGTCGGGGAGCTCGAAGTCGCCAAGACAGGTCGCAGCGGCGATGTTCGCGTCGCGGTGTTCGGCCCGGGTGACTGGTTCGGGGAGATGGCTCTCCTTGAGGTCCAACCCCGCTCCGCGACTGTGCGCGCTCTTGCACCCACGATCCTTCTCGCGATCGGCACCGAACATCTCGACCGCTTGCTCTATCGCCGGGACATCAAGGCATACTCGCTGTTTATCATGAACATCGCGCGCGAACTCAGCCGGCGCCTTCGCGTTGCAGACGGACTCCTCGCTCAGATTTACGCGTCCGTCGCCGATGGGTACGCGACTCGTCCACCTCGAACCTGACCACTTTGCGAGCGGGACCGTGTAATTTTGTTTGCCTGCGGAGTCTGCTCTTGGGCAGCATGCGTTCGTGCGAGCTCTTGGGGTCGGCGGCGTCGTCGTAGCGCTGTTTTGGTCATCGGCTGCGAACGCTCAGCGACGCGGGCGTCGCGCAGCTCGTCCACCGGCAACGCAAGGCGAGGCTGCGCCGTCTGCGCGCGATGCCGAAGCGCGCAATCTCTACCAGGCCGGGCGCCTCGCGTTTGACGACGGTCGTTTTGAGGAGGCGCTCACAAATTTCCGACGCTCATTCGAGCTAAGCGATCGAGGCGAGCTTCTCTACAACATTGGTGCTGCTGCCGATCGGTTGAGGCGCGACCAAGAGGCGCTTGATGCCTACGAGCAGTTTCTCGTCCGAGCGCCGACCACTCCTCAGCGGCGCAACGTCGAAGCGCGCATTCGAGTGCTCCGCGAGACCGTCGCGGCTACTAGCTCTGCTTCTCCTGCGCCGCCTATCGCAGCGGCGGTCATTCCCCCAGAGTCGGGTCCGCGCCAGGGCAGTGTCACCGACGCATCGATGATGATTACTCCAGAGCGACCTCGTGCACGCGGGCAAGAGGTTTACGAAACCTGGTGGTTCTGGACGATCATCGGTGTCGTCGCCGCGGGCGCCGTGGTCACTGGAGTCTTGCTCAGCAGCCAAGGTGCGGAGCAACAACCTCTCGTCATGGGCGACTTTGGCAACGTGGTCTTCACCTTGAGAGGTCCATGAGCGCTTCACTCGCACGCGCCGTCCTTTTGCTCGGCCCACTCCTGCTCGTGGCCTGCGCCAAGAGCGTCACGCCGCGTACTCAAGTAATTGTGGAGATCGATGCGGATCCGCAGGTTCGCGCCGCGATACGCTCGCTTCGCATTCGCGTCGATGGGTCTACGGGAAGGGCCGCTGGAGAGTACGTTCGACGGTTCGAGGAGACTCGTGTTGCGGGCTCGTCGTTCCATTGGCCAACACGCGTCGCGCTCGGCCCCCTCGACGGAGACACCGCTCGGCTCTATCGCCTCACTGCGACCGCTCTCGGATCTGCGAATGAGCTGGTTGCCGAAGTGAAGGTCTTGAGTGGATACGTTTCAGGGCAGACCTTGCTCCTGCGGCTGCGATTCGAAGACGGGTGCATCGGCAGGACGTGTGGTGAAGATCTCACCTGTCGTAGCGCGGTTTGTGCAGATGCCCGGATCGACGTGGGCACGTTGCCCGCTTTCGGTGCAGATGCCAATGGCGTCCCGGTCACAGACGCATCGGTTCCGGAAGCGTCGCTCGACACCGCGGTTCCTTCCACTGACGTTTCTCGTGTGGATGCCGCGCCCGACGTCGTTCCGGTCACCGATACTGCCCCGCCGAGCGATGTTCTTTCCCTCGATGCGTCCACTTTCGTCGACGCGCCTGCCGCGCTCGACGGGGCAACCGACGTCAACCTCCTCCCTACGGACGTCGCCATCACGCCGGATCTCCGCGTCGCCGAGGCCAGTGTCGACGCTTCGGTCGACTCCGCGCGAGACGCTGGCCCAAGCTGCTCCATCTTGTTGAACGGCAGCGTCTCGCAAATGGTCTCGACAACGTACCTTCCGAGCCAAGCGACGGGAACCATCATGACGTACGAGATGTGGATCAGGCCGACGTTCCTCCCGGTCTCGGGGTCCGCGTACATCATGCGCATCGGGCAGGAGTACATGAATCCTCCGCCGGGTCCTGCACAAGGTTTCGTCGGAATCGTGTACGCCAACGGTGGCGTCTCGTGTCGTGCCGGAACGACGACGGGCAGCTCCGGTGTGAGCACGGGCTCACTCGCGATCGGAGAGTGGTCGCACATAGCCTGCGAGATCGAAACGGCCGGGCCGGACGTCGTCAACGTGCACCAGTGGGTGAATGGTGCGTATGCCGCAGGGCCATCCAACGTCGCGACCTCGATGTTGATGACACCGCTGCGCTTTGGCGGTGGGTTGTCGATGCCGTCGACAGAGTCGCTAGCGGGATCCATCGACGAGATCCGAGTTTCGTCCCGCAGCGTCTACCCACGTACAGACGTGGTGCCGTCGCGCCGATTCAGCTCAGTCCCGAGCGTGACGATCGCTCTGTGGCACTTCGACGATTGCACGGATAGCTCACCGAGCTCCGTTGGGAGCCTGATTGCAACGCTCGAAGGTGGGGCGACGGCCGACTCGACGCTCAACCCGTAGCGGGTGTCGTTCCGCTCGAGGTCGTGGTGCCAGCGCGCTTCTCTTCGCGCTCTTTGATCGATTCGAGAATGATGGTGGCGGTCTCTTCGATCGCGCGACCGCTGACGTTCACGACCATCCACTGCGGATTGTCTTTGAACAGGTCTTCGGCGTACTCGAGCTCTGCCCGCACGTGATCGCGAACCGCGTAATTCGTTTCAGCGGGCATTCCAAGCTGCGCTAGCCGTGCTCGACGAATCTCGACGAGCTTCTCCACATCCAGCCGCAGGCCGATAACTCGCTCTGGTGGAACTTCGAACAGCTCGCCAGGAGGTGGAACTCCGAGCACGAGCGGAACGTTCGCGACACGAATTCCGCGACCGGCAAGATACGTTGAGAGCGGTGTCTTGCTCGTGCGACTCACGCCCACGAGGATGAGCTCGGCGCGTTTTAGATTTCTCGGCTCGCGACCATCGTCACTCTTCACGGCGAACTCGATCGCTTCGACGCGCCTGAAATAGTCGTCCGACAGCGGCATCGTCACAGACGGCATGTTGAGCGGAGTCGCACCGAGGAACGTTCCCACTTTGCCAATCAGTGTTCCGATGACGTCGACCGCTTCAACGTCGAGACTCCGAGCTGTCTCGTGACAAAAGTCGCGAAGCTCCGGCGAGACGAGCGTGAACACGACGAGTGCCTGCG
The DNA here is from genome assembly GCA_964635815.1 of uncultured Sandaracinaceae bacterium. GTDB lineage: Bacteria > Myxococcota_A > Polyangia > Polyangiales > JADJQN01 > CAZWQH01. The sequence continues at coordinate 5,056 of CAZWQH010000065.1, forward strand.
CGTCCGCAGCTCGCTTGAGGACGTCGCGCACTGCATCTCGGTCACGCACACGCGTAAACAGGCGAACCTTTGCGGGGTCCTTGGGGTACTGCAACAACGCAGCGCGGACCACGCGTTCTGCGGTCTCGCCCGTCGCGTCGCTAACAACGAAAATGCTTCGACCCGCGGACGGGATCAGAGATGGCGCTGCGGGCCGCTCGGAAGTAGCCAACGCTACTTCTTTCGCTTCGGACCGCTTCTCTTCGTGAGGCGCAAGCCGAGCTTACGGCGCGCCATGCGATTGACGCGACGACGGTTCTTCGCGGCGAGCGCAGCGCGCTTGCCACGCGAGCGCGTGCGGTTCTTTTTCCGAGGCTTGCGGGAACCCATCAAGTACATAGGGCCCCGCTTCTAGCGCGCACTGGGAAGGACGTCCAGTAGGGATATCCGGTTGTTGGGTTTGTCATTCGCCCGCCGCTGCGTCATTCAGAGGCGCGACGTCGGAAGACGGGGTGCCGCTGTCCGCGACCCCGGCGTCTGCCGGGCGAATTCCGCCATCTGTCGCCTGAGCGATACACCGGCCGACCGTCTCGCCGACGCGGATGCTGCACGATTCACCGGCACGACATTCCGACGTGTTTGCGCAGAAAGGCGCGCAGAATCGAACGTCCGGGGTTTCGCCGGGTGCGCACGCAAGTGGGGCTTCGCAGTCGTTTGCCGTGGTGCAGGTGCGAACACAGAAGGAGGCCGTACCCGCATTCACGCAACGTCGGTTGGAAACACCGCAGATATCAGAAGGTACGCCGCGAACACCTTCGCAGTACCGCACGATGCAGAAGTTATTGACGCATTCCCCGTATCCGAACGGCGAATAGCAGTCCGTCGCGTCCTCGCACGGCGATCCTATGTTGTTGGTCGTCACGTCGTTGTAGTTGCCGAGCCAGCAGCCCGAGTTTCCTGGGGACACTGCGCCGGGACGGCACATCCAGCCTGCGCGGCATCCAGCGCCGCCACCGGTTGCGCCAAGACGGCGCTCCGGCATCGCTGCTTCCCCACCGACCGTGCAGTTATCCGTGCACATGAACAGGCGCGTGGAATACGCAAGGCAGCGGTCTCCGCCTGCGCACGCTCGCGATGGGCTGTCGCAACGGGCCTTGGTGCAGAACGGGCCGCCGATGTCCGAGCTGCCCAGAATGCAGACTCCGCCCGCTTCGCAATCCCAGTCCGCCTCGCAGCGGTCGCCCGCGCTCGCTCCAGGCTTTCCGTCGTGCGTGCAGCGGCGCGTCGATGTGTCGCATCGAACATCCGCTCGGGTCGTGACACGTTGTTTGTCGGCAGGCGGAAGCACGGAGCCGTCCGGGAACCCGCCGTCTGGCACTCCGCCATCGGGGAAGCGAAGCTCGCCGCTGATCTCGCCGTTGCGGTCTGTGTCTTCGCGATAGAGGCGACACGCCTCGTCCGTGCTGCATCCGGTCCAACATCCGCCGTTGAATGCCGAGAATGGATTGTCGATACACGCAAGGCCCTCGTCACACGGATTGCAGCCGTCTTGCGGGACACAGTCTGCGATGCAGCCCGTGACGGATCCTTCAGGGGAAGCGCCAAGAACTCGGCAGTTCGAGCACGGATCGCACGAGTTGGCGGAGTTTGGATCGCACGCGTTGGCCGAGCCGACTTGCGCGCCAATCACACCGACACGGTTCTCACAGATGGAAGTCCCCGTGGACGAGATCACTTTCCCGGTGCCTTGATAGAGCGCGTCGCCTTCGCCGTAAACGTAGTCGAACGAATCACCGATCTCTACCTGCGGAAGCATGCGGCACGAAACGTTTTCCCCGTGTTCACCAGGCGAGCATCGTCCGCTGAGCTTGCAGGACAGGCCGGTCCCACACGTCCGGTTCACGTTCTGACTGCAAGAGAACGCGTTCGCCGTGATCGCATCGCGCCGAGCGTCAGGGCCCGCGTCCCGGGCGATCATGATCGTCGACATGTCGATCGACGCGTCCGAGGGCGCCGCGTCGGCAGGTGTTCCGCACCCGAGGAGCTGGGAGAGGAGGAAGAAAGTGCATGCGAAGGAGGTGCAGGTACCGGTCGTTCGGATCATTTCGTATTGCCTCGGCGGTTCTTATCGCAAGGGCACGTCACTGCAAGACCGACGCCACCCGGAAACGCGGAAAACGTTCACGAGAAGCATTTGTGGAGATCCGCTATCGCGACATTTGGAGCGTCCGCCGTTAGCCCTTTGACGCTCGGAGGCTCGGTTTCCGTTGAACATGAGCTGCTTGACCGTTCGCACGCGACGAATGAACCTCTCGCCCCCATGACCAAACCCGTCGCGCTTCTGCTCGAAGGCATCCACCCCGTCGCCACGCCGTTACTCGAACAAGCGGGTTTCGAGGTTCGCAGCGAGAAGAGCGCGCTCAAGTCCAAAGACCTCGCTAACGCGCTCCAGGGGGTGACTTTCCTGGGGATCCGCTCGAAAACGCACATCGATGCGCTCGCGGTCAGCTCCTCGAAGGACCTCCTCGCGATCGGCGCGTTCTGCATCGGCACGAACCAGGTGGATCTCAAGGCGGCCATGCGCGCGGGAGTCGCAGTGTTCAACGCTCCATTCAGCAACACGCGCAGCGTTGCGGAGCTGGTCATGGCCGAGATCGTGATGCTGGCCCGAGAGCTCGGCGATCGGGTGCGCGAGATGCACGAAGGGCGTTGGCGAAAAACCGCGAGCGGGGCACGCGAAGTCCGGGGAAAGACTCTTGGGATCGTTGGCTACGGTCACATCGGGCGCCAAGTCGGGGTGCTCGCCGAAGCGTTCGGAATGCGCGTGCTGTTCTATGACGTGTCACCGCGCCTCGCGATGGGGAATAACGAGTCTTCGACCGAGCTCGAAGGCATCCTGAAGCGTGCAGACTTCGTGACGCTTCACGTCCCTGCAACGCCGCAGACCGTGAACATGATCGGCGAGAAGGAACTTGCGATGTTGAAGCCCGGTGCGTGCTTGATCAACGCGAGTCGGGGCAACGTCGTTGAGCTCGGTGCGCTCGCAGCAGCGATGAAGAGTGGTCGAGTCGCGGGCGCAGCTATCGACGTTTTCCCCGAGGAGCCCGAAGAGAGCTCGACGGATTCTTTCCGCGCGGAGCTTCAAGGCCTCAAGAACGTGATCATGACCCCGCACATCGGTGGGTCGACATTGGAGGCACAAGAAGCGATTGGGCGTGAAGTCGCGGCGACGCTCACGAAGTACTTCCGCACTGGCTCCACAGCGGGTTCGGTGAATTTCCCCCAGGTGGAGCTCGCTCCTGCAGCCCCATCTTCGTCGGTAGAGACGCATCGGCTCGTCCACGTTCACAAGAACGTTCCAGGCGTGCTGCGCGACGTGAACAAAGTCGTGTCGGACTTCGATGCGAACGTGCAGGCGCAAGTGCTGTCGACGAACGAAGAGATCGGCTACCTCTTGATGGACATCGAGCGCGCGCGCGCTGCGCCTGTCTGCGACGCGCTCGGCAAGATCGAGACGACGATCCGAACGCGAAATCTCACGTAGACGCTCGACCTAGAAGACCTTGCCGGGATTCAAAATCCCGTTCGGGTCGAAGACGGCCTTCATGCGTCGCATAAGCGAGATCTCTTCCACGCTGCGGGAGTAGTGCAGCCACTCCTTCTTGAGAAGCCCGATGCCGTGCTCTGCGCTCACGCTTCCTCGATGTGCTTGGACGAGGGCGAAAAGCTCTGCGTCGACTTCGTGCACCCGCGCCAGGAACGCCTCTTTGGTCGAGGCTTCGTCCTTCATGACGTTGACGTGAAGGTTGCCGTCGCCGATGTGTCCGAAGATGCAAAGCTCGAGGTCGGAGTAACGCGTGCGGATCAGCGTCTCGAACGCATGCGAGAACGCGGCCAGCTCGGAGATCGGCAACGCGATGTCGTTCTTGTGCGGGAAGCCGGTCGCAGAAAGCGATTCGCTGATGCCCTCACGAAACGACCAGAGAGTAGCGGCGTTGGCTGGCGAAGTGGCGACGGTCCCATCCACGAGAAGCCCGGTCTCCACCTGTGCGCCGAGCCAATCTGAGAATGCTTCGGGGCTCGCTGCCTCAGCCTCGATGAGTACGTAGTGCGTTGCACGTGTCGAGAGCGGAAGCGATCGACCTCGATGTTTCTCGAGGCGCTTCGTACACGCTTCGGTGAAGAACTCGAACGCGTTGATCGTGAACGGTCCCCTTCGCGCTGCGTCGAAGAACGCCAACACTGCGTCGAGATCCGCGAGCGCGACGAGCGCGACCTCTGGATCATCGGGTGCCTTCGCAAGCTTCAACGTGGCAGACGTGATGATTCCGAGGGTTCCTTCGCTGCCGATGAACAACTGCCGCAGGTCGATGCCGGTGTTGTTCTTCTCGAGCGCGCCGTTGATCACGAGCTGCTCGCCGCTTGCCGTGACTACTTCGAGTCCGAGGACCCAGTTTCGCGTCAGACCATAGCGAATTACGCGAACGCCACCGGCGTTCGTTGCGATGTTTCCGCCGACCTGACTCGACCCCTTCGAAGCGAAATCAACCGGCCAGAAAAGCCCTGCGGCAAGAGCGTGTTCATGAACAGCCTCCGTAATGGCACCGGCGCCTACGTGCACCGTCAGGGCGCGCGTATCGACGTCCCCAAGCTTGTTCATGCGATCGAGCGAAACAACGGCCTCCCCGTTTGTCGCCACTGCGCCGCCAGCCAATCCCGTACGTCCGCCGGAAGGAACGATCGCGGTGCCCGTTGCGTTGGCCGCGAGGAGGATCGCGCGCACCTCCTCGGCGGAGCGAGGGAACAAAATTGCCGACGGGCGCGGCGGGAACACTTTGGTCCAGTCGCGCCCGTACGTTGTGAGGTCACTTGCGTCGAGCGACCGTTCGATCGCGGCAGGAACCGCGTTTAGAAAGCCTTCTAGTGTCACTACGGAGTGGCGATCATCATCGCGGTCAGCTTGATGCGCTCCGCGTCGTTCGCGTGATCACGAACCCAGAGTTGGTACGGACCGGGTTGAAGGTCCATCTCGATTTTCGACGTTCGCCCGCCACCGCCGTCGTCGTCCGTCGCGAGGTCATTGCCGTTCTGAACGAGAATGAGAACGGGATCTGCGGCGCGGCTCTCGGGAGCTGCGGTAAAGACGTACTTGCCCGCGCTCGGCGCGATGAACACAACGGAGACGGATGCGTCGTAGTCGTGATTCGCCGGTGCATCACGAGTCTGCACAATCATCTGCTGTCCTGCTTGAAGCACGCCAGCGCCTGCAGGTCCGGTTGCGAGCTTCACCGTGATACGGCCCGCCATCGCGTTGCCGCCGAGCTCGTGCACGACGACGTGGTGCGGGCCGGCCTTCAGCTTGCGAACGATCTTCGCGTTGCGATCGGTCTCAGAAATGTCGTCGTTCTCCGCGATCGCCGTCGTTCCTTCGTACAGGGCCGCGATTGGATCGAGAGGCGCGCCTTCGACGTGAATCTCGTACCACGCCGGAGTCGGAACTGTGAACGAGTACCCGGGCTGCGCAGCGGTGCTGAACGTCTGCGCCGTTCCTAGCGTCACGGGAATCTTTCCTGACGCAACGATCGGAGTCGGGGCAGCCGGGGTAGCGCCGGGCGCCGTCGCGGCAGCAGGCGGTTTGTCGCTGCCGCACGCAACGAAGAGAACGATTGCGAGGCTTACTGACAAACCGGACGAAACTGCACTGAGCGAGGCTTTATTCATGATTTCTCCGCGAACGAATGTGCGAGACCTTGCCCCAGAACGGGCATTCACCGCAAGAGTGGTTGTCGGGTAAGTTGCGCGCATGACTCTCAAGATCCTCCTGATTTGGCTGACCGCCCCCGTCGCGCTTGGTGTTCTCGTAGGCGGGTGCAGTGCCAAGAACGACCCACCGGACGTTGCGGACGCCGCGCTCGTTCGGGACGCCAACGGCGACCCTGGTGGCGCGGATGTGCTTGGCGTAGACGCGACCGCGGGGGACGTCCGCACCGTCGATGCGGTCGCCGATGCGCGAGGTGGTCTTACCCAATCGGGTGACGCGGCTGTCCCCGCGCCCTACGCAGTCCGCCTCGCATACTTTCCCGGTCCTACCGTCGACGCCCCGCCGTTCGCAGACCTTTGCTTCCGCCTTACATCCGGAACCACTTGGACCCGCGCGTACGGTTCGCCAGGGATCGGACTCCGACAGGTCGGGCGATACGCTGCTCTTGCGTCGCGTGGTGACTATGCACTGAGAGTTATCGCGGCGAGCGGCGACTGTGAAGGCTCCGCGATTCACCAAACGAGCACCACCATCGGAGCCGACTCGACAACGAATCGTGCGACGTTTCTGTATCGCAACGGGGTTACCCCGACGGGAGCCGTGTCGAGTGTCACGTACCATCGCTTCAACGTTTCCGACCTCACCGGCGTCGATCGCGTCCAGCTCTACAACCTGGCGGTGCCTGGAACGCCTGTGCACGTGGTCGATTTTTCAGATGGAACCACGCGCACCCGCCTTCGCGGGTCCTCCGTCAATCTCACGGAAGCCACGCCGGGAAATGTGATCGTCGACTACTCGGATGCCACGCCGGACGTCCTGCATCCGTACCTACCGGCGCTTGCGCATTCGACTTCGATCTTTCTGACCGGCGCTGGAGACGTCGCTTTGTTCTGCGACGATCTAGTCCCGCCCGACGGCATCCTCGCGCGATGCTCGGCCACGCTGCGCGCTCCGTGAGCGGCACCATCTGGAAGCGGGTTTCTTCTCAGGCGTGCTTCGCCGATACTCCCGGCGTGAACATGAAAAGCGTTGCCAGTTGTTTCGTTGCGTGCGTCCTAGTGTCCTGTGGAGCGACGTCCGATCCTGGGAGCAGCCACCGCGTTCAGGGCAGCGGTTCGAGCACGGGAGCGACGCGGCAATCGGTCACGAATGAACCCTCTGCGAGCGATCCTTCTCCAACGCCCACGACTACCGCCGAAGCTTGCGTCGCGAGTGGCGGTCACGTCGCCCAACGGAGTTGTTGCGGCTCACTCGAGAGCGACTTCCCCAACACGTGCCGACCTGGTCCGTGCGCGTGCCCACCCTCGGGCAGCCGCTCAGTCGACGTCTGCGATTGCGGCGAAGGCCGATGCTTCGACGGTCAGGGCTGCGTCGCCGGCCGCTGACCTTTCTGGCGGCTGACCTTTCTGGGACAGGTGTAATTTTGAACCACACCGATCAGACGTCCGCGGTGCGCACTCGAACTCCGTGCGTGGTTCAGCGCTAAGGTGTGGTTCAAAATTACACCTGTCCCAGAATTGGCTCGTCGGCATCCCAGAATTGGCTCGTCGGAAGCAACCAGTTTGTAGCTGCCGCACGCAACGACGAGAACGATTGCGAGACTGCACTGAGCGATGCTCTATTCATGATTTCTCCGGGTGAACGAGTGGCGCGACCTGCCCGAAAGCAAACAGCCCCGCAAGAGTCGATGTCTTCTACTTTGCAGCACGCACACTCCTCCCTTTTCGGAATGAGAGTCGCGGCGCGGACCTAGCAACGCAGCAATATCTTCAGAATCCCGGGTCTTGGTGCGTGGGAGCCTAAGGTTCGCTTTAGCGGCAACGCCCGAGGCCGGTTGGCGGCGTGCGAGGTTCTGGTGAGACGCTTGTCCACGTCTTCCTCTGTGGAGACGGTTCGCGCCCGTGAGCATGACGCTTGCTACGACTGTCTGGAGATGTTGCGCCGTACGATCCTTTGGGGCTCCATGTGTGTGCTAGTCGCAACGGCCTCGCTCGCCGCTTCGGCCTCGCGTGCGTCGCCGCCGTCTAGCAGCAGCTCCCGCGCGTCGCGACCGACGCCAGTGTTGCGTCGCCCCGCTCGGTTCGCTGTTGCCCGGCAGGTGAATCGCCTGCGAGCGTCGTTCCGTCGTTCGGAGCCGTTCGTTAGGGCGCGCCTCTACGCCCGCGCGGGCGATCCTGTGCGAGCACTTCGAGTGCTTCGGTCGGCGTTCGCGTCGCGCACGTGGCTCAGTGAACCGACGACGTTCCTCGCTGAGGGCACGGCAATCGTTCGTTCAGCAGGTGCGATTGATGCGAACGCGGAGCGCGAGCTCACCGAGTTTGCGATCGACGCAAGCGCTGGAGCCGATCCGGACGACGTGGTCGATGCGCTTGACGCTGTCGCGGAGGTCGGTCGTTCTCGCGTCGTGGTTCGTTATGCGAGAGTTCTCGCTGCGTATCGTCAGCTGATCGACGCCGAGCGGGCACCTCTCATCAGCGTGCTCACGTACCTCAAACGCGTTCCACGGATCGTTCGAGAGGCGCGTGGAATCCCTTCGGTTCGAGTTCGCGAGAACGCGCAAGATCTCGCGCGAGCGGCTCTCGAGGTCCTTCAAGGAAACCACGAGCACGTGTTGGTACAGCACTCGGTGAGACGAAATCCAGAGCTCTCGAATGACCTCCGAGTGCTTGCCGGAATCAGGCAATAGCGCGGCTAGGGCTTCTCGACGGAGATCAACTTCAGGTCATACACGACCATCCCGGACCCGGCCCGGAGATACACTGACCCGTCAGGCACCGAGACCCACAAACGCAACGTCTCCCCCGGACTCATCAACTGGAGTCCTTCCGCCAATGCGGGCAGCGCATGACCTATGTGGAGCTCTTCCGGCGCTCCCGTCGCATCCAGCATCTTTCCGTCGGGCATCCACGCGGTGTACTCGACTTTCACTCGATCGTGGGGACCTGGCGGTGCAGTCGATGGGCCGGCATATTTCTTGTGGAGAAACTTGTGGACGGGACCTGTCGAAGCGCGTCGCGTCGTCCGGGATCGATGCGACATCAGCTGGAGGCGGCGCGCTAGGAAGTGGCCGTCGTTCGTTTTGCTTTGCAATGGCCATCAGCCCGGCTTTGGCGAAACCACCTATCGCGTCGCGAGTAGCTCCAGCGTGATGTCGAGCACCTCGTGAAACGTGTGCTTGTCGAGCTCCATCCGGGGATCCCGAAGCACGATCAAGGGCCGATCGGGGGCGACGGTTTCGTTCCATCTCCAGCGGCCCGCCTTTGCGTCCCAGAGAAGATTCTTCTCGATCGGAAAGATCGCGGCCAGCTCCACGCTCGTGATCGGAAATCGCGACGCGATCGTTACGAGCTTCGCGCGCAGTAACGCTTGGAGCATCGTGTCGGCGATCTCGACGATTGCGCTCGGCTGCTCGTCTGGATTGAGCGCCACCAACGAGTTCACGATCGCCGGCAAATTTTCTTCACCTGCTTCGCGCAGGATCGCGATGACCTGTGTCGCGAACGTCTTGATCCTCGCCGGGTCCATGCAGGCAGACTTTGTCGGATGCGCCATGCGCTCGCAATCTCGATCGCTCTTACGGACACGCTCCGCCCCACGAGCCTTGAAGATTGTTGGGCGCGTTGGGGTGCGATCCTCCGCCAGAAACCGGACCCCAGGGGAACGTGTGAAATCCGTGCGGTCCGCCGAACGCACCGTTGGAGACCGCGGTCGGAACAAGACTGCCAATGTCGGCAAAATCTTGTCCATTCGTCGAGCAGACTTGATTTCCGGTGCTGTTCAGCGTGCGGAACACAACCTTCGCTTCGAGCGCATCCCCTAAGTCGACAATCTCTGAGTCGAAGTTGAATACAGCGGGGGTATCGACGCTCATTGGATCGCTGCGCCGAAAAGCGCAGCTGCTCACTTCTCCAACGTGGAGCGTGCCGTGTGTTCGAAAGAGCTGAGCTCGATCGCCGGCTTCGAGCCGGACGTTTCGAAGCGCGCCGATCGCGACACCCCCACCGAGGAGTGAGTGAACCGCAACTCCGAATTGTCCGCTTACCCGCACGTTCGAGTCGCGGATCTCTCCGACCGCGTTACTCAACGCGAGCGCTTCCCCGATAGTCGATTCAACGTCGATGGACTCGAGGCGACGTGTCGCGGTCGCCAACTCGATCGCGGGCCTACCCGAGACCGATCGCGCGCGAACGCTGCGCACAAGCGCTACCGAGTTTCGACGCGCAACGAGGCCAAGTCCGTTGGGGCCAATTTGGAACTCGACGTTTTCGACCGTCAGTCCGTGGCTCACCGAGTAGATCGCCGTCGAGAAGATGTCGGCCGTGGTTTGACGAAAAAATCGAACCGGTCCTGCAGGTGCACCGCGGATCGAGAGACTCGCGATCTCGTCGCCGACAACGAGCCCCGGATCATCGGTGCATTCATCGGCTGAACACCGCACCTCTAGATCCTGATCGAAGCAGAGAACCATCGCGCCATCGGCCGCCGTCGTTGCTCGATCGGCGTACAGGGTATCCAGCTCCGCTTGAACTTCCGCGTAAGAACGATTCGGCCCCATGACGGTTCGATCGCACGGCGGCGCC
>CAZWQH010000066.1:0-12471 GCA_964635815.1 uncultured Sandaracinaceae bacterium
TCTCGGTTCGCGACGCGGGCCCCTCAAGTTTGCCGGTCGCGCGCGCACTTCTTGGACTCACGTTGACGCTCGACGCTGTTTTCAATGTCACGCTCGGAGCCGGGCTGCTGCTCTTTGCGGCGGGTGCAAGCGCAGCACATCCTCGCTGGCTTCGCGGATGGGCCGCGCTCGCGGGTGTTGCGAGCCTTCCGGTCGCTGCGCAGGCAGTCTACGACCCCGCTGCCAACGTGCTCTTGGTCGCTGCACCCATTTGGCTCGGCTTCATGATCGCGACGAGTCTTCGTCGCTGGAGATCGGCGTGAGCGCCGATGCGTTCCCGTTGAGCCCTCCAGAACACGGCAACGCGTCACGGATTCGAAGCGCGCTCTCTTCAGGGACGGTCGACTTCATCGGCCAGCAAGTCGTCTGGTGGTCGGCGGTCGGCTTGGTTCATACGGAGCGATCCGCTTTGGCGGCACTGCCCGCGCTCGCATGGATAGCCCTCTTTACGTGGACCCACGGCCGCGATGCGCTTTCGATGGCGGGACTCGGTGTTCTTGTTGGCGTCTGTGTGGACGGATCGTTGATTCACTTCGGTGCGATGGACCTGCGAGCCCCTATGGATCTGGGCGTCACATCAAGCTGGATGCTCGGGCTCTGGGCTGTGTTCGCCATGGCCTTCTTGGCTTCGATGCGGTGGCTCGTCGGTCGTTCGCCAGCGCTGGCCGCGTGTATCGGCGGTGTCGCGGGCGTGATCGCCTATCGCGCGGGACACAAGCTGGGTGTGCTCCGCGTGACCGAGGGTGTGATTCCGCTCCTGGCGATCGGTGCAGCGTGGGCGTGCGCACTGGCAACGCTCCAGCTTGCTGCGCGTAGGATTCGGGCGCGCCGCGAGGCTAAACAATGAGCTCGACGTGGATGGTCGGCGCAGTCGCTATTGCAATCGTTGCGATGTTCGTCGCGCTGTGGGGCGTCTCCCTGGCGAGGAAAGACGCGAGCATCGTGGACATATTCTGGGGCCCTTCGTTTGCGGTGGTCGCGTGGTTGGGAGTTGCGTTCGGCACGGCGGCAGGCGCGCGCCCGATTTTGGTCGCCACACTGGTCACCGCGTGGGGTCTTCGCCTGGGCCTGCATCTCTATCGACGAAACCACGGGCAACCGGAAGACTACCGATACGCAGCCATGCGAGCGAAGCACGGCGCGCGCTTTGGTGGCGTCAGTCTCTACTCGGTGTTTCTGCTGCAAGCGGTGTTGGTGCTCCTGATTTCCTCGCCGCTCCAGCTGATTGCGAGTTCAACCGGCGCACGTGAGCTCGGGCCTCTCGATGCGTTGGGTACGTTCTTGATCGTCGTCGGAATCGCATTCGAAGCGATCGCCGACGAGCAGCTCGTGCGATTTCGCCGCGACCCTGCAAACCGTGGTCGAGTGCTCGATACCGGCCTTTGGCGCTACTCGAGACATCCGAACTACTTCGGCGACGCTGTGGTCTGGTGGGGAATCTGCGTGTTCGGGTTCGCCGCGGGTTCGTGGCCCAGCTTCCTTGGTCCCGTGCTGATGACGTTCCTGCTTTTGAAAGTTTCCGGAGTTTCGCTTCTCGAGAAAACCATCGCGGAGCGTCGCCCCGAGTACGCGAGCTACGTATCGCGAACGAGCACGTTCATACCCTGGCCGCCGAAGCGTCGTACGTGACGTCGCCAACACACACTCGCCGAGAGATCAACTCACCTTGGAAGCTCGGTCAGCGCGCCACCGATCGACAAGTTCCCGCGCGGCTCCCGGCCACTCTGGGAAGTCGAACGCAAAACCGGCCTCAACGAGGCGCGCAGGCACAACGCGACGACTCTTCAAGATGAGCTCGGTGTCAGTTCTCATAAAGAAAGCGCCAATCTCAACCATCCATTGGGTTGCGGGCAACCCTATCCGGACTCCCAACATTGCGCGAATCGCGGCCATGAAGTCGCGCTGCGACAATGGGCTAGGCGACGCCAGGTTTACTGGGCCGGTGATGTCGGAGCGCTCGATCAAGAACTCGATCGCGCGGGCGAAGTCGTGCTCGTGTATCCACGAAACGAACTGGTGCCCGCCGGCGATGGCGCCGCCTAATCCCTTGCGCGTGAGGCCAAGGAGCACATCGAAGATTCCGCCGCGGTCCGGGCTCATGACCATCGCGGTGCGGAGGGCAACCTTGCGGGTGTGCGGGGTACTCGCCTCCTCCTGCGTTCGCTCCCAAGCCCTCGCAATGTCGATGCTTCGCGACCAATAGCGAGGAGCGTCTGGTTCAGACCCTCCGATGAGACCCGTGTTCTCGTCATTCGGGGTATCGAACCGATGCGCGTAGATCGTCGCGGTGCTCATCTGTAGCCAGACGCTGGGCGGTCGCGCTGCCTGAGAGATGGCAAGACCAACCACCCGCGTGGAGTCGACACGCGATTCCATCATTGCCTTGAGGTTGGCTTCCGAGTAGCGACAGTTGACGCTGCGCCCCGCCAGGTTGACGACAACGTCAGCTCCATCCACTTCGCGCGCCCATCCACCCAGACTGCGACCATCCCAATGGTTGGTGGTTCCAGCGGTGGCTTCTTCGCGACTGAGAACGACCACCGTGTGCCCGCGCGAGCTAAGCGCACGACGGAGCAACTCACCCACCTGACCCGTGCCTCCAGGAATAACGATCTTCATGCTTCAACTCCACAGCGGAAAGTTGCTCAAAGCGAGACAACCTTGCGTTCAGCGCGAATAACGTATTTAGTGTAAACATGTTTACCAAAAAAAGCAAGACAGAAGCTCGCGCTTCTGCCGGCGCCGGAGGGCTGCGTCGTCGCGGTCGGCCTGCCGGTCGCACCGAGCAGGGCACGACCACGAGACTCCGACTCTACAAGGTCGCGATCAAACTGATTGCCTCCAAGGGCTACGACGCAACCACGCTCCGCGACATCGCAAGAGAGGCGGGCGTGAGCGTCGGCCTTCTTTACCGCTACTTCCCGAGCAAGCGGGCCGTAGTCCTCGCTTTATACGACGAACTCTCTCAAGCGTGCGCAGGTCGAGCGTCTTCGATCCCGCCGGGGAACTGGCGGACGCGGTTTCTCGCAGCACTCGCAATCAGCATGGAGGTACTTCGGACCGAGCGAGAGACGATCGCCGCGCTCGTTCCCGTGCTTGTGGGAGACGCGGACGAAGGCTTGTTCGCGCCCGCGACAGCGTTTTCTCGTCAGCGCGTAGAAGACCTTTTTCAGTACGCGGTGAGTGGTGCATCGGACGCGCCATCGCCCGACGATGGCGCGGCCCTCGCGCGTGTGCTCTACGTGACGCACCTGGCGGTGATCCTCTGGTGGCTCCTCGACAAGAGCCCTGCCCAGCGAGCAACGGACCGACTGCTATCGCTCTTGGCGAGCACCCTACCCGTTGTGTCGCTCACCCTACGCATGGAGTCTGCACGGGCCTTCGTCCGAGCGCTCGATGCTCTACTTCGCGAGGGTCTCTTCGGAGAGGGCGTGTGACGCTCTATCGCTGTCATGCGGTCCGGTCGAAAGATCTGAGCGGAGAGATTGGTTCAACGTAGACTAGGGGAAATGCATCGAGCCCGAGGTCGAAGCCGGACCATAGTGGGAGCGATGCTCTGCGGCGTCCTTGCGGGTTCACCCGCGTGCGGGCGAGTTCGCTACATCACGACCCCTTCGATCGCCCGCGTGGATGCCGCCGCGCGCGATGCGCCTGAGATCGACGTCGCTGTCCGCGATGTGACGTCGACGGACGCAGTGCCCCTCAGCGAGCGCTCACAGACTGACGCGCAGGGTGCCGACGCACGGGTAGAGCTCGACTCGCCGATGGACGCGATCCCACGTGACGCGAGCGTGCGCGATGCGAGTGCGGACGACGCGAGGGACGCCGGACTTGACGCCGCCTCCGCTCAAGACACCGCGAACGACTCGGGAGACGCAGGAGTTTCGTTTGATGTCACGCCAGATAGACCGCAGGACGCGGGTGAACTCGATGCGTACGCGTACTCAGACGCAAGCATCGCGTTTGCAACCAGTGATGACACGATCGGTGGGGCGGGTGTCGTCGCGATACCGGGTGGGGGCGCACTTCTGTACGGGAGCTTCAGTGGAACGCTCCGCATCGCGGATGCGATGCTGGCGAGTCGCGGTCTGAGAGACGGATGGCTCCTTCAGCTCGACGTGTCGCGTCGCGTCGTCTGGCTTGAGCACATCGGTGGAGCAGGCGACGACGTCATCGCCGACGTCGCGCTGGACGGCTCCGGGAACGTCTACGCTGGAGGCTACTTCAGCGGAGGAGTCGATTTCGGACCGAGTCGAGTGACGTCCGCGGGAACTTCAGACGCGTTTCTGGTCCGCTACGACGCCTCACACGCGTTCTCTTGGGTGCGCACGTTTGGATCCGACGCCCCCGACACTCCGTTCCCACCAGACGATCGTCTTCGAAACGTTCGCGTGGACACAGGCGGAGATATCTACGTGTCGGGAAGCGCTCGCGGGACTTTCGCCGTGGGCCCCTTCGTCGTTTCGTGCGGTCCGGCGACCTGCGGGATCGTCTTGAGGTACGGATCTGACGGGACCGTCCGGTGGGTGCGCTACTTTGGCGTCGCTGCGTATAACTCCGTGCGTGGGATGGATGTGCGCGGCCGTCGCGTCGTCGTGACCGGGTTCATGGAAGGGTCCCCGGATCTCGGAGGCGGCCCACTACCCTTTGCAGGGCTGCAGGACCTGCCCGTCATTAGCTTCGACAGCACGGATGGCAGCACGAACTGGGCGCGAAGCTTCGGTACGCCGGCGCGAGATTGGGGGGATGCCGTCGCGATCGGGCCGGATGGCACGGCGTATGTGGGTGCGTCGATCGAAGGAAGTATCGACTTCGGGACGGGCCCAACCGTTCACACTTCGAGCTCAGCCTCCGCGATCGTCGCGTTCGACGGTACGACGGGAATGACGCGCTGGGTGGCTTCGGTGAACACGACTCCATGCGCGACGGTCGGATCGCTCCAGGCATTTGCGACCGGCCTAGTCGTGACGGGTGGCTTCAGGGATGCTGTCACGATCGATGGAGTCGCCTCGAACGCTGGCCTTTCGAACCCTGGCTACTCATCGTATGCGGCGACGTTCTCGCTGACGGGGGCGCTGCTGAACTCGCAACTTATTCCTGGCACGCGCACGAACACGGGCTACGCAGGCGGCGATTCGTATTGGTACGCGTCGCCTTCCGGCGTCCGGCAGGTCTGCACGGGGCAGGCTTCCGGCATGGCCGCGCGCCCCGTCGACCTCTTCGTTGGCCAGATCTCCGTCCCGTCTCCCTAGATGGAACTGGCGCTGCACGGGCAACAGTGAGTTGTGCGTCCCTGCCGCTGTCGCTAGGTTCCGCGAGTGAGGCGCACCGCGGCACGAACGAGGCTGCTCTATCTGCTGTTGTGGTTTGCGTGCTCGTCATGCCGTGACGCTTCGACGAGCGTTGCTCTGCGAGGGAACGAGGAGCACTGGTACGTGCTCGCGATGTCGTGGTCCCCTCACTACTGCGCAACGCACGCTCGCCCCGAGCCTTCGCAGTGCGAAGCTCGTGCGCCTTTTGGCCTGATCCTTCACGGCCTATGGATGCAAAGCCAGGGGGGTCCTGTTCAGTGCGATGTCAGGGGCGCGGACCGGCTCGGCCCGGAGGTTGAGGCACAAACCCTTCCCGTGATGCCCAGCCGTGGGCTCATTCGTCACGAGTGGCGCAAGCACGGCTACTGTAGCGGGCTCGGTCCTTCCGGGTACTTCAGTCGGGCGGTTCAAGCGTTTCGCGGGTTTCGTATTCCGCGTGCACTTGGTGAAACGGCGCGCACGCGACAGGTGCCTTCTAGCGTTCTGCGCGATGAAGTGCTCGCGGAAAACCCGCACCTAGACCGGGCGTCCGTCCGCCTCGCTTGCGAGAACGGTGACTTCGACGAGCTTCGGGTGTGCCTCACGAATCAGCTGCGCGCGCACCCATGTGGGACGCGAGTCCGCGACACTTGTCCGAGCGTGATTCAGGTTCGCGGACTCAGCCGCTAGCGCAACGCGAGCTTGGGAAGACTTAAGTGTGTGCCGCTGCCTTCGGTATGACCGGTTTGTCCTGCTGGTCGCACTGCGATCGCGCGAGAAGCGGCGTTTTGTTCGGTTCATTCGGCGGTACAGCGCTTGCTCTGTTGAACACGAGGCCGGCGAACAAGAACACAAGGTTCGCCGTTCAGAAGGATGTCCAAAATGACCACCGCATCGATTGCTCAGTCCGCGCGAGTTCGAAGTCTCCTGTCGAGTTGTTTGCTTCGCGCCGCGCTTGCTTTTGCCATTGCGCTTGGTGCGACCACGCTCGGAGCGAGCAGTGCGCAAGCATGCACGAACACCACGAGCATGACTGGCACCAGCGGAGCAGGGTGTGGCGGCCTCGATTTGGTTCTTCCGGCGCTCACGTTGCCTATTGCGGCCCTGAGCATCGGGTGGGCCGTTGCAGATACGATCTCGTTCGCAACTTCCAGTCCCTTTGATGTTGGCTGGGCCGTGAGCGACTTCATCGTCGGCGGTCTGACCGCAACCGCGAGCACTGCGTGGTTCTCGATCGCGGGAAGCGACCAGCCCGGAGCCCTAGGTATGGGAATCGGCTATGTCGCGCTTGCCGCATACAACATCGCGCACGGGATCTGGAGCTTGATCGAGGGACCCAATGCCGCGCGACAGAACGCTCGTCTGCGCGTTGTTCCCACCGCCGGGGGCGCCCAGTTGACGCTCAGCGGAACGTTCTAACGCCCACCACGGCAGAGGGTGCGTGCTGCCCGATCGAGAAACTCGTTTTCGCCCCGGCCGCTGAAGTACACAAACCGGCCTCGGCAGGTTGGTCAACAGGCCTCACGTGCCGGCGACAACCTCGGCTTCGGTGCTTATGAGTTCGGGGCTGCAAGCACCCCGAGCTGTGCGTCGTAGAGAATCACACGACCACGTCGGACGCAAAATGCTTCGTTGCCTCGTCGGTCGTAGCTCCCAGCGCGGATCTGATCCGCCAGGCGTGCATCCGCCTGCCGAGACGAGATGCTTGCCTCGAGCGATGCGACTCGCAGAGGCTTTCCGCGAATCTCGCCACCGCGCCCGAGTGCGTGATGCTCGAGAATCGCATGCCCGAACACGAGGAACGTAGACGGTGCGGCGGCATCCACGAGCACGCCGCCTTCATCGACCTGAGCAAGGACATCCTCGATCGGTCCGCGTTTGGAGTGATCGGTTCGCTGTTCGAGGAACGCCTGTGCGCGAGCGTGGAGAACGCGCTTGGACCGAGGGAACGCAGCGAAGATCAAGGCGTTGAAGAAATCATGCGCGCTTCCCTCACGCGTCGGGATGAGCCCTTCGTTCAGGATGCGCTGATGATACGGTGCTCGGGGGCCGCCGCGCCGAACACGCACATCGAGCGCAAATTTGAGGGACGCCTCGCCTGGAGGATTCACAGAAGACGTTAGCTTCTCGTTGAGCTCGTCGATGGAAGGCAGCCGGTCGAACCGGCCGAGGAGCTCCCGGACGGACTGAAAGAGAGGGTCCTCGATGCAAGGGGCGAACGTCACGAGCATGCGTTATAGCTCGATGTCCGCGTGCCCCCACCTCGCCTTCCAGAAGAATTCGCCACGGCTCGCCTCTTGATGCGGCAGTGGAAGGATGACGATGCGGCCCCGTTCGCCGCAATGAACGCGGATCCGGAGGTTCGCAGGCATTTTCCATCCTTGCTGACGCGCGAAGAAAGCGACGCGCAATTGGCGCATATTCGCGGGGGGTGGATCAGCGGGTTCGGCCTCTACGCAATCGAAGAGCTCGCCTCGGGAGACCTAGTCGGGTTTGCCGGCCTCGCCGTTCCAAACTTCATCGCCCCAATCAACCCGTGCGTAGAGATCGGCTGGCGCCTTCGACGTCAGAGCTGGGGCGCGGGTTACGCGACCGAAGCAGCGCAGTTCGTAGTCGACGTCGCATTCGAAGAGCTCCTGCTTCCGCGCATCGTCTCGTTCACCGCAATGGACAATGTTCGATCGCGGAATGTGATGACGCGTATCGGGATGGTGCACCGCCCTGAGCTCGACTTCGATCACCCCAAGCTGCCCGCTGGCCATCCGCTCGCACGTCACGTGTTCTATGTGATCGAGAATCGCTGACGCTCGCAGCAAAGAGCCAATCGACAGCAAGGCTACGGCGCGAGCATCGGAGCATCGGATGCATCGACCGGAGCGTCTCCGCGCTCGATCGTGGTCTCGCCGAATCGAGTCTTCCAAGACGCGCCGACGAACTCTGGTTGCAAATCTGGGAGGGTCACGGAGTCCATGAACATCCACGACGTATTCACAGCGTCACGCGTAATGTCTACCAGCAGGTAGCCTCGATGCCACGCGTCCCAGAATCCGATGTGCGGATGCAAGGACTTCATCCGTGCTCCGTACGCGTCGCCCGATTCGCGCGACGTGGCATCAAAGTTGGGCGACGTAACCCCTGAGGTCATGAATTCCGGGACGACCCGCTCCCCCACGAGCGAGACCGTGCCCGCTGCGGCGTGGTGAAGATCGCCGGTGAGCACCACCGTGCGACCAAGCGGGCCGGTACGCTTCAACATTTCGAGGAAACGATTCCTGGCGCCTGGGTAACCATCCCACGTATCCGGATTCGGACGTCCTGGCAGCTGCATCATCAAGACCTGCTGACCGATGATCGACCATCGCGCCGATTGTGCCTGGATCAGCGCCCGCTCCACGAATGCGAGTTGCTCTGTGCCGAGCAGCTCCCGAGAAACATCGTCCCCCTCGCCTTGTCGATCGCGACCGGTCAATCTCGTATCGAGCATGACGATGTGCGCGAGATTTCCGAAATCGAAAGCACGGTAGATGTTTCCGTGCATCTGATCGCGAATGGGAAGCCATTCGCGGTTTGCTTTGACTGCTGCGTCGCGACGCATCCGCCACTGAGCTGGCTCGATCGACTCGGGTCCCTCGCGTGATGCATCGTTGACCGTCTCGTGGTCATCCCAGACCGTGATGAACGGATGCTGTCGATGCGCCTCTTGAAGCGCGGGGTCCGCCCGGTAATTCGCGTACCGCGCACGGTAGTCCGCCAGCGTGGTGAGCTCCGACTCGAGCTCGTACCGACGCACGGATCCCAGTGGGAACGCGCGGAATCCATGACCGTACTCGTAAATGTAGTCGCCGAGATGAAGCACTGCGTCGATATCCGGGTGGGAGGCGAGCCGACGATACGCGTGAAAAAACCCATCTGCGTACGAAGCGCACGCGCAAACCGCCAGGCGGATGCGGGTGGCATCGCGCGGCGCTGTGCGGGTGCGTCCCATTGCCGAGAGATACCGGCCTGCGCGGAAGCGGTAGTAGTACGTCGTGCCTGGCGAAAGATTGTGCACGTCGATCTTCACGGTGAAGTCCGTCTCGGCGTCAGTGCTGACCATCCCGCCGGCCTCGATCAGCATGAAGTCGGCGCTCTTTGACATCTCCCACTCGACGAGCATTGCGGACGTCGTCCGCGTCCAGAGAACCACTGCGCTCGGAAGTGGATCCCCGCTCGCGACGCCATGACGGAACACCGCGTTCGGCGCCGGCACCATCGTGCGCGTGTCCATTTGCGCACAGCTACTGGTTGCCGCAGCAACTCCGAGCACCTGCCCGAATCGTCGCCGACCTACTCGCAAAGGCATGGCACGTAGCTTAGCGCGTTTTTCCGCGCAAACAGCAAGGCACTGCGTCTGCTAGGCTGCGCGCTCGCTTGCACGGTCATGCTTCACGCGTTTAGATCACGTCGCACAGAACGCCATCTGTGGATTGCAGCTGTCGCTGCGACCGTGCTGTTTGCATTCCCGTACCACTACTACATCAACAATCCGAACGAGAACGTTCGTCTCTACATGACCGCAGCCGTAGTCGACGATCACACGTACGCGATCGATCAGGTCCGCGGTCGTTGGGGATGGGTCAACGACGCGGCCTGCGTGGACAAGCTTCCGAACGGCAAGCACATCGCGTGCAACGACATGGCCGGGCGCGACGTCGCAGGCAAAGTCGAGCGGCACTACTACAGCGTCAAGGCGCCGGGAACGAGCTGGCTTGGCATTCCGGCGTACGCGGCATTTCGTGCGCTGCATCCTGCGCCGCCGAGCCTGGCGAAAGGCGCGCTGATGATGTGGTACCTACGCGCGTTCGGCATCGCGCTCCCGCTTCTGCTGCTCGGCTACGTATTCTTTCGCGAGCTCGAACGCAGCAGCACCGACCCCGCCCTTGCCGGAGTCATCTTCGCCGCAACGTTTGCGGGCTCGTTGCTCTACGCGTACTCACTCATCTTCGTGAGTCATGCTCTCGCAGCGGCGTCCGCGTTCGCCTCGTTCGCCATGTTGCGACGCGCGCGCGCTTCGAACCTCTCGCTCGCAACCGCGGCGACAGCGGGTTTCTGCGCGGCGATGGTGACGGGCCTCGAGTACTACGGCCTCTGGGCGTCTCTCCTCCTCACGATTCTCGCCACCATACGGCTTTCGTTCACGCGCGTCCTGGCGTTCGGCCTCGGGGCCGCCGCGCCTACAGCGGGTGTGATGCACTTTCAGTGGAGTGCGTTCGGTAGTCCGTTCAAGCCCGGGCACATCTTCGCCGAGACGGAAACATTCCGTCAGTGGCACTCGCAGGGAGTCTACGGAGTTGGGAAGTTCAGTCTCGACTCGCTCGGGACGCTGTTGTTCGACGAAGGCTATGGCCTCTTCCTGACGACGCCCGTACTTCTCCTTGCGGCGTTTTCGTTCTTTCGATTCCGAGACCGTCGCCTGCGCACCGATCTTACGTTTGCCTGGCTCATCATCGCGGGCACCGTGTTCTTGATCGCATCTACGCCGAACTGGCGTGGAGGTTGGACGATCGGACCGCGGCTCATTTCGATCGTGGTTCCGTTTCTTGCTTGGCTCGTCGCTCTCGCTGCACCACAGGTTTCCTGGCCGACTGATCGGGTCACACGCGCCACCGAGTACGTGTGGCGTACGCTACTGGTCGCGCTCTGCATCATCTCGGTGCTCTCCTCGAACCCGCTCGCCGCGTACTACCCGCACGTTCCAGAGGAGATTCAGCGTCCGCTCGCGGAGCTTGTGCGCGCGCTCGTCAACGCGGGTCTCGTTCCAGACTCGCCGTTTCGCGCGGTCGGCGGTGTAAGCGCCAGTCGGGGCGCAGTGCCGTACGCGGTCGGGTTGCTCGTGCTCGTTGCGCTTGTCCTCACACTTCCGACCGCGCGTCTAGTTCGAGGCGCGCGTCGGGCGACCGTGTTCACAGCGCTCCTGCTCACGTTTGGCGCCGGTGCTTGGCTGCTTCGCCCGTTCAAACCCACGGACGGTGGGACTGGCGCGGTTCGCTTCGTGATCGACAACTACCAGCCACGAGAGTAACTCCTCCGCATGGCGGGAACGTTGACGCTCGCAGCAATCGTCATCGGTGTGCTCGCGTACGTCATCGGCGTGACGTGTTACTTGATCCTTCAGCGAAGGTCTCCGCAAGCAACTCTCGCATGGTTGCTCGCGCTCATCTTCGTGCCGGTTGTCGGCCCGCTATGGTTTTGGCTGTTCGGAGTGCGCCGCGCGTGGCGAATGCGCCGACGTTCGCGTGCACTCCGAGCGATGGGGCAAGCGTACGCGGGGCTCGCCGAAGCTGACGCCAGCCCAAACCCCGAGCTTCAGCAGTTTATCCACGCGAATATCGTAAGCGTCGGTGTAGTCGCGCGACCGCGCCCGGGCAGCGTGACGATTATCTACGACGGTGACGAGGCGTATGCGGCTATCGAGGATGCCATCCGCCAAGCCAAGCATCACGTGCACGCCGAGTTCTACATTTGGGAGCCCGGCGCCGTCGCAGATCGGCTTCTCGCTCTACTCGTTCAGAAGGCCCGCGAAGGACTTCAAGTGCGAGTGCTCGTCGATGCGCTTGGCTCACCCAATGCCAGAGCGAAGTATTTTCGCCCTCTGACCGATGCTGGTGGACGGTTTGCGGTCTTCAATCCCGCAACGCTTCGACGCATCTTGGGACGCCTTACCAATTTCCGTACACACCGCAAAATCGTCGTCTGCGATGGAAACGTTTCGTTCACCGGAGGGCTGAATGTTGCGGACTACCACTCGCGACGTTGCAAGGGCGACGCAGCTTGGCGCGACACGTTCGTCCGAATCGTGGGACCTGCGACCTGGGGCCTCGCTCTGGTGTTCTTCGAGAACTGGTACTACGCGACGCATGCGACTCCGGAGAACGAAGCGCACTTCTCGCTCGTCCCTCGCGCCGAAGACGAACCACCGCGTGTACCTCTTCAAGTCGTGGCCTCCGGACCCGACGAACGTTTTGAAGCGATTTGTCGCCTGTATTTCAACGCAATCACTCACGCTCGGCGACGCGTGGAGCTGTCGGCCGCGTACTTCGTGCCCGACGAAGTGCTCATGACCGCGCTCACAACTGCCGCCGCTCGTGGGGTCGAGGTGCGC
>CAZWQH010000066.1:12481-15368 GCA_964635815.1 uncultured Sandaracinaceae bacterium
TTCCTGCGGTGGGTGACGTTCCCATTGTCGCGTACGCGGCGCAGTCATACTTTCCCGAGCTGCTTGCGGCGGGTGCAAGAATCTTCGAGATGCATTCGCCGGT
This sequence comes from uncultured Sandaracinaceae bacterium, assembly GCA_964635815.1. Lineage (GTDB taxonomy): Bacteria > Myxococcota_A > Polyangia > Polyangiales > JADJQN01 > CAZWQH01. Next base: position 12,585 of record CAZWQH010000066.1, read on the forward strand.
TCTGCACTCGAAGACGCTGGTGGTGGACGACCTCATCGCAATCGTCGGGTCGGCAAACTTCGACAACCGAAGCTTTCGCCTCAACTCGGAAATCTGCGTGGCCATCTTCGACGCGGACGCCGCCAGAGACATGTCGGCTGCGTTTCAGCGCGATATCGAGCGCTCGACGGAAGTTCACCGAAACGAACACGGGCGCGCTTCGCTTCGAATCCGCCTCCTACAGGCGGGTGCTCGTCTGTTCGCGCCGCAGCTCTAGGACTCGCGGACCTGAGCCAGTAACGCTACTCGGATCCGAGTTGGCACGGAGGAACCGGACACGGCGGTTCTTCGACGTCACCAGCGCAGCGGTTCGCCATACATTGTGACGAGCAGCATTCGCTAGATGCTCCGCACAGCTGACCCGGCGCACGACACATTCCGTCGCTGGGCGCCATGCACCGCATTGCTCCGCCTTGTAGGCCGCACGCGCCCGAGCAGCATTCCGAACCCGTTCCGCACTCGGTGCCCGAAGACCGACATGCATCTGGACCCCAGTACGCTGCGAGTGAATGCCGGGAGGGCTCCTGGCCTGGAAGCCAGTACGCGGTGAACGAGCGGTCCCCGCTGCCAGTCGTGCGTACGCCAGCTACCCAGAGCTGTCGCACGTTGTGCGCGAGACTTCCGACCTTCGCGTTTCCGTACGGACGACGCGCATAGAAGGCGATCCAATAATACTTTTCGTCGTTACGTTCGTTCGTGATGTACGGGGTCGTGGTGGGCCAGTACGCGTCGTTTGCTCCGCTCGCAGCGGTCAATCGGGAAGGTGTTCCGCCGTTGCGATCGATCGCGTAGATCGCGGCCGGAGGCATGGTTGCTTCTCCGATCGTGAAGGTTTTGATGCCGTGCTGGAAAATGATCTGAGCGGAATCTGGGGTCCAGACGGGATGTGAGTTCGTGCTCCCGCGCTCGCTCTCGATCGAGAGAGCGGTTCCCGTCAGGATAGTTCGCTCCGGTGCGAACGTGAGCGGTGACGTGCCCGTGCGTTCGAGGACGCACAGATCGCCATAACGAGGCCAACGATTTCCGGGGTGAACTTCGTCCTCGCGAACGTTGCACGCGTACGCGATGGTCCGGCCGTCGGGCGACCATTCGGGGAACGAAATGCCCGAGGTCGGAATGTTTGCCGGCTGCGGGTTGAGTGCGGCTCCGTTCGTTGCATCCAGGAACTGCATGCCTCCGATGTATCCGGTGCTCCCCACCAGGATGCTTCCGGTGGGATCGAATCCCGCAAGAGCAATGGGAGAAACGACGGGCGGAAATCGAGACGGACTCGGCGTCGACGAAGCCAGCGGTCCTGTCAAGTCGTACGAAAGCTGCAGGACGTTGTTGCCCCAGAGATAGCGTCCATCGCGAGAAACGGTGTGACAACCGATGCATTGCCGGCCGTGCACATCGGCACGTGTATCGTCACGGTACAGATTTGGAACCGCGAGAGTTCGGGCCGCGGTCACGGGGTCGATCTGCATCGTCTCCGAGCCCTCGGATCCGTAAATGCCCAGCTGCCAGTAATAGACGCGTCCGTAGAGACTTCCGCGCGCGAGGCGGATGCGTCGCGCATCGCCCACAATCACGTTGGACGTGGAGTCGACGCGGTCGACGGCGATCACGATGTCGTCGTCTCGGTCGGACGCAGCGAGCGTTTCCCACGCGGGGCCTTCCATCTTCCACGCATGCTCGAACGCTTCGCCGGTGTTTCTCATATACCCAGTGACCGCGGCGTGCGGTTTCACGACCCGAACCCGGTAGAGGTCACCGGTCCCTTCGACGGGAGTCCACTGAATGTGCGGCGTGTGCACGTTCCTTGGCATCACCGCTCCTTCGAGCGGGTACACAATCTGCGCGGCGCGCGCGGGATCGTACCGCGGTGGCATTTGAAAGCTGCTTGCCGACTCGGCGCCGACATTCAGGAACGCGTTGCGTTCCACGAAAACTTCGATGCTCACCGTCCCGATCGTTCGCGTCGAACCAGATGTGAAAATCGCATAGAGAAGAACGGTCCCACCGACGTTGCCGCTCGCGCGGAACTCGCCAGTCGTTCGGTTCACGGTCCCGAAGCTTTCCTTGTCTAGATGGAAAACGACGCCGGCGAGCGCAACATCGCGTCCGTCACGAACTCCTACCGCTCGAAATGTGATGGGTGTGTGCTGGCCATCGACGACGCGCACGACAGGCATCGCAGGCTCGACACGAAGCGTCAGAACGCCTGCTGCGTCCACCCCCGGACGGATCGCATCGACCCGACCACCGTCTTGGGTTCCGGGCGGATCGTCATCGGCCTTGGAGGAATCATTCTGTCCCCCGGAGTCGCGACACTGTGTCCCCCGACATCGCGCCGCAGCGCCGACCGCACAGCCCGCGAGCGTGCTCGCCAGGACTGTGACTACGGCTAGGCGACTCCAGGCCGGAAGCATGCGTCATCCTATCGCAATGGCCGTGCCCGCGTCCCAGGGAGCTCATTAAACGGAAATAGCGAGTGCGTTCGCGCAAACACGGATTGTCTGACACCAGTCGGCGAGGACAAAGAACCTCCTCTGTCGACCATCGACCTCGGCATGCTAGTCACGGGCATGAGCGCAGCCCCACTTCCCCTCCCCCTTTCCCTCGCCCAAGCCGACAGCGCAATTCACGAGCTGATCGTTAGCGAAGATGTGATCCAGCGCGACAAGGTGCGGCTCTTCGCGAGCGAGAACTACGACTCGACAGCGGTCCGCGAGGAGACCGGGAGCTTTCTCTACTAAAAGTTCT
>CAZWQH010000067.1:0-15321 GCA_964635815.1 uncultured Sandaracinaceae bacterium
ATCAAAGATTCGATTCGATGGCGGGATTTTCTCCGGCAGCGCTGGATCTCTTCGGTGGCCTGGCACGGCTGCGCACCAAAACGCTAATCGCGGCGAACCTCAACGCGCGCGCAACGCCGCGCGGTCCCGTTGTGGACACGGACGCTGACGGACTGTCCGACGAACGAGAAGCACAGTACGGAACCTCGCCCGGCGATATCGACACGGACAACGATCGCGTGACGGATTTCGTCGAAACGCTGGTCGGGTTCGATCCGTCCTTCATGGCCATACCGCAGGTTTGTATGATGATCCCCGCACGCCGCGACGCGGATTTCGATGGACTGACCGACTGCGACGAGGCCGTGCTCGGCACCGAACCTACGCTCGTCGACACGGATGGCGATGGCATGCCTGACGGCCTCGAAGTCTTTTCTCTCACCGACTATTTGCACCCGGACGCGAATGCAGACTCGGACGGCGATGGGGCTTCGAACCTCGACGAGATCGTGGCTCACACCGACCCGCGCAGCGTCGACACCGATACGCATCTCTCCTTTGGCTACCGATACGAGCTCGAGGACGAAGGCGTTTCGCGCGACCTCTTCGCTGTCCCGGCGCGCAACCTCGATGCGGTCACGTTCACGAACCTCTCGCGCGGCTCGTCTCCGGGGCGAGGTCTCCTACGTTGGGATCCGCTCACACGAACGCTAACCTGGAAGGACCCTGCCGACGCGATGGAGGGCCCCGCCGTCATCGTGACCGGATTCGGATCCCAAAACAAAACCGAGTTCGATCTCCCAAGCTCATCGTGGGCGCCTTCGCAGGGGCAAGACGGCCGCACGATACGGGTGCGCGTGAACGCAGCAGGTCTGCCGACGGATGGCCAATCGGAGGACATTCGGATCGTCCTTCAAGAACGTCAGTGCCTCTCCTACACCATTCGAAACATTCGATTGATGGGAACGGGCGCGCTCGACGGAGATAGCGAAATCGGGCTGAACAACATCGCCCTGTACTTTGCCGAAGCAGCCGAGGACCGTCTGACGGCACCTGGCCCGTTCAAGCTTACTCAGGTGCCGATCACCTTCATTCCGCCCGCACGGAGGGTTCCATCGGCGGCAATCATCAACGTGGGCGAAGACGAGTTTTTCACGCCGCGACCCTCCGCGTTTTGATAGGCTGCGAAACGATGCGACTCACCCTCCTCTCCCTTGTCGCGCTTGGCGCGCTCGTACTCGTGCCCGAGTCCGCGGAAGCGCAAAGACGACGTGGAAGGCGTACGCGACGCGCCGTCGTCCAGCAGGAAGAGACGACCGCAGCGCCGAGTGAAGAGGAGCTGCAAGCGGCGGCTCAGCCACGGCAGGCGGAAGACGCGCCGGCTCCCAGTGGCGGGAGCGCTGCAGGTGGAGCGGACGCCAGCGCGAATCTCCAGCGCAGCAACCGCATGGAGTTTGACGAGCGGCTCGTGCGCGGTGAAGCGGCCGGCACCGGAGCCGTCATCTTATTCGAACGCGCGCCGCGCGCACTGCCTCCATTGGTAGCGCGAAGAACGAAATTCCTGGCCGCGACGGTCGATCCCGTCTTTCCGGTGGGTGTCCCCGTTGCAGAGACCACTCGACGTCGACGTGCCCAAACTGAACCTGCGACGACGACACCGGATGCGACGCCAGCTACACCGACTCGCCCTCCACGACGACCGCGATAGTGTTTATGCGTCCCGACCTGCGAGCAGTCGGGACGTGTTTTGCGCTTCGCGAGCTAGGTGCTTCGCGCGAAGCGATCTGCCGCGCGCCAGAACAGACCACGCCCCGTGGCTTTGAAGTCATGCGCGAGAAATGCGCGTGCGTGTCGTGACTTCGGAGCGGGATCGCCATCGATCTGAGCGATGAGAATTGCGGGGCGCCGCGCATCCCGGCAGAGGCAGCGAATCGCAGAGTGGAGGATCTCGTCCTCGGGGTCGTCGGGCTGCGGAAACGTCGTGATGCTCCGGAAATCACGGCCGGCGTACAAAACGAGCGCGCCATCGTGAAGCACGACACACGCACCGGTCGTGCGAGCCAAACGCGGAGCGCCACCCGAAGACTGAGGCGCCGCTTCAGGCCACGTGAACGTGGAGCCCCAGGGGTTTGCCGGGTCGAGCGCCGCGAGCATACGGCTCTCTTGCTCCGGCCTGGAGACGTGCTCTGCCCGACGCTGCGCCCGCAGAAGATCATCCGCGCCGGGAACCGCGAACTGAGTCGCTGCGTGCTCGCCCACGAAGTATCCGCGTCGAGCCCGGCCCGCGTCGTCCATGACGCGCAGAACTTCGTAGACGGATGTCCACGCTCCGTCGATGTCCTCGCTCGCAACGGACTCGCGCAAGATCACGCCGTGACGCTCGAGCAGAGATCGCGCTGTCGCGGCACGTCGCTCGGTCATCGAAATCTCTTCGAGCGAAACTAGCGACCATCGCCCTTCCGTTCCGGGCAGCACGCGAGAAGTGAACGCGCCACGCGAGGTGCCTGACGCGTTTCGCAGCGAACGAAGAGGAAGAAGCGTGTCGTTGGTAGCGTGTCCGGCCCAAACGAGCTCCCAAAGCGCGGACACGAGATCTGGCTGGAACCCTCCAAGCGCCCGCGCGATGTCATGAAAGAACAGCGCGCCTCGTGCACGGAGAAGCTCCTCGATTCGAACTGAAAGCTGGTTCGTCACCTCTCGCGGCGGACGCACCAACTTCGCGGCGTTCGCATTGAAGTACAGCGCAATGCGGCCGTCGTTCGGCATCAACGGCTCGACTCCTGTCCAAAGCAGAGCACCGCTCGAGATCAAGGCGTCGAGCATTCTCGGCTCGTATCCCTCGACGCGCGCCGCGAGAATGTCCTTGTCGAGCGATGAGGCTGGCAAGGAACAGCCTTCGAGCTTCTCGAGCGCACGCAAAAGCGCTTCTTCACCTCGACGAGGTTTGGTGATGCCGTGCCACTCGAGGAGAAAGCGACCGTACTCCTGGCGTGACGCGGGCTCGATCTGTTTACGCTGCGTTCGCAGACTCTCGCGACGTATCGATTTCAGAACGTCGACGTCGCAATACTCCACGCCCGTTCCACCTGGACGGAATTCGCCCACGACAACTCGACCACGATCCATGAGCTTCACGAGCTCCGACTCGACCACGCGCACGCCGAGGCCGAAGCGTGTAGCGACCTCCTGGGCATGGAACGGGCCGTGTGTGCGCGCGTATCGAGCAACGAGATCCGTGACCGCCGTAGGAACGCTCTCGAGGAACGCGTTTGGAACGCCCGGCGGCGGTGCCACTCCAAGCGCATCGCGATACCGACCCACATCCTCTGAAGCGATCACGCGATCCTCGCCGGCCACACGAATCTGCATCGCGCGACGCTCGCGAAGCAGCTCCGTCAACAGCACGTTGTTCGAAGTGCGAATCGCAACTTCACTCAAGGACAAATCGCCTACGCGGCGAAGCAGGTCATGAAGGTTGTCGACGTGGTCGACTTTTTCGTCTGGATCGAGACGCTGCAGTCGCGTCTCGACGAGCGCAATCGACGGCATGTCGAGCGCTTCGCGGAGGGACACGCTACCCAGCAACTCGCGCAGCTGCGCCAAGTCGAGCGACAACAGTTGCGCGCGACGTTCCGCGAGCGGCGCATCCCCTTCGTACACGAAGCTTCCGACCCAGTTGAACAGGACTGCGCTGGCAAATGGCGACGGCGACTTCGCATCCACAGCGTGCATCTGCACCGACCCGTCACGCACGTGCTGCATCAACCCGCGCAACGCTTCGAGATCGAAGACATCGGCCACGCACTCGCGATGAGCTTCGAGCAAGATTGGAAACGAGCCGTACCTCGAGGCAACCGCAAGCAAGTCGGCAGCACGTCGACGCTGGGCCCAAAGCGGCGACCGGCGATCCGGCCGGCGCCGAGGGAGCAGCAACGCACGCGCGGCGCTCTCACGAAATCGCGCGGCAAAGAGCGCGCTGCCTGAGAGCGCGTGAACAACTGCGTCCTCCACTTCGCTCGGCTCGAGGAGCAACCAATCTAGTTGCGGAGCTTCGTCACTTTCCGGGAACCGCAGCGCGAACCCGTCGTCGGTCACAATCGAATCGACCTCGAGCGCGTGCTCCCCACGAAGGCGATGCGTGATCGCCATCACCCATGGCGCGTGAACATGGGCGCCATAGGGACTCAACACGACGACGCGGTAGTCACCAAGCTCGTCGCGAAACGTCTCCACGACGATGCGTTGGTCCGTCGGAACCGCGCTACCCGAAGCGTTCTGGTCCGCAACGTACGCGGTGAGATTGGAGGCCGCCCACGCATTGAGGCCCATCGACTCGAGATTCGGGATGAAATCAGCGCCGGCCGTATCGAGCTTACGGGCGAGCGCACCGATCGCTTTCCCAAGCGCAGCACTGCGCCCTACTCGGTCGCCGCGCCAGAAGGGCATCTTTCCGGGCTGCCCCGGAGCAGGTGACACGATGACTCGGTCGTGCGTGATGTCTTCGATGCGCCACGAGCTCGCGCCCAAAAGGAAGACCTCACCGACGCGCGCTTCGAACACCATCTCTTCGTCGAGCTCGCCGACCCTTCTCGATGTTCCGTTCGCGTCGTTGAGAAACACCCCGTAGAGGCCTCGGTCCGGAATGGTGCCTGCGTTGGTTACCACCAGGCGCAACGAGTCGCGCCGCGCGCGGAGCATGTTCGACTCGCGATCCCAAACGATGCGAGGACGGAGCTCCGCGAACTCGTCGGATGGATAGCGTCCGGAGAGCATGTCGAGCACACCGTCGAAGCCGCCCCGAGTGAGATGAACGAAGGGTGCGGAACGTCGCACGAGCGCGAAGAGCGAATCGCAGGAGACCTCCCCCTGGGCCGCAACTACGGAAACCACATGCTGCGCGAGCACATCGAGAGGGTTGCGAAGAACGAACGTGTTCTCGACGTTTCCGTCCCTCATCTCCCCGAGGATCGCGGCACACGAGAGAAGGTCGCCGCGAAACTTCGGCATGAAGATGCCTTTTGGAGTGGCTCCGACTTGATGTCGCGCTCGCCCGACGCGCTGCAAACCCGACGCGACACCGGGAGGTGCCTCGATCTGCACGACCAGATCGATAGCGCCGATGTCGATACCCAGCTCGAGCGACGAGGTCGCAACGATGGCGGGCAACATGCCGCGCTTGAGCTTGTCTTCAATCTCCGCGCGTCGAGGAGCGGCAACAGAGCCGTGATGGGCCAGCGCCAGCTCTTCCTTTGCGACGTCGTTGATATCCTGAGCGAGACGCTCTGCGAGCCGCCGATTGTTGACGAAGATCATCGTCGATCGATGCGAGCGAATGAGCTCCACGAGACGTTCGTGGACCGCGGTCCAAATCGTGCGGACCTGGACATCGGGTCCCGCCGCACCGCCTCCTTCGAACGTTCGAGGCGCGACATCCCGCATGTCTTCGACCGGAACCTCGACGGTGAGATCGAGCGCGCGTTTGATGCCTGCGTCGACTGTGCGAACGGAACGCGAAACGAGAACCGCCTCGTTATCGCCACCGGGGCGAGTTTGAGCAACCGCTCCGCCCACAAATCGCGCGACTTCGTCTGGCGGTCTCGCCGTCGCAGACAACCCGATGCGCTGGAGTGACGGAGCTGCCGTCGCGGTCGACCCCGTGACCGGGGAGGAATCTCGCAATGCCTCAAGGCGCTCCATCGACAGCGCCAGATGCGCTCCGCGTTTGGTTCCCGCGAGCGCGTGAACCTCGTCAATGATCACGCAATCGACGTTTCTCAGAGTCTCTCGCGCGCGTGACGTAAGCATCAGGAACAACGACTCCGGCGTCGTGATGAGGATGTCCGGCGGATGCTTCACCAACCGAACGCGCTCCCCCGGGGACGTATCGCCTGAACGGATCCCGACGGACGGAACCACGTGAGCATCGCCGCGCTCCACGGCTCGTTGGGCAATTCCAACGAGCGGCGCGCGCAGGTTCCGTTCTATATCGACCGTAAGCGCTTTCAACGGCGAGATGTACAGCACCCGCACGCCTGCCGCGGCCGTCAGGCTCTCCCGATGAAACATGAGCCGATCGATCTCGACGAGAAACGCGGCCAGCGTTTTTCCCGATCCGGTCGGAGCGAACAGGACCGTGGACTCGCCGTCGAGAATCGCTGGCCACGCCGCACGCTGTGAAGCGGTCGGCGCTGCGAATGAACGATGGAACCACTCACACGTCGCAGGGTGAAATCCGCGCGCACGCCCTAGAACAGTCGTCAGTGAGTCGGGCGAAGCCACGAAGTCAGCCTAGCCTTCGCGGAGGCGGCGTCGAGACCGAGAAACACGCGGGAACTGCTCCGAATCAAGTGAGTACGATGACGGCGCTTCACGCTGGAAAGCGTCGCGAGGGCGTCGAGACTAGGAAGGGCGAGCGAGGAATACTTTCCGTATTTTGAGCGATGCCCGACCGACGGATCGGCGACCGCAGCAGCTTTCCGACCCGTCAGTGATAGCCCCACAGAACGGACTCAGACCCAACGGCACCTCGGTCCACGACAAGGTGTTGGTACGCGCTGCCCATTCGGACATCTGCAGCGTGCGAACCGAACTGCCGCCACACGAAGTGCGTGAGCTCGCCCACCGACAGGACTCGATCACGCGGGTCCGCGTCGGCTTCGCCGGCAATCGCGGTCTGCATGAAGTGTGAGAGGTAGCCGCCCGCTTGGAACTGCTGGGCGACCGACGACGTGACGTCCTCCTCCGAAGAGAAGAGTCCAACGCGACCCGCGCGCGTGATCACGTCCTTGGCGAATCCGCCAGCGAAGCAGGAGTCGAGGCCCAGGATCGCGAGGCGCGGACTCATTGCGTCGAACATCCGACCCATCTCGTCGTCTACTAGCTCGCCGTCGATCAACACGATGGTTTCATCAGCGGTATCGATCTCGCGAACGTCTTGGCTGCTTCCTGCAGCGCCTCGATTTCCGTGACCGGAGTAGAACAGCACGAAGTTGTCGCGTGGTGTTACCTCGCGAGCAAACCGTTGCATCGCCGCACGGACCGCATCGCGCGTGGCTTGCCCATCGGTGAGCACGATACCGTCTGCGGGCTGCATCAAACCAGACTGCGTCATGGCTTCGAACATCTTACGAGCATCGTTGGCGCACTCTGGAAGATCGGAGATATTGCCCGGGTAGTCGGAGATTCCGACAAAGAGTCCGAACACGCGTCCTCCACCAGCGACACCGGGGAACGAATCGCCAGCTTCGATCTTGAGCGCGTAGTTGCCACCCGTTTGGGGCCGGAAGCTCGTGACGGTGATCTGGTAGTCGCCTGGCTCGGCCATCGGAATGTCGACGCGCGAGTTCGTGTCCTGGGGAGCGATGTCGTCGTTGGCGAGCTCGCGACCGCTCGGTGTACGAACGGCAATGCGGGTGTCGAACTCGGACGAGCTCACGCCGATGCGTATGGGAGTGTTCGTCGGAAGGCGAATCGTTCGCTGATCGACGAAGTGCCCCGTGGGCATGGTGCTGTCGCCCTGCGCAAGCGAGCCGCCGTCGTTGACCGGAAGCGTTACGGCTCCGGGATTTGGCGCGTCGCGCTGGACCGTGTAAGTCGGCGTCACTGTGTTACCCGATGGCGGAGGATCGGTAGGTTGGGTTCCCGTGCCCTCCGGTCGGACCGTGAACTTGATCTGGTACGCGCCGGTCATACCTGGGCGATACGAGGTCGCGATGATCGTGATCTGACCGCCGGCGCCGGTGTTGATCTCGAGGAGCGAGTTTGTTCCTCCTCGCGCGTCGTCGTTGTCGAGGTTTTGTCCGTTGCCGCGCGCTAGAAGGTACGCATCGAACGCTGACGAGTTGAGCTCCACCTGCAGGATCGAGCTTGCGGGTGCGTCGACCGTGTACGTATCGGTGAACTCGCCGGAGGAAAGCGTGCCGTCGCCTTGAGCGAGCGAGCCGTCAATCGATGCGGGAGGCTGGACTCTCTGAGCAGCAGCGCTGCCGTTGCTGCCTCCGCTCGCAACCACGTGATGGGTCTGCGAAACGTTCTGCACGGGCACGCCTTGCCGACCGCCGCTCGACGCTCCGGCGTTCTGGTACGCGACGTCGTAAGTGCCGCCCTGATTTGGAGCGAGACCAAACACCATCACGCGATGCGACACGCCGGGACGCACGGCAAATTGCCCGGCGCTGTTGCCAGTGATCGTTTGCCCCTCAGCGTCGGTGACGAGCACGCGCAGCCTCGCGCCAGAAGTCGGTCGAACCGAGAGCACGGAGCCGGCGCCCGCAGGCGGCAGCTCGTACCGATCCACCCAGCTGCCATCTCGCAGAACGGTATCGCCCTCGGCGAGCGCTCCCGAGCGTGCGGACCCTGGCTCGAGCGTGCCTTCGCCGGCCGCGCGTACACTGAGTCGATACGCCCCAGTCGCCCGTTGGCCATAGTTGGTGACGACGATCTGAACCTCGCCGTTGTTCTGTGGAACGAACTCCACGCGGGAGCGCGAGCGATCACCCTGCCAGTCGTCGTTTACGAGTGAGCCCTGCCCAGGCTGCTGCACCGCGAGGATCGGATCGAAGTCCGACGAAAGAAGCTCTGCGACAATCGTTTGTCCTGGCGGAACGCGAACCGAATACGTGTCGATGTACGCGCGACCCGTATCCGTATCGCCAGGGGACAGCGACCCTGCCGTGTCGAGCAAGGCGCTCGAGTCACCTGCAGTCTGAGCACCACCGCAGCCTAGAAATACTGTGGGGAGCAAGAGAATCGACGGGAACAGAGTAATTAAACGCTTGAGTTGCAAGGGCGACTCCATGGCTGACATGGGTACCACGCACATCGAAGAACCGTCGATAGTGTGGGCGAAGGCATCCAATGTGCGTCTGAACAAGAGGTTCGACGCGTGGAGCCGAGGAAAACTCTAGCAAAACGTCGGATTGACACTTTCTTCGATCGATCTGACGATGCGCGCTCAGAAACGATGACTCAGTCCAAGCCCCCCAATCTCTTGGTGCTCGTTGCAGACGACGATCCCGATATCCTTGCGCTCGTCACGCGACAGCTTCGTTCCATGTCGTTGCCGTACGTAGAAGCGTCCGATGGAGAGACAGCGTTCGAGCTCGCCAAAAAGAACAAACCGGATCTCGTCGTCCTCGACGTGATGATGCCCGGGATGACTGGCTGGGAGGTCTGCCGATCCATTCGCGAAGAGAAGAGTCTCGCGAAGACCGGCATCATCATGCTCACGGGAATCGGCGAGAGCCTCAATTCGATGACCTCTCCGCTTTACGGCGCTGACGAATATATCGACAAGCCGTTCGAGCTTCCGGATCTCGAAACCAAGATTCGCAAAGTGCTCGCGGCTCGCAAGGGCATGGAGTAACTTCCAAACCGTTTCATGTTTGGTAGCTCTCGCAGCAGCGTTCATTCCCGACTCATTTTCTTACTCGCCTTCCTTGCGAGCGTGCATGCGCTCGCGATCGCGGGCTGTGACTCGTGCAAGAAAGATCCTTCGCAGGGTACTCCTCAGAGCGCGGGGCCACGCACGAACGGCCTCACGGAAGCAGAAGCCAAGCAAGTCCTAGCGAAAGTTGGAGACCGAACGATCACGCTCGGCGAGTTCGCGAACGAGCTCGCACGCCAAGGTGCATACCTGCGGGCGCGATACGGGAGCGTGGAACGGCGCCGCGAGTTTCTCGACACCATGATTCGGGCCGAGCTTCTCGCTCAGGAAGCCCGACGCCGCGGACTCGACAAGGCGCCTGAAGTTGTGGAGGCCCGCCGCAAAGCTCTCGTACAAGAGGTGCTGAAGCGCGAGTTCGACACCCGCCTGCAGCTTGCGCATGTCCCGGATGCCGAGGTGAAGGCGTATTACGACTCCCATCAGGCGGAGTTTCACCGACCTGAGCAAGTCCGAATCAGCCACATCCTGCTCCGTGATCGTGCCGCCGCCCAGCGCGTGCTGACGCTCGCACGACAGAATCCAAGCGACGATGGCGCGTTCCGCCAGCTCGTAAACGATCACACTCAAGACGAAGCGACGCGAGATCGATTCGGAGATCTCGGGTTCGGGTCACGCCCCACAGAGCGGCTCCCAGACGAACCGCCGCTTGCAGACGCGGTGGTCGAGGCGGCGTTCGCGCTCACGGATATTGGAGGAATCGCTCCGCAGCTGGTCCAGACACCGGCCGGATTCCACATCGTGCGACTGACGGCTCGCCGCGCGGCGCAACACCAGTCGCTCGAAGACGTGAGCCGGTCGATTCGCTCCCAGCTTTGGCGCCACCGCCGCGATCAAGCGCTCGCCCAGTACGTCGACCAACTACGCGCCGCGGCAAACGTGCAGGAAAATTTTGCTGCTCTGGAGAACATCCGACTGCCCGCGACGGTCGACCCAGGACGAACGACCGTCCCGCCGGGCACGACTCCGCCTGGCACTCTTCCGCTGCCCGATCTAGAACCACCAACTCCTTGATCGTGCGTACCCATCCACTCATGTGGAAGAGCATCGCGGTGCTCCTCGTCAGTCTTGCTCACGCGGATGCAACGCGTGCGGACGTCATCGAACGCGTAGTTGCCACGGTCGACGAAGATGCGATCTTCCTGAGCGACGTTCGTCAACGCGCACGCCCTTACCTGCGACAGATCGCTCAGGCCCCGGAAGAACAACGCAGCGAGCTCATCCAGCAGGCCTACACGGCCATCATCGACCAGATGATCGACGAGATCTTGATTCGTCGAGCCGCGCAGAGCACGCAAGCCCGCGTGACAAATGAAGAGATCGACCGCGCCATCTCGAGCATCAAACAAAACTACGGCGTCGATGACGCGCAGTTCGCGGAAGGCATTGCGCAGGACGGATTCACCGAGGCGTCGTTCCGTGAGCATATTCGGCGGCAGTTGCTTCGAAGACACGTCGTCAGCCAACGCGCGGCGCAGCGGATCACCATTCGTCCCGAACAGGTACGCGCGCGCTACGACGCGGAGCTCGCGAACGTGGACCGAAATCGCGCGTTTCGTGCGTCCCACGTTTTCCTCGCGGTCGCGCCCGGCTCTAGCGCAGCGGAAGTGGAATCCGCGCGTGCACGCGCAGCTGCCCTGCGTGCAGAGTTGACCCCGGAAACATTCGAAGCGGCCATGACCGAGCACGGGGGGGGCAGCCTAGGAGTCGTACGCCGGGGCGACCTTTCCACTGATATGGTGAGCGCGCTGGACGAGCTCGAGGCAGGAGAAATCTCCGAACCCGTGCGAAGTGAGGCCGGCTTCCACATCTTTCTGCTGCACGAGCGCCAGGAGCCGAGCATCCCGCCGTTCGAAACAGCTCAGGCTCGTGTCGAGAACCTTCTGCGCGAGGAACAGCTCGCGCGACTCGACGAGCAAATCATCCGAGAGCTGCGCCGCGACGTGAACATCAACAAGCGCTGACCTGGCATTTCGGCTCGCCTGCCCGCGATCCGCGTGCAAATACATGCCCTTCCATGAAGAGCATTTTTTCCTGCTTTGCGTTGGCGCTCATCGCCTCGGCCTGCACTCGTGAACGCCCGGGCCTCGGAGTTATCCCAGATGCTTCCGTCGTCGGGATTGATCGCTTTGCAGTGCCCATCGACACGGGCACACAGAGGGATGTTACCCCGGAGGCGCCGATCGCCGTGAATCCTTGCGACCCACCGTGTGGGCCGGTCGAAGTCTGCGGGAACAACGTGGATGACGACTGCAACGGCGAGGCCGAGGACGGTTGCGCGTGCATGGCTGGCCTCCGTCAACCGTGCTTCAACGGTCCACGTGATCGACGCAACATCGGTACGTGCGCAGACGGCGTCATGCAATGCGGTGAGTTCGAGCGCTGGGGCAACTGCCAGGGTGCACGCCTTCCCGAAGCGGAGCGTTGCGACGGCGCGGACAACGACTGCAACGGAACTGCCGACGACGGGATCGCGGGATGCGTCACGACGCTTCAGTGTCCGGCTACCGCGAGCGCACCTCCGCTTCAGAACTACATGCTGCAGGGCTCACGCATCCTCAACCAAGGCACCGCGTGGCAGTGGACCGTTGAATGCCCGAGCACCGTTTCTTCGGAGCTTTGCCCGGCGCCCGCAAACGCGACCGCTCAAGACACGCAGGTGTACTTCAGCCAGTCCGGCGCGTACCGCATAACGGGTCGGTTTATGGACGAAAGCGGCGCGCCGCAGAGCTGCGCGTGGAGCGTCTACGTCGTGGGGACCGGGCTTCGCGTCGAGCTCGACTGGGACACCCTGACGCGAGGTGTCGATCTCGACCTTCACATGCATCGATGGACTCGCAACGGTGCGGACACGGCATGGGCGAGCGGAGACGACTGCTACTACGCGAACTGCACGCCATCCGGGTCGATTAGCTGGGGCGCCCATGATCCAACGCCGATTGAAAACTGCGGCGACGCGCCGCGCGGGGTCGGGGCAGCGTGGCGAACGGCCGGACGTGGATGTCGCAATCCACGACTCGACGTCGACGTGAACGGTGGGGTTGATTGCAACCCGCGCGTCACCGACCAGAATAACCGAGAGTTCTGTTCTCCAGAGAACATCAACGTAGACGAACCAATCCTCGGTATGCCGTACCGCATCATGGTGAACTACTACTCGGGATCGCTCGTCTCGAACCCGCGTGTGAACGTCTATTGCGGCGGCGCGTTGAAGGCGTCGTTCGGCGCAGATCCGGACTTCGTCACCATGCGCAGCGCGGGCGAGAACTGGCGGGTCGCAGACGTCGTCTTCACTCGCGGAGCCTGTGGCATCGATTGCCAGGTCTATCCGGTGCGCGAAACGACGCGCACTGGTAGCAACTTCGGTGGACCTTGGAAGTGCGACTTTGATCCCGTCATGGGGATCTGCACTCCCCTGTGACGGATTGATGTAGGCTACGCGCCGGCATTCGGATGGCATTCGCACCACGAACTGGGAGCTGTCCCAACTGCGGCGGGCCGATTGAGTTCAAGCTAGGCTCATCAGCCGCTCTCGTCTGCCCGTGGTGCCGATTCAGCGTCATCCGGACGGATCGGGACCTTCAAGCGATCGGCAAGATCTCCGACCTGGTTCCAACCGCACCGGAGATGACGGTGGGGGACACGGGATCGGTGTTCGGCCGAAACTTCCTTGTTGGTGGCCGCATTCAGTACGACCACGGTCAGGGCCCGTGGGACGAATGGTACGTCTCGTTCGACGACGGGACCTGGGCTTGGATCGCCAAGGCACAGGGCCGGTACTTCCTCACGTACCCGGTGCAGAGCGGATCCCTTCCGCCGATTGACGCGATGCGCGTTGGCGCTCGAGGCGAGCTGCCGAGCGCGGGCCCCGGACCATTTACCGCAGCTGAAGTTGGAACACGTCGCACCGTATCTGCGGAAGGCGAGCTTCCCTTCCCTACACGCAGCGGCGAAGTCGAACGCTACGTCGATCTCTCCGGCGCGAGCGGAGAGTTCGCGACCATCGACTACGGCGACGGGTCATCGGAGCCTGTCCTCTATGCAGGTAAGACCGTCCCACACGAGAGCATCGAGCTCCGCGGCGGCGGCGGTGGCCCGCGGCCCGACGAAAAGCTCGACCTCTCCCGACTTCGGTGCCCGCAGTGCGGCGCGCCCGTCCACATCTTCGTTCCCTCGCAGGTCGAACGAGTCACGTGCGCGGCGTGCAATGCGCTTCTCGATCCAACCGGCAAGGATCTGAAGTGGCTCGCGCAGCTCGAGCCTGGTCCCGCGCGGCCGCTTCAAATCGGCGCGCAAGCGACGCTTCGCGGCGTCGACATGCTGGTGATCGGCGTCATGGACCGATCCACCGAAGTAGAAGGCGTCGAGTACTGGTGGACCGAGTATCTCGTTCACACACCCGAAGGGTTCATGTTCCTCGTCGAGGAAAATGGGCACTGGGTCCTCGTCCGCACGGTGCCGCCCGGGAGCGTCCGCGCAGATAGCGACAGCGCGACGTGGAACGGCACCTCGGATTCGAAGTCCGGAAGCGGACGCGGCGAGCATAAGCTCAAGCTCTTTGGCCGCATCACCGCGCGCGTGCGCTATGTCCGAGGCGAGTTCTATTGGCGCGTTCACCAAAACGACGTGACCTTCAATCGCGATTTCATCGCTCCCGGAATGGTTCTCTCCGAAGAGAGGAGCGAGAACGAGATCACCTTTTCGGTGGGCGAGTACGTTCCCACTGACGAGGTTGGCGCGGCATTCAAGATCACGCTTCCCAAGCCATGGGGCGTCGCTTCTTCTCAACCGAACCCTCACAAGCAAGGGCTGATGTGGCTCATGTGCTTGGGTCTTGCTGGGCTGCTCATCGCAGTCAGCGTGATCTTCAGCGTGGGACGCAAACGCACACTCGCTTTCGACGGACCCATTGCGGTCGCTTCACTGCCTGCGGCCGCGAGCGGCGAAGGCCCGACCGCAGTCTCGGTGAGCGAGCCGTTCCTCATCGAGGGGCGTCGCACCACGATGAAGGTCAAACTCAATACCGATCTAGCGAACGGATGGATGGCAGTCGGAGTGGCTCTCATCGATCGCAAGACGAACGACGTGCAGCAGTTCTTCGTTCAGAACGAGTACTACTCGGGATACGAAGGCGGCGAGCACTGGACCGAGGGTGACAACGACAGCGCGGAGTACATCGGCGACGTCATGCCTGGGGAGTACACGCTGCGTTTTGAGAGCATCTGGGGCGAGAACGGGATGCGCCCCCCTCTCGCCAAGGTTGAGGTAACCACCGGTGATCGAAGCATGTGGTGCTTCTTCTGTACTCTCCTTCTGCTCTTCATTCCGCCCATCGGGAGCTCGATCTTCCGATACAGCTTCGAGAGCAAGCGTTGGGAGAACTCGACGGAAGGGAATCCGTACTCCTCCTCCAACGACGACGATTGATTCCGACTGAGCGAAACGGAAAACAACATGTTCAAATACTGGTACCCAATAGTAGGAGTGATTGCGATCGGAACGTACGCCACGTTCCTTGGCAATGCCTATGAGCCGTTCGGTGCATCGACCACTCGAGAGCGCATCGAAGGTGCGAGCACGCGTGCGCGATTGGGCGGTGGGCCTTGGTTCTTTGGCGGCTTTCACGGAGGCAAGTAATGAAATTGGATCTGGAATTCCTTCTGCAGCACGCCATCAGCGCAATCGCGTTCACCCTCGTCGGGCTCGTGTTCTTCAGCCTTGCGTTCCTCGTCATTCAGAAGGTCACGCCCTTCTCGATTCGCAAAGAGATCGAAGAGGATCAGAACACCGCGCTCGCCATTGTCATCGCGTCCGTCATCATTGGCGTCGCCATGATTGTCAGCGCCGCAGTACACGGCTGACGTGGCCGAGGCCGTAGACAACATTCCCGCCGCAATCGC
>CAZWQH010000068.1:0-15178 GCA_964635815.1 uncultured Sandaracinaceae bacterium
GAACGAGATCGTGATCGAGGCCAAAGAGCTATCGAAAATATACGGCGGGAAAGCAGCGACGCAGAACGTATCGTTCGAAGTACGTCGCGGCGAAGTCGTCGGGTTCTTGGGCCCGAACGGCGCCGGCAAGACCACCACGATGAAGATCCTGACCTGCTTCATCGCTCCCACATCGGGCTCGGCGAAGGTCAACGGCGCAGACATCTTCTCGCAAACGCTTGAAGTACGTAAATCTATTGGGTATTTGCCGGAGAGCACCCCGCTCTATACGGAAATGCGCGTGGACGAGTACCTCGAGTTCATGGGTCGTATTCGCGGCCTTCGCGCAGAGGCGCTCTCCGCCGCAGTGAAGCGAGTCGTCGAAGAAACGTCGCTCGGCGACGTCACGATGAAGCCGATTCGCGCCCTCTCGAAAGGCTTTCGTCAGCGCGTAGGTCTCGCCCAGGCTCTGATTCACCGGCCACCCATTCTCATTCTCGACGAGCCGATGAGCGGTCTCGACCCAAACCAAGCGGTCGAAATCCGAGAGCTGATTACGAACGTCGGACGCGAGCGAACCGTCATCCTGTCGACGCACAATCTCGCCGAAGTGCAGACCTCGTGTAATCGAGTGCTCATCATTTCCGGCGGCCGCATCGTCGCAGACGACAAGCCTGAGGCCCTCGTCGGCAAGCAGAACCAGTCGATCACCCGCGTGACGTTCCTCGTCGCTGGGGAGCGTGATTCCGCGCTCGAGTCCGGTCGCCGAGCGCTCGCTGGGCTCACAGGCGTCGAGTCGATCAACGAAGTGAAGCAAACGGACGCGAAAGAGATCTCGTTCGAGCTCGTCGCAAAGAGCAACGACGACCTTCGGTCTTCGGTTTTCTCTGCCGCGGTCGAGAACAAGCTCACGCTCATCGGCCTCACGCGCGAAGCGCGCAACCTGGAAGCCATTTTCCGCGACCTCACGATTGGCGCAAAGCCAGCCGCGTCGGTGAGCAAGTCGGCGAAGTCCGAACCTGACAGCACGTCCGCTTCGGCGGAGTGACGTCGCGCGACTCGATTACACGGATTACACGGTGCACTAGCGCACGTGCAGTAACGCCCGGACGCCTCAGCGTCCTCGATAGCAGTCCTAAGCAGTAAGCCTTTCGGAAAGCAACATGGAACAGACCTGGACGATTACTCGTAGACAGTTCGCGAGCTTCTTCAATGGACCGGTGGCCTACATCGTCGCTGCGATCGTATTGATCGCCGCAGGCGTTTGGTTCTGGTGGTTCAAGCTCTTCTTCACGATTGGACGCGTCTCTCTTCGCGATCTCTTCTCCGTTTTCAGCATCATCTTCGCGGTCGCGATTCCCGCGCTCACGATGGGACTGATCGCCGAAGAGAAAAGAAGCGGCACCATCGAGCTTCTGCTGACGATGCCCGTTCGCGATCGCGACGTGGTCATGGGGAAGTTCCTCGGCACGATGGGCCTCATCCTCGTGATCCTCGGCCTCACGGTTACGTATCCGATTTCCTTGTGGATGCTCGCCCGCCAGCACATCGACTGGGGACCCATCATTGGAGGCTACGTCGGACTGACGCTGGAAGCGGCGGCCTACGTAGGCATCGGCCTGCTCGCGTCTGCATACACGACGGACCAAATCGTCGCGTTCTTCGCTGCGACGTTCGTCTGCGTGGTGTTCGCAATCCTCTACGTCGCGCTTCCGCTCTTCCCGTCGGGGTTCGCGTCCATCCTCGAGTGGATCTCGTTCGACTACCACTTCGAGAGCATGGGTCGCGGGGTGCTCGATACCCGAGACATCGCATTCTTCCTCTCGATCGTCACGATTTGCACCGCAATCACGCTGCGTAAGCTCGACAGCCGGAGGTGGACATGAACCAGAAAACGTTCGCAGCCGGAGAGTCGGCTTTCTTCATCGTCGTCATCGCCGGAATCCTCGTTGCGATGAACGTCGTCGGTTGTTTCGTCTGGGGTCGCGCAGACCTCACGAAGCGTGATCTGTTCACGCTGTCGGAAGGCAGCAAGGCCACCGTGCGTCAGCTCCAGGAGCCGCTCGAGGTCACCGGCTATTTCACCGAAGATCTACCGGCCCCGCACAACAGCTTCCAGCGCTACGTCCGCGACGTCCTTCGCGAGTACGAAGCAGTTTCGCGCGGGAAGATCCGCATTCGCTTTGTTAATCCCGACACGGACGAGAAGCGCGAAAAGGCGAATCAGGCCGGCATGAAGGCGGCAATTCACCGCACGCTGCAGAACGATTCCGTGGTCGTGAAAGAGGGCTACCGCGGGATCGTCTTCAAGTACCTCGGCGAGACGGAGACGGTTCCTGTCCTGGAGTCGACGGACGGACTCGAGTACCAGTTCACGCAGATCATCCGAAAGCTCATCGGCAAGAAGATCAAAGTCGGCGTTATCAGCGGAGTCGGCGGTCCAACCCTCACCGAAGGGTTGACCAAGCTCAAGGCGGGTCTTCCTACATACGAGTTCTCCGAGATCTCGGGTGAAGAAGAGATCCCAGCGGACATTCGCACCGTCATCATCGTCAACCCCGAGCAGGCCATCAGCGAAAACCGGCTACGCCGCATCAACCAGTTCTTGATGCGCGGAGGAACCGGTCTCGGCATCTTCGGCGGCACCGAGAAGATCGATCTCAAGCAGGGCATCGGCATGCTGACGGCAGCGAAGGTCGAAACCGGCGTCAACGACCTTCTTCACGGTTGGGGTTTGCGCGTCGAAAGCAACATCGTCGCGGACACGCATGCCGAGCGCATCCCGATGCAGCATCCGTCCGGATTTCAGATTCCGGTCGTCTATCCACCCCTTCCCTCCATTGCGTTTACGGAAGCTCAGCAGGAGCATCCAGTGCTCTTTCGGATTCGCGGTGTGCAGCTGCCCTTCGTTTCGAGCATCACGGATTCGAACACGCTGCGAAGCGGCAACGGCGTGAAGAAGACGGTCCTCGCTCGCTCGAGCGACGAGAACCAGTCTTGGCTATTGACCGGAGACAGCATCGCGCTTGCACCTCGCCCGTTCCGCTCGTGTCCAGCGGGTCAGCCCGGCAGTGACTGCTGGGATTTCTCCGGACGCAAAGGTCCGCACACGCTCGCGGTCGCGCTCGAAGGAACGCTTCCGAGCGCATATGCGGACAAAGGCACGACGAACATCGAGGCACCGGCGCGCGCCGCAGGAAAGTCTCGCGTGCTCGTCGTCGGAACAGCGTCGTTCTTGCGTGACGAGTTCATGCCGCAAGGACAGCCCGGCCAACCGCCGGATCTGAACGCCGCACTCGCGTTCGCGCTCAACTCGCTGGATTGGTTGAGCCAGGACACGAACCTGATCGCGATTCGCGCGAAGAACACCGAAGACCCAACTCTTCCAATCCCACAGAACCTCGAGAGCGCGCAGGAAGACGCTCTCAAGGCCGATGAAGAAGGCGCTGCCGCACAACAAGAGGGACAGATCGCAGCTCTTCAGGGCGACCGGAACAAGCTTCAGGACGCGCAGAGCAAGCTCGACGATGCATCGGCGCGCAAACAGGAAGCATCTGATCGGTTCAAGACTGCCAACGCTTCTTGGGAGCGACGAAAGACGATGTACAAGTGGTTCAACACGCTCGGCGTGCCGCTGCTCGTCGTTCTGTTCGGCATCGCGCGTTGGATGATGCGCGACAGCGCTACGAAAAAATCTTCTTAGCTCGCAGCTCAGTCGTCACAGGTAAATCAAAAATGGCCAAGTATCGACTCGTAATCGCTTTGGGAGTTCTCGCTGTCCTTGGCGGGATGGCAGTGGTTCTCATCAAGAAGAACGCGGAAGAAACGCCGGCCGTCGAATCGTCGGCGGAGCTTCCCGATCTCGACAAGAACGAGATCGACTGGCTCGAAGTGAAGCGCCCCGGCGAGCAGCCGGTGCGTTTCGTCAAGCGCGGGACCGAATGGCGCATCATCGGGCCGGTAGATGCAAAACCCGACGCGACGGCGATCACCACCGCACTCGAGCGCCTGGATGCATTCGACGTCGATGTCGTCGTCGCTCGCTCGAAGGCGACTCATGCGTCGCTGGAAGTCGATGAGGCCAAAGGCATCCGCGTCACCGCAAAGAACGGCGACAAGCTTCTCGTCGACATGATCATCGGAGTGCAGCGCGACTCCGGCACGATGGTTCGCCAAGCCGGCAAAGATGCTGTCGTCGCGGTCCGCGGATCGCTTCGCTACGCGTTCGACAAAGAGCTCAAAGATTGGCGTGATCGAGAGGTGACAGACTTCGACGCGAACCAAGTGACCGCTGTAACCTGGACATCCTCGAAGTGGACGTTCTCGTTCGCGAAAACCGGCGATGCGTGGACCATCGCCAACGCAAGCCGCATCGATCGCTTCGAAGGAACCAAAGTCGGTGATGCCATTCGCGGTCTCGCGCGCATTCTCGCTGCCGACTTCGCACCGCTTGGGGTGGGCGCAGGCCAAGCTGGAATCGGCGAACCGTCGCCTACCGTAACGCTTACGTTCGCTCCGAGTGACGGCGGCACGCGCCCACCACTCGTCATGCGTCTCGGCCTTCCGGACGAAGATAGTCGCTACCTCCTGGTCGACGGCAACGAGGTCGTGTTCAAGGTCTCGAGCTCCGTAGCCGCCAACATCGACGTCGACGTCGCGCACTTCCAGACCCCGATTCCGGTCGACGGCGGAACTCCGGCTCCACCAGCCATGCCGCCTATGGGCATGGGCGGTCCGGGAGGAATGATGGGCGGACCCGGTGGCCAAGAGATTCCGCCGGAAATCATGCAGCAGTTGCAGGCGCAGATGGCTGCACAAGGCGGCGCCCCCCACTGAGCAACGCCAGTCATTCGGTCTGATCCCAGGCTTCACTCGGGCTCGTCAAATACGGGCAGCGGACTGATTGATGCTCAAGCCTCTGCTCGGCGAGACCTAGCGGCGCGGAAGAACGTCGCGAGGGCGTCGAGATTAGGGCGGACGAGCGAGGAATACTTCAGTATTTCGAGTGAGTTCAACCGACAGATCGACGACCGCAGCAGTTCTTCCTGAGCTACAGTTCGCGTCCCTGGAGAGACCAAATGAAGCTTGCTCGTAAGGTTTGCGTAATCGGCGTTGGAATGACGAAGTTCTACAAGCCCGGTGAAAAGGACTATCCGGAGCTGACGCTCGACGCAGGACAGCAGGCGCTCAAGGACGCCAACATCGCGTACGACAAGATTCAGCAGGCCTACGTCGGCTATTGCTACGGCGAGTCGACCGCGGGTCAACGCGCGGTCTATCAGCTCGGCATGACGGGCATCCCCGTCTACAACGTGAATAACAATTGCGCGACCGGCTCGACCGCATTGTTTCTCGCGTATCAGGCGATTGGAAGCGGCGCGAGCGACTGTGTGCTCGCACTCGGTTTCGAGAAGATGGAGAAGGGATCTCTCGGCGCGAAGTGGAGCGACCGGACCCATCCGCTCGACAAGCACATGCTCACCATGAACGAGATTCAAGGCTTCCTTCCTGCTCCTCCTGCTGCGCAGCTTTTTGGCGGCGCCGGTCGTGAGCACATGACGAAGTACGGAACGACTGCCAAGCACCTCGCGATGATTTCGGTGAAGAACCGAAAGCACGCAGAGCACAACGAGCGCTGCCAGTTCCGCACGCCGCTGACTGTCGAAGAGGTGCTCGCCTCGAACCCGGTCTTCGAGCCCCTCACGAAGCTTCAGTGCTGCCCGACGACGGATGGATCAGCTGCCGCGATTCTCGTGAGCGAAGACTTCGTGAAGAAGAACAACATCCAGAATGCGATCACGATCGACTCGATGGAGCTCGTCACGGACTTTCCCTCGTCGCTCGAAACGAAGTCGATGATGAAGCTCGTCGGATACGACATGACGGCGAAAGCTGCCGAGCGCGTCTACGCCGATGTCGGCGCGGGTCCGGAAGATCATCAGCTCATCGAGCTTCACGATTGCTTCACCGCAAACGAGCTCATTACGTACGAGGCACTCGGACTTGCCAAGCCTGGCGAGGCCGCGAAGCTGCTCGAAGAAGGCGCGGTCACGTACGGCGGCAAGTGGGTCGTCAATCCGTCCGGAGGCCTCCTGAGCAAGGGACACCCGCTTGGAGCGACTGGGCTTGCCCAGTGTTTCGAGATCACAGAGCAGCTCCGAGGTCGTGCTGACAAACGGCAAGTCGGCAAGGCGCACCGGGGCCTGCAGCACAATCTCGGATTGGGCGGCGCCTGCGTAGTCGCGAGCTATTCGAACGCGTAGTCCGTAGATAGCTTCGGTAAAACGAGGAAGCTGGGGTTTTTGACCCCAGCTTTCTCCAATTTCAGGTGTTGCCATGTCACGGGCCTTGGGCACGGCCGTTGCTCACTCCCGGGCATGCCTAGCCCCGCAGTGCCTGATCGTGGTGTTCTCGAGTCCGTGACCCAGCTTCCCCGTTCTCTCAACCCGTGCTCTGTGATTCTCATCGTCGGTGCGCTCACTGGCTGCGCGCCGCAGGGACCCACCTCACTCATCGAGGAGGACGTGGTCGTGGTTCTGCGTCGCGACGCGGCGCGTGACTCCGCACCAATCGCGGCCGATGCGGCAACCACCACCGATGCCGTCACTCCGATCGCAGATGCATCCCCGCCAGTCGACGCCGCGATTCTGCCACCATTCGATAGCGCAGCGTTGACGGATCGCGCAGCACTGCCCGACACGTTCGTCGTAGACGTACGAGTTGTCGGCGCCGACACGAGCCTTCCACCAAACGACACAAGCGTGGCTCCTCCGGTGGATGCCGGAACGCACGAAATCTTTCGCGTGGCGATCTCGGGAACCGTCCCGAGCACGATCATGTTCGACGACGTCGCACCGGAGCACCTTGGGCTCCCGTTCATTCAGCGAGTGGCCGCGTATGGAATCTTGCCACGATGCTCCGCCACCACGAACATCTTCTGTCCCGATCGCAACGCGACGCGACGCGAAGCAGCTGTCGCCGTGACGAACGCGAAATTCTACGGCTCGCAGTTCATGTACCGGCGCGATCCGTTTTTCACAGATGTCGGCTCAGATGCGGTCGGCTTTCGTCAGATTCAGAACATGCGAGAGACGGGCGTTACGGTCGGCTGCACTGTGACGACCTTCTGTCCGGAAGGCACCATCGCGCGTGCCGAAGCCGCGGTCTTTATCGTGCGGTCGCTTCTGGGAGACAGCTTCACGTCCACCCTCGATCCGTACTTCGACGACGTGCCCACCTCGCATCCGCAATACCGCTACATCCAAAAGATGCGGGATCTTGGAATCACGTCCGGCTGCGGAACGCGCATGTTCTGTCCCGCAGACGCGCTCCCACGATGGCAACTTGCCACGTTCGTTTCACGAGCGTTCTTTCCTGAACCGGCCGACGGCGGGACGTGAAGTGAAGCTCGGCGCTAGCGGCCGATCGACGGAACGGATCCCGCGAATACGGATGCGAAGAACCGGTTCACATCCGCGCGTCCTTCGACATTGTTGGTGGACACGAAGTGCCCATCGCCGTCCGTCGGACGATACTGACGGATGCCTTGGGTTCGCATCGCGCTCCCAATCGTGACGTTCGCGGTCAACGGGGCGTCGACCTCTGCAATGCCGAGATCGGCGAGCTCTGGACGCACGGACGGATAGCCTGCGGCTTGCGCGAATGCGCGCATGGTCGGTTCGGGTGAATACGTGTCGCCAAGTCCGTACGTCTGGAACACGTGCGGGTTCGCAAGGTCCGTGCCGGTCGCGCCAAGTAGCGGCGCGTAGACGACGGGGTCGACTGTGTCGAAGAACTGCTGGAAGAACGCGAGGGCGGGATGGAAATTACCCGCGGCGAGATTTCCGTTTCCGTCCGCATCGAGGAGCGCGAACGGTACCGCGGCCTTGATGTTCACTGGATTGGTTTTGTTCAGCAGCGACATGATCAAGTCGCCACCGTTTCCAGAAAGGAGAACGCCACGAACCTGCGTCTCGAACGGCACCGCAAGCGATGCGTGGGTCGCTCCTTGTGAGTGCGCGAACACGCCGATGAGAGTGGGGTCGAAGTCGACCGCCGGAAGGCCGCTCACCGCGACTTCTTGTCCGTTCGCGGCAAAATGGACCAGCGAGAACAGATCGGCGGTTCCTTGCGCGACGTTGTCACGCGCCGCGCGTGGATTCCCGAAGTTGTAGAACAAGATGTCCGACGACCTCGTAGAGCCGTTCTTGCGCGACCCATGTTGCGGAAGATCGATCGTGAGCGTTGCAACGCGAGTCGTAGCCGATGCCATGTCGCGCGCGATTCCACCTCGAACCGCGCCGGTGAATGAGCCGCCAGTACCGTGAAGGTGGATCAGCAGTGGCCATCCGCTGGACGGGGCAGCCGCGCCTTTGGGAACGGTGAGCGCGAAACAAACATTCTCGGTGCGCGCGACTTCAGGTGTTCCATCTGCGGCGAGCCGGAACCCGCCATCACCGCCCGCAGCCATCGCATCGAAGTACGGAGCGGTACCGTGCTGAAAGATCGGGAGCGCGATGCGCCCATGGACCTCTGTGAACGAATCATCGACCGCTGAGCACGAGTGGTCATCCGTTCCGTCATGACATGGTGACATCACACCTGGCGCGCAGACGGTGACGTCGGAAACGGTCGGGGCGGTACGTGCACGAATCGCGCGTCGAAGGGCTCTCGTGCGAGCATGTGGATCTTGAGTCGTGAAGACCGCGGCGTTCAAGATCGTCGACGGGTTGCGCCCGGAATCACGCAGGTAGTTTCGTAGTGGCGCGTATTTGGCGTACGCGGCCGCCAGCGTTGCATCTGCAGGCGCCGACGCTGCGAGCATCGCATCCAGATCGGCTGAGCGCTCGAATGATCCTCCCCCCGCCGGACGTACGTCCGTCGTGAGGATCACGGCATACGTCGTGCTCGGACGCAGCGGCGCCCCGTGTGCCCCACGAATCGCTAGCCAGTCGTTGCAAATGTATTTGGAGACCGGCCCGGATGTCGTGAACCACGACCAACTGCCGAGTGACGCTTTGTAGTCTGGCGCACTCTCCGTCACGTTGACGAAGCTAATCGCGCCGTCGACGTTCGCATATGGAGCGCTGAAGCGGAAGAACGCGACCGGGTTCAGCGAGAACGCGCGCTGATCGACTTCCGCAGCCTGGCGATACATCCCCATGATGTCGAACGGCACCGCGGTTCCGGGCGAGGGCATCCCTGCGAGGTTCAGACCCGTCGCCGTTTGGCGAATGTCGTTCGGATACGGCAGTCGGTAGAAGTCCTGATCGTTGGTGCCCCGTGGGATCTCGAAGTAGGCCCGCTTCGGTCCGTTGTCCGCGTTGCAGGTCGGCCCGCCCCAGAAAGGAATCGAAGGAATGTCCGGAAATCCCGGGGGCGCAGAAGCGCAGACGGTCCCCGATCGGCCAGGTACCTGGAGGCACGACAGACCCGCGAGACAGTCTGTCGAACCCGAGCAGACCGAGTCGAGGTCACCGGTACCGCCCGAAATACACGTGGCGTTGAACCCGACGATGGCGCAAGCGAGCCCACCTACGCAATCGGCGGTGTTCCTGCACGTACCGCCCATCGGAACCGTGCCGGCACGCTCGCACGTGCGCGTCATCGCGGTGCAGTAGAAGCCCTCGATACAGTCGCCGGACGCAGAGCAAATCGTACCTGGCATACCGGACCGTCCGAACTCGCAGCGACCGCTCGCGCAAAGCAGACCGTTTCGGCACAGACGCGCAGCGCTGCAGACCTCTCCAAGCTTCGCGCCCATGCTGTTTGGAATTACGCCACCTCCGTCTCCGACGTTGTTCCCCCCTGGAAGAATGAGATTGCAGGAACCGAGGACGAACAAGGCAACGAGAACGACGGTCAACCGGACAATGACACTGAGCCGCAAAATCATGCGCGGGAGCATACGCAAGGAGGGTAGCCCTCGTCAGTTTCTTCTTCTTCCCGCTCGAACCTGTGAGCAGTCCTCAGCAGTCCTCTTGGCGCTTTCCAGAAGGTTTCGGCCCCCGAGCGGTTGCAATACACCCGAAAATTCGTCATGAACACGCAGATTGGTTGGTTTTGCTTGCGCATTCACCTCTCTCCAGTCGCCGCGTTGCTCGCCGCGACAACGTCGCTCGTTTCGTGCGGCGGCAACACGAGCTGGGCGCCGCTCACTCCCATCGCCCCAAGTGAGCGCCGCAATCAGGACACGGATCGCTTCATGACGCCGGCTCAGCTACGCGCGGAGCAGCATCGACTGAACGAACGTGCTCGAACCGGAGCCGTTACGGAAGCACTGCACGGACAGTCGATCACGGATCCATTTCGAGGGCTCGAAGCCGATACCGCCTCGACTCGTGAGTGGATCGAGGCGCAGTCCCGCGCCGCAGTTGCGGAGCTAGACGCTCCGAACCCCGTGATCGAAGGCCGTTTAGACGCCCTGCTTTCGATCGGGTCCATCTCGGACGCTCGTGCGACGGCATCTGCGATGTTTTACCAAAAGCGTGATGGAGCACGAGAGCACGCTGTCGTCTTTGCACGAACCGCAGAATTGCCGACACCCACGTTGATCATCGATCCGCACACATTCGGCGAGCGAGCTTCCCTCGATTGGTACTACCCTTCACCAACCGGTCGCCTCGTCGCGTTCGGTATCTCCCAGAACGGCGATGAGCGAAGTGTTCTTCATGTATACGACGTAGCTGCTGGAAGGCTGCGAGAAGAGCGGATCGAGAACGCAAAGTGGTCGAGCGTCGCGTGGCTCAATGACGAATCTGGCTTCTATTTCACTCGATATCCTCTCGCGGGAGAGGAGCATTACGACGAGCAGAACCTGGCTACCTACTTCCCAGCGGTTTACTTCCATCGAATCGGCACTCCGGCTGACTTGGACGTGAAGGTACTTGGCACCGAGGACGGGGCTCACTTTCTGGCTCCGCATATCGGCGATGACGACCGCTACCTCATCGTGGTCAATCAGCGCGGCTGGTCTCGACAGGACGTCATGGTGTTCGACCGCGGCACCGAGAAACGAATCGCACCCGATGCCTCCCATCCTTTCCGGAACGTGGTCGCCGAGGATGGAGTGACGGCTCATGCGTTCGTGGCGCGAGGAAAGCTCTGGCTACGCACGAATGCAAACGCCCCGAAGTACAAGGTTCGTTCGGCACCGCTCGCACGCATCGACGACGGGGCGAGCTGGACAGACGTCGTTCCCGAGGGAGCGACGGCAATCGAGGATTGGACGTTTTTCGCGGGCGGCTTCGCGCTCCACACGATCGACGATGTTCATTCTCGCGTGAAGATCTTCGATGACCAAGGTCACGAGCGCGGTGATGTGCCGTTCGCAGAGCGTGGGGCCGTGGATTCGTTGTCTGGATCGCTCGCCCGCACCGACTTCTCAATCACGTGGAGCTCAGTCTTTGTGCCTCCCCACCTTCTCTCGTTCGACACGTCGAGCTCGACTTTGCGTGTCGATGACCGAATCGACGCTCCGATCGACATCAGTCGATATCAGCTCACTCAGGAACGGGTGCAGTCCGCAGACGGAACGCTTATCAACGTGTTCGTCGCGCATCGGCGCGACTTGCCGCGAGATGGAAGCGCTCGTGCGATCCTGACGGGCTACGGCGGTTTCAACGTTCCGATTCTTCCCAGCTTCGTGCGACACGCACTCTACTGGCTGGAAACCGGCGGCGTGTTCGCGTTCGCGAACCTTCGAGGCGGCAGCGAGTTCGGGGAGGCGTGGCATCGCGCAGGCAACCTCGAGAACAAGGAGCGTGTCTTCGAGGACTTCGAAGCTGCGACGCGCTGGCTATCTTCGTCCGGGTTCAGCTCTCCGGATCGATTGGCGATCACCGGAGGGTCGAATGGCGGGCTCCTGATGGGCGCGCTGATCACGCGCTCGCCGCAACTGTTCGCGGTCGCTACGTCCTACGTAGGCCTCTACGACATGGTGCGGTATCACCGCTTTCCTCCCGCCGAGCTCTGGATCACCGAGTACGGTTCTGCCGATGACCCAGAGCAGTTCCAGTGGTTGTACCGATACTCGCCGTACCATCGCGTGCGGGCAGGCACGCAGTATCCGGCGGTGTTGATCGAGACGGCGACGAACGACAGCCGGGTCTTTTGGGGACACTCGACGAAGTTCGCCGCGGCCCTCCAAGAAGCGACGAGCAGCACACGGCCCGTTCTGTTCTATCGAGAAGAGAACGTCGGACACGGGGTCGGGACCAGCAGGAGCGATCTCGTAAAGCGCTACGTGCGAATGTATTCGTTCCTGGAATCTCAGCTCGCCCGTTAGTTGGCCGCGATTGCGGGAGAAAAAAGCGCATCCCCACTGAAATACGCGCGCGCCCGCCGCGTAGTGAGTGGTGTGGATACGATGCTGGCCCTAGCTAGTTTGTTCGGAATCGCAGAGCATCCCGTGCGCGTGCAGGAGCCTCTCGAGACGCTCGCAAAGCGAGCGAAGGATGGTGACCGCAAATCGCTCGAGAGACTCGTCCGCGAGCTCGTGCGACCGATCGGAACACTGTGCCGGCACGTGGCAGGACAGTCGGACTCGGCAGATGCGACTCAAGACGCTTTGCTCCGCATCGTTGAGCGACTGGGCGCTTACGATCCGACACGTGGCTCGTTTCGTTCGTGGGCATATGCAGTCGCGCGCCACTCCTGCATCGACCGAAAACGGAGCGCTGCGCGAGGCTTCCTGACCTGGACCCCGGAAGAGATCGACAACGCCCTCTCGAATCTAGAGTCACCGCACGACGCCTTGGAAACCTCCGAACGTCGCTCTGCGCTCGAACGAGGGATGTCTACGCTGCCCGAACCCGTTGCTACGGCGCTGGTGCTCTTTCACGTGCACTCCGCTTCCTACGAAGAGATTGCGACCGTGCTCGATGTTCCAATCGGCACCGTGATGACCTGGCTCCACAGGGGTCGAAAGAAGCTGCGCACTCACCTCGATACACGGTCCACAACTCTCGAACACAGCTCTGCGGAGAACGTATGACCGAGCACATCAGCGAGGCAATGATCGAGGCGCTCGCCTCCGGGCGCGACGACTTACTCTCGATCAGCGAGTCTGAGCACTGCGCGAGCTGCACCGACTGCAGCCGAATGGTGCGTGAAGCACGGCTCACTCGGAACGACCTATCGCTCGCGTTTCGCGACGATTCAGTGGCTCGGAGCGAACTAGGGTTTGACGAAGCGTTGCTCGTGCGTCGCGTCCTTGCGGAAGCAAGCAACGCGTCCCCGCGAGCAATCGCTATCCCGCGTAGCGTCTGGATCGTCGCAACATCCGTCGCCGGGGTTGGCGCGCTCGGTACCCTTGCGACGAACGGTGCACCACAGTTTCGCGTAAGCACGTTCATCACGTTCTTGTCGCTCGTGCGCGAAGCCACCATGACGATGGTCAGCTCGTTTGGATTTGGTGTTTCCAGCGCAGCACTGCTTTGTCTGTCTGCGTTTTCTATCTGGCGAGCATCACGCCAGAACGCGCCTGTCCGCTTCGAATCCAAGGGATCTTTCCGATGAGCTCAACTTACAAATTCGCACTTCTCGCCACCGCATCGTCGATCGCGCTCGGAGCCATCGCGGCATCCGTGTCCGCTCAAGAGATCACTGGGGAATGGCCCCAAGCCGATCGGAAGATATCCATTCAAGCCCGCAACGAGCCAGTCTCCACCGCGGCGACTCGAGCTGCGACGCTAGCCGGGATGAACCTAGTCATCGCCCTTCCCGAGGATCCGCGCGTTACGGTCTCGATGCGTAACGTCACCCTTCAGCAAGCGCTTCGAGCGATGTTTCTGAACCAACCCGTTCGAATCGATCGCGAGGAAGGCATCATCACCGTTCGGACATTGCCGCCAGCGCCTATCGATCCCTCTCCGCCGCCAGTTG
The DNA here is from genome assembly GCA_964635815.1 of uncultured Sandaracinaceae bacterium. GTDB lineage: Bacteria > Myxococcota_A > Polyangia > Polyangiales > JADJQN01 > CAZWQH01. Next base: position 13,864 of record CAZWQH010000068.1, read on the forward strand.
CGGCCCCGGTGGCCGTGCCCCTCGCTGCCGCTGCGCCGACTCCGCTCGTGGCTCCTACAAACTCAGCGCACTCGGACGATGGCGACTCGGACGATGGCGACGACGACTCGGACGATGACGATCGCGACGGCCGTCACCGTCGGTCACGGTACGGCGACCGGGTGACATTCGGCGCTGACGTCTTTGTCCCCGCAGGCGAGACGGTCCGCGATGTCTTCTCTATGGGTGGCAACGCGATCGTCGAAGGGACGGTCGAGCGCGATGTCGTAACCATGGGCGGCAGTGCCACCATCAAGAAAGGCGCGATAGTCAAGGGAAGCGTCGTCACGATGGGCGGCAATCTAGAAGTTCAAGAAGGAGCGAAGGTCCACCGTGATCTCGTGCCTCTTGGAGGAACGTTGACCGTTCACAAAGACGGCAAACGCACCGTGCAAGCTCGCGGTCGCCACGTCGGTTGGTCATGGGGAGACGATCACGAGCCAAGCTCTCGCGCTTACTCGCATCACGACTTTGAGGACTCGTTCCTCGGAAAGGTCTTTCGAAAGATGCTCCAGTTCGGACTGCTTTTTCTCGTGACCCTCGCGCTCATCGGACTGGTGCCGCGAAGATTCATCCCGCTCGAGACTGCGATTCGCAAAGAGCCTCTTCGAGTGAGCATGCTCGGTGTCGCCGGTCTGTTCGGGACCCTCGCTCTGATCGGCGTGCTGATCGTGACCCTGATCGGAATCCCCGTAGCGGTTGTCGTCGCTGTCGCGCTGTTCTTCGCCTTCGTGATCGGACTCGCCGCCGTCGGCACGTCCATCGGTCGCGCACTCCCGGTGACCCAGCTCACATCACGCCCGTTCCTTCAGGTCGCACTCGGCATCGGCATACTTTTCCTGGTGTCTCTCGTTCCGTGGTTCGGCTTCCTGACGATCGTCTCGCTCTCCGTCGTTGGACTCGGCGCCATCGTGCATACACGCTTCCGCGAAGCGACCGATGACACGGGCACTGCACTCGTCAGCGCTCAGGCAGCCGAGAGTCCCGGTGGTTTCCCCGGGGTCTGAGCCGGCGCTCCGAGCAGCTGCACCCACGTGCGAATCGCGAAACCGAGCACGACTACGACGCACACGAGAACGACGCTCGTAAACGAGAGTCCCGCCCAGCCCTGAATCACCTTCTGCGCATCCGTCGAACGAGTAAGTGGAAGGTAGTTCCTCAGTACGCTCATGACGCCGGCAGTGATTGTGATCGTGCCGATGAAGCAAAGCGGAACGAACGTGACCAGGCTGTATGCGCGACCTCGAGTGCGAAGGATGTACGTCGTCCCAACCGC
>CAZWQH010000069.1:0-15148 GCA_964635815.1 uncultured Sandaracinaceae bacterium
CGCGGGGAGCTCGTCGACCGCGTCCAGGATGTACTCGACCGCGTCTTCATCGAGGTCCCGTTCTCGGAACGGAGCGGGATCGCGACCATCGAAGAGTTGCTGCACCGAGCGCACGCGGACGTCGATGCATGTCTTGCCATCTTCGATTCGATACCGGACAGCGGTGCGCGCGTTCTTCTCGAGAGTGTCCGCCGTGCTCACGGGCGCAGCATCTCACAGCCTTGGCGGCTTGAGTCATGAGCAGTGTGTGAGAACGGTGAGGTCGCAGAGGTTTGCATGCAGGTTTCGTCGTGTTGCCGGCTTTTCGGCGGCGACGTTGGTACTAGGGTGTGCGCATGAGTTTGCGCTCGAGAGCCGCGATGGTTCTCATCCTTCTTGTTTCTGCCTGTGAGGGTGTCATTGGGTCGAGCCCGCCGGCACGGAGAGACGCTTCTGTCATGCCAACCATTGATGCGATGCGCGCAGACGCTCGCGGTGCGATTGACGGTGAGACGGTCGAGGTTGATGCTGGTGACGCGCCGAGTACGGAAGCCGGGGCTGGTCCGCGCGACGCGGTTATCCTCGACGCGCGTATCGTCGCGGATGCGGCGACCACGGACGTGCGTGTCCTCGACGCTGGGCCGCTGGTGGACGTTGGGACGTCACTTGATGTGAGCATTGCGAGCGATCGAGCGAACGCCGATGACCGCGCAGTAGTCACGGACACCGCAACACCTGCAGACGTTCGAAGCGCCCCGGACTCTGCGTTCTCACCGGATGCCGCGCCGCCTCGGGACGCGAGCATGCCACCTGCCGATGGGTGCCCAGTCTGTCGATTCTGCGAACGCTGCGTTTCGGGCGCGTGCGTACCCATCGGCGCGTGCGACGACGGGAACGAGTGCACTGCATCTGACACCTGCACAGTGGATCGCTGTGCCGGAACACCTACGCGTGGGAATCCGTGCACAGGCGGAGGCATTTGCAATGGCATGGGCGGTTGTCGCCCTCCCGGGACCGTGGCGATCACAGAAACGACGGTCATCGATCTGCCAGGTGACTACCGCGTGGATATGGAGCTTCCCGATACGTTGCCGGGCCACCCGGATGGAACTTCGCGCATCGAGATCCGGGACACGCACGATGTGAATCTGAACTGCATGGGACGCGTGGTTGCGCGAATCGTCGTCGAACGTTCGCAGCGCGTGCGCATTCAGAACTGCGTGACGGTTCATCAGTTCTTTGGGCTGGACGTCGATCGAGTGGAGAATCTCACCGTGACCGGCTCGACGGTCACCGCGGGAAATCTGGTGAACGTCACGGACGCAGTCATCGAGAACGGCCGCATTTTTCGATACGTTCAAGTCGTGGATTCCGTTCGCACCATCGTTCGCAACAACGTCGCAGAGGCCAGTGCGACGGACCTTGCGGCTGCGGTGATTCTCTTCACCCGCGCAGCAGATTCGCAGATTCTCGACAACCAGATCGACGGGCGTTGGAGTGGGCGTCCAGAGGACTTCGCGGTGATTGCTTCGGACGACGGCGTCTTGCTCAACGACGCAGACCGAGCGCGCGTAGAACGCAACGTCATCATGAACAACTGGGACTGCGGCATCGAGACGCTCGGGACGATTCGAGATTCGCTCTTTGCGGACAACATCATCTCGAACTCAATCGTGTGTGCGATTGGCGCTTGGTACTTCAGCAACTGGCACAACAACACCGTTACTGGGAATCACGGTACGAACGTAAACCGTATCTTCGAGTTCTCTCGCGCGTATCTTCCGCGCGAGGGCGAAGACGGCGTGTACTTCGTCAACAACCGTTTTATGGGGAACATCCACGAGCCTGGCGGGACGATCGGCTTCCAGCAGTTCCAGCTCGATACGATCTGGGGCGTCATCGGCGGAACACAGATCCCGCCCGAGCAATGGCACACGAGCGGCAACGTGTTCTCGGGCAACGTGTTCGGCGGTGGCGTGATCATGCGACCCATGTCGCTGTCGGTCGGTGGTGGCGCGAACACGTGCAGCGGCAGCGTTCCCTGCACGCTGTAGCGTGAGCGCTGATCGAGCACCTGCGTGCGCAATGGCTCATGAGCACATAACTTGATCGCGCTGCCATTGTGCGATCGAGCCACGACGCTCACGAACCCAATCTTTCGCCGCCCACTAGTACGCACGCGCATCAACGTGCGACGTACTCGAACGCACCACGATCGAACACGCCATCCGCGCCGCGCCGGGTTCCGTAGGCATCGTAGTCGTACGGAAACGGCAATGCGGTACCGGCGAGTGGACGGGCCAGTCTGAAGTCGAACGCGCTGAAGTTTACGAACGGGTCAGGCGTTACCGCGCCGTTGTTCGCGGTATCCGGAGTAGCACCGATTCGGCCGGCGCAGTTGTACCAGATGTTGTTGCTGACCTCGTTGCCGGTACCGCCGTTCACATCGATGAGCGCGACAGCGGATGCAGCGAGTCCGGCGATGGTGTTGTTGTACACGCGAACGTCGTTCGCGGGCGCGCCCACGAAGGATGTCCCGTCTCCGCCGACCACGATGGTTCCGCAGCAGTGCGGAATGTCGCGGTCGTTCCAGATCACGTTCCCGTAAATCTCCCAGTTGTCGAAATCGCCTGCAGCGCCGTCCCAGATTGCAATCTCTGCGGTCGCGCCGGAGGTGGCGTCTTCTGGATCGAACTGCGTCGAGTTGTAGAAGAGGTTGTGACGAAGCACGCCGTTCTTGCATCTGCCCTGGCCACGGAAGGCTTCCTTCGCCCAGCCTGCAGCGAACGCCGTGTACTCGACAACCACACCGTCCGCGCCTGCGCATTGGATGAACGACCAGTTGTGTAGGAAGCAGCGGCTGACCGTTACGTCACGAATCGTCGCGTCGAAGCCCCCTAGATAGACGGCTTCGCCCTGACCTGCCGTAAACGTGTGGCTGTACGGACCGCCGAGATCGCAATAGCGAGCCGTGACGTGATCCGCACCAGGCGGGAAGTTGTTGTTCTGGATGTAGATCATCGAGACGTGAATGCCGTACGCATTGGGGTCGAGCCAATCGCTCTCGTCGCGAACCGCGCCGTCGATCACGTAGTAGTCACGTGCGAAGCTAAAGGCTCCAGCGAAGAACGCTTGGTCGTCGCCGATGCTGTCGGTCCAGCCGACGTTGCTGCCGTGATCGAAGGTCGTTGCCTTCTTCACAGTGATGACGTCTTCTCCACGTTCCACGTCGTTGAACACGTGCGCGGCGTATCGGCCGTCAGCGACAAAGTAGGTGGCACCTCGTTCGAGGGTCGCCGGAAGATCGAGAAACGCGTTCGCCCAGTCTGCGCCGCTGCGCGCGCCCGAGGAACCCGCTTTCACGTAGTAGCAGCGTGTCGCGCCGCAGTCGGTCCGCTCACCGAGTGGAGCCGCGTCGCGTGCCGGTCGGGCGTCCTCCGCGGCACGCACGTCGACGGTAGCGCGTGCATCGATAGCAGGGCGCGCGTCAGACCCTGCCTCTGTCGCACGCGCGTCCAACTGGATAGCGCCATCCGGAGCACCTGCGTCTACGACTGCGTTGTTCGTGTCTCCGCCGCAGCCGAGTGCGAACACGATGCAGGGAACTGCGACAAGTCTCACTCTGGTCATCGGCCAGAAGCTCGGAGAAATCACTCTGCAAGTAAAGACCCGAACCGTGGCTTCTGGATCGGTCAGCCGCGTCCGGCTGACCGAGAATGTCAGCTAAAACCTGCATCGTTTACGAAGCCCCGAGGCCCCCGCACCAGCGGGATCTGTTGGCACTGAGATTGCGACGGCGGTCGCATGCTGACGCGAACCCTTTTCCCTGTGTTGCTAGCCATGGCTGGCTGCGTGTTCGGATGTGCTTCGTCGGTGGTCCTCGAGCCCGGTGACGAGCTTGAAACATCGGGTGACGACGAGCGTGCGGACTCACCAGCTGCGGTTTCTGCTGACGCGGAGCTCGCTCGAGTGATGCCCGAGTACTACTCGACCGAGACGATATTCGCCGCGAGCGGGATCGCAGTTGTGCGTGCGCCAACCGGTGCGGTGTTGCTGCGCATGGCCAATTGCGCGGAGATGCCCAAAGAGCTCGCAGCCCTCGCGGCTCTGCGGCAACGCAGCGAGCCTTCGTTTCGTCTCGGCACGGTGACGCAGCGACGAATGCCGTCTGGATGGTGCGAAGCGAAGGTCGACAAAGTTCTGTCGCCGTATCTTGCGCAAACACTTGGCAAGGTCATCGACGACAACGGGATCCAGAGCAACTGCTGGGGACACTCAGCGCTGGTCGCGGGAACCGTGAACGGTGTGAAGGAGCTCTCGGCTGACGGCTTCACGTACTTGATGCGCTCACCTTTGTGTCATCGGTTGACGGCAACGGAGCAACCACGGGCGGGTGACTTGATCGTGTTCCGCGGTGCCGAAGTGAAGAACGGGAGGGCGAGCTATTCAGAGGTTCACACCGCGGTGTGGATCAGCGATCGATTGTGGTCTTCGAAGAACGGCGCTGGCAGCTTCGTGATCGCGTCGCCGGACGCAATCAAGGATCTTTACTTCTCCGCAGATTCGCCTCGTGATTGCCGAGACCGCAGCCCGGAGTCCCCTTCGCTTGAGTATGTGCAGCGTTGCGAGTCGCTGTTCGACATTTACTCCTGTGAGTCCACGGCGACGTACGCGGCGCGACAAAGCACGCCGAGCGCGATCTACACCGCCGAGCTTTCGCGCGTGCGCCCATGGCTCTGGGAAACGATTCACCAGCAGTGGGAGTACGAGAAGGAAGCGGACTCGGTCGTGTTCAGAGGCGATGCGTACATCTCGCGCTCGCTCGTCAATCCCGTTGGCTCTTGGTTCAGCGCACGTGGAAACCCGGTGCCCGCCGCAATCAAGACGCGTCTGACCACGCTTTCACGCGATCGATTCCTCAAAGCCGAGTACCCGTTGTCAGCGCCAGCGGTCCCGACAGTTTCACTGCCGCGGTGCCCTGCTGGGGACGAGTGCGAACGCTACGATCTCCGCGTGCGGGGCTATCAAGCCGCAGTGACGCCATTGTTCAGGGCCATGACTCGAGCGACCAGCGCGCACGAGAAGGTTCTACTTGAGCTCCTGGCGCACGAAGCGATCAGCTCGCAACTCGCACCTGAGGTACCGGACAGCGTTCAGAGCATGATTCGGCCCGATCGCGCGATGGAGAGCCGCTGATCGCGCCATGCGAATCTCGCGATCAGTTTGGCGAGATCCTCTTTGAACCAGTCAGGGTGCGATCTGCGGAGCGACGTAATCGAGTAGAAGCCTGCGCGTTTCCCATTGGGCAGAGCGTTCCAAAGGTAGATGCGCCCGAGCCACATCGCAACGGTGAGGAACGCTGCGTTCGTCTGAGCGTAACGGCTCTCAGCGAACCGCTCGTTCGACTCGTTGCCGCGAGATGCTCTGCGGGTACTGCGCGAGGAAGTGATCGGCGGCGCGGACGGCGTCTCCGCGACGTCCGAGGCGCATGAGCGATTCGACCAAGAGTGCGTCCCGTTCTTCGGCCAGTGCCCCGTTAGGGAATGTCGAACGGTGTCGTTCGAGTCGGACATGTGCTTCGGCCGGGTCGGAGGCCATTTCGGAACGCGCAGCGCTGATTAGGCGCTCCTCTTGCGCGAGCGTGGACCTCTCAGCGTTCGCAGCGGGTTCGACTGTGCGTGGGCTGCCGTGCCTCCGGTGCGTTGGCGATTCTCCGGGGCCATGCGACTGCGGTGCGACCGGAGGCATCTTCGAGCTTGGCACGTGTACTTCGCGAACAACCTCGCGCACGACCTCGCGGACGACTTCTCTCTCGACTTCACGGGGGACGTACACCGTGCGGACGCTGGGCTCATGCAGAACGCGGCCAAGAGAGAATCCGAGACCGAGCCCGAGCGCCAGTCCGAGCGCGCCGGAGGTGAGCACCGCGTTTACAAACACGCGGCGTGAGAACGTGGACTGTACACCAGGGTCTGTTTGCGGCGGCCTTGGCTGTTCACTTGTTTGGACGCGCGAGCGAACACGGTCGCGGACTTCGTCTGGAGCTGCGGGATACGCACGCTCTGCATCGAGTAGACGTCGAGCGCGGTCCGAGAGCTTTGGGAGATCATGCTCGCTCATCGTTGTTTCTCCGTGGCGCGCGTGCGTATCGGCTCTGCTGTAGCTCGCCGGGCGGCACGCTCAAAGTCCTCGCGCGCTGCGCCCAGACGTGAGTACACAGTGCCAAGAGGGATCGCGAGAATTTTCGAGACCTCGGGTGCGGTGAGTTCTTCCAGATCGTGGAGCACGAAGACATCGCGGCGATCCGGATTCATGTCGTCGAGGATCGCGAGCACCGTCTCTCGTGCCGCGCGGGCCTCGACCTCAGTCGAGGGGTCCCCTGTGCTCCACGGCTCGATCCGATCCGAAGGTTCGATTCTGTGCCGCGCGAGGCGGCGGTAGTTAAGGACAGCGTGCAGAACGAAGGCGGCCAACCAAGCTCGAATGGGACGTGAACCGTCGAGGTGTTGGATATTGCGATGAACTGCGATGAACACGTCTTGCGCTACATCCTCCACGTCACGCGAAGCCACCCCGTGCCGACGGATGCTTCGCGCGACCGCAGAGAAATGCTCGGCGAACACGACCTCGAACGCCGATGCGCGATCTTTCAAAAGGGGGCCTCCCGCAGCTGGACGAATCGCAGAGCCACCCGCGAGGCGCGCCGCTCGAGGTCGGGTACGAGGACAACGACTGCGAAGCGGTCCTCTCCTAGCGAGACCAGGTCGAAGCTCTCCAAGTAGCGACCGATCTCGGTGGTTGCCCCCAGCTGAGCCATCTGCCCAACGCCTCTCGCTTGGACGACGAGCGTCGGCACGGTCTCCCCATCCTGCGTCTCGTACTGTCCGAAGATGGCGAGTGTGTGGCCGTCACCTCGGGCCGCTTGGATCTCCGAGATGGCGCCGCGTTCCGATCCGAGGCGCTTCCACGGGAGCGTCGGCGTGAGCGCACCTCGGTCGAGTTCAATGATGTACCCGTCCGACTCGGTGCGTGTTCGGTCTTCTGGGTCCGTTCCACTCGCAGCGATCAAAAGGCGGTTCCCGGATATCGAGATGTACGGAGACTCGAACTCTACGTGGGGATTCGCCTCACTCACGACGTGGTCCGTGACCAGTGGTCGACCCTGCGCGTCAAGAACGGACAGATGAATATCGCCATCCTGTGACCACGCGATGAAGAACTTCTCGCCGTCCGAGGTCACGGTGGGCGTCAATCCCGCCGTGGTGGGCCTCGACGCGGAGATGCGGACTCGGCGTGCGACCCATGATCCCGCACCCGAGGGGTCAACTCGCTCCACGGACGCGCACATCGCGTAACCGAGTCCTGCCTCGGCCTCACACGGGCCTGCAAACAGAACGTTCTCGTTCGCGACGGCAATCGGGCTGGTCGGTACTTCGCGAACGTCTCGCGGACGTCCGTCATCGATTGCGTCGACGATCTTCCGCGGCGCTCCGGTCTTGCCTACGTGCCATAGTCCGTTGACGCAGCTGACCAAAAAGCCGTTCGAAGTGCTCGCAACGGAGAATGGGCCGTAGGAGGCGCACACGATTGACGCTGGTGTTGTGTCGAGCCACGTCCCATCCATGCGTGCGCGGACCAGCGACACCTTCTGCGGCAGAAGTCCGTCGAGCTCTAGGAACGCGACGAGCAAAGTGTCCCCCGAGCGCACCACCGTCGGCGCACCTTGCGCTCTAGATGCGATGCTGGAATCGAGCGTGCGCGCGGCAGTGTCGCCCACAACTTGACGCAGAAGCAGCGTTCCAGAATCCCCTCTGGGGTTTTCATTTGGGTCCAGCTCGGCGGTGTCCAGCGTGGCGATCGTGATCCGTCCGGGACTCGCGGCGAGCTCGGCCGCGTACTCCCGCTCGGACACTTCGGACAGCTCTGGAGAGCTCACCGCGCCGTCTCGAGAGACGCTTGCGAGGTGATCCAGACCCAGCATGCGCGGCATGAACCAGACGCCGTCGGGGTTCGGAGCGGCAGCGAGCGACAGGTCCTCGACGTACGTCGGCACAGACGCGAGCGCGGTCTCGGACACGAGCGTGAGCGCTTCCGAGTCGACGACCGCAACCCGAGGGGTCTCGCTCGCGATCCAGGCAAAGTAGAGGTCGGACCCACGTGCGACCGTGCGCAGCGCGCCGGAGACTGGGGTCGTCGCGATGGTCATCGAGCGACTGGGCGCCGTCCCATGCCCCGAGACATCGAACTCGCCGACGGTGATCTCCGTCGCGCTTATGTTTGTGGTCGCGACGTACAGCTTGCCGCGCGCGGTGGCCGCTGCGAATCTCCGCACGCGTTGAGTCGCCGCGACCGCAGGTCCAGGCGTTGCCCATACGCCTACGATCCGGCCACCCTCGCCGCGCGCGCCCAGGTTCTCTGCGTACGCGTTCCCGACTCGCGACGTGTCGAACGCCCCGCCGGCGCGGTGCTCGCGTAGGACGACGAGTGATTCGCCTACCACCAAGGCCTGAACGGCGAGGTCGTAGCCGGAATCGGTTCGGATCACTCGACCAAGGCGTGAGGGAACGAAACCGTCCGCGCGCAACTCGAACAACCGAATCTCATATTCGACTGGAGTGCCTGACGCGCCCGGAACGGTGAGCGCGCTCGCGATCGCAATGTGGAAAGTGCCGGCTCTGTCTGCTGCGCCGCTGACAGAGTAGGGGGCGGTGCAAAGGAACGATCCAAATGCAAAAGGGTGCGCATCGAGCGGGCGCCCGTCTGCGGAGTACCGGGTCGCGTGAATCTCGCACTGCGGCTGACCGACTGGGAGATTCGGGTGAGCTCCGATCCGCAGGAGGGCGAATGTGCCGTCGGTCGCCGTGACGAGAGTGGGTCGTCCCATCGCGCTAGTGGGTCCGAGATCGGGAACGAATCGCGGATCTGTCCAGGTCGCGTTGACACGCGCGCTGGCGTCACTCCGCGAGCCTGCGTCGGGGGCAGGGCCGAGGTCGATGGTGGGAGTGCACGCCGTTCCTGCGATCGAGAGGCAGAGGGCATAGAGAAGTGTTTTGAAACTCGTCATACCTGGTGTTGGTGTCTCCCCTGCGGTGTCCCCCGAAAATTCGTCCGTCAGTCACCCATGGACAGAGCAATGCCCGCGGAGACGGTGACGCCGAGCGCCGGCGGTCCCCATGCCAACTCCGTCCCCACCGACAACGACGGAAAACCAAGCAGCGCAAAGGCGTCCGCCTCGAGGAAGAGGTCGAACTCGTTCGTGACGTGCGCGACCACGCCTGCCCGAGCGCCGACGGAACCCATGACCGCGGTCGCGTTGCGCACCACGGTATCGCTACGACGAACGTCCAGCATGAGCACGGATCCAGTCGCGCATACATACGCGGGCAAAAACCGGAGGCAGACATACGCAGTTCCACCGACCGCGGTCAGTCCGACTCGACGACCGCCCGCGAGCTGCGCATTCTCGATCATGGACCGGAGTTCGAGGTCGACTCCCATGGAAAGGTCGCGCACGCGCGCGTCTACCCCCAATCCACCTCCGAGTGCGAAGTTGGAGAACATAAGCGGCGTGCCTCCGACCTTCGCTCGCGCACGCAAGCGGATGCTGCTCACCTCTGCGCTGGTTTGGGGGCGGGGGGGCTCTTCGCGGTGCAGCGAAGGTGGCACTTCGTCGTCGACGGCCGGAGGCGGCGCCTGCGCCGGCGTTCGTACCTGCTCAAGCGCGACGGCGAGGGCGGTCGCGACCGCCTCGAGCATGTTCGAGCAATCCGTCTGATCCTGGAGGCTGCGCACTCCGATCAGTTCGCCGTCGTGACGTACCTCGATGCTCGCGCGAAAGACCCCTGCTGCCGAAGTCACGGCTACGCTGAGCGTGGTGACGGATGGGCTCCGCGCGTCGGACCGAAACGGATCGTATCCGAGGCGAGCAACTATTAGATCACGGAGTTCCGATTCTTCCCCACATACCAACGCGGTATCCGCGGAGTACGTGATGCGTGCCTGTGCAGATGCGACCGACGAGCCGAGGGCGACCCACGCGAGCGCGGTCACCGCGACGCAAAAGATGAAGATCGCCCTCGTGCGCGATCCAAACGAAAACGCGCTGAGTATGAGTAAATGCGGAGCCACCTGCGGTGCAGAACACGCAAGTGCTGTGCCCCCGGGTTATCGCGGTTGCCCAGCGTTTTGGAGTTCTTCGGGTGCACGCACGCTTGATGAGTAGCTAGGCCGCCGGCCATCGCAGAGTCATTTGTCAGCATGAAGAAGACCGCTCCTCGCTCTATCGCTGACGAGCATCGTTCGCGACGATTCCGAAGCCCAGCGGTTGGACGATGCATTCTGGTTGAGGATCCCGATCGGCGATCGCGCCCGCGTTACGTGGGAGCTCAGCGAAGAGCTTCACCGTATCGCGAACCCAAACGACGCGTATGAACCCAGACTTTCTCGATCTGTTGCGCGCATCACTCGACGCTGAAGTTCGCTTCATGGTCGTCGGTGCCTACGCGGTAGGCGTCCTCAAGAGCTTGCCGACGTGGACGCGTGGACGCGTTGGAGCGCATTCGATCGCTTCGCGCCTCGCAAACCTGACGGCGGGATGATCCAGAGATTTCTTGGGTAGCTCAGGTCGGGGTCGAACCGACACACTGTTGCCAGTACTGGATTTTGAGTCCAGCGCGTCTGCCTATTCCGCCACTGAGCCGAGGTGCGGGTCTATAGCATGCAGAATGACGGTGGTGCACGCGGCTCTGCATCGCTACTCTCCGCGCAATGCCTAGGTTCGCTGCGATCGACGTCGGCTCCAATGCGTCACGGTTGATGATCGTGGAAGCCGACCGTCCCGATCGCTTGAAAACGCTTTTCGCGAGGCGGGTTCCGGTGCGAATGGGGCACGGCGTCTTTCAGACGGGACGCCTGGACGCGAAGACGGTCGACCAGAGCGTACGGACGCTCAGCGACTTTGCGGAGATCCTCGAGGAGTTCGAGGTCGATCACTATCGCGCGGTTGTTACTGCGTCGGCCCGCGACGCGGATGATCGCGAGCCGTTCCTCGCGCGCGTGCGAGCGGAGAGCGGCCTTCGACTTGAGCCGATCGATGGCATCGAGGAAGCGCGGCTCGTTCGCTTAGCTGTGAGCTCGGCGGTTCGCCTCGAGGGGAAGAACGCGCTGCTCATGGATCTGGGCGGGGGCAGTCTCGAGCTGTCGGAGCTCGACAACGGCGAAACGGGGTGGAGCGTGTCTCTTGAGATCGGGACCGTCCGACTTCTCGAGGCATTTCTCGATCTACGAAAACCGGTAAAGCCTGATCAGGAGCGCCTCCTGCTCGAGTACATCGAGCGGATGCTGTCGCAGGTCACTGTGAACTTGGTGGGGCCAGGTAAAGCGCCGCCGCACGGTCCGGTGCGTCGCGACCGATTCGACATGGTCGTGGGTACGGGGGGAAATTTCGAAGCCATTGCGGAGCTCGCTTCAAGTCGGCCCAAAGTGATCGATTCCGCGCGCGCCGGTGCGTTGCTCACCCAGGCCTCGCGCATGTCCCCCATGGAGCGCATGCGGCGCTACAAACTGAAGGCCGATCGTGCGGACGTGATCGTCCCCGCGCTCTACGTCCTGCGCGCAGTTACAGATCGAACGCGCGCTCGCGAAGTTATAGCGCCGGGCGTCGGCCTCAAAGACGGAATTCTTCTCGAACTGATCGAGAAGTCGTTCCGTGTTTGGGACTACCGCGGTGAAGAGGATGCAATTGTGCGTGCGTCCATTCAGCTTGGACGTCGCTATCACTTCGACGAGCCGCATTCGGAACAAGTGGATCGCCTTGCGACTGCGCTGTTCGACGCGACAGCCTCCATTCACAAGCTGGGCTCAGAGGATCGCAATCTGCTCCGCGTTGCTGCGCTCTTGCACGACGTGGGCGACTTCGTTCACTACGCGTCGCACCACAAGCACACGCAGTACGTGATCGAGCACTCCGACATCATGGGCCTCAACGCGAACTCTCGAATGATCGCCGGTTGCATCGCGCGCTATCACCGACGGGCGGTGCCAACTGCGAAGCACGCCTCGTACAGCAAGCTGCATCCCATGGAGAAGACCCGCGTGCGAAAGCTCTCCGCGATCCTTCGCGTTGCAGACGCGCTCGACCGCGAGCATCGCGGGAAGGTGGGTGACATCTCCGTGATCGTCGAACCCAAGCGCGTGGTCCTTCGCGTGCAAGGGAAAGAAGACCTTTCGCTCGAGACTTGGACGATGGTTCGCAAAGCGGAGCCGTTCGAGACGCTCTTCCGCCGCAAGATCCAGATCATCGAGCGGAACAAGACGCGCGTCACACCCAAGGCAGAGCGGCCGACGAAAGCCGCGCGACCGAAGAAGAAGCCGCAGAAAACGAAGCGGCCCAAGAAGACGCTCAAGGCCATCAAGAAGGGTGCAAAGCGCGCAGTCGCGAAGAAGAGAAAGCGTTAGCGCTCGCCGCGCTTGTTTGCTCGGGGCGGCGAGCATCCCGAGCCTGCACAAGGGTGTTTCGGCCAGAGCGCACAAACACGGTCACTACGCGGTTGGAACGCTGCTCATCACAGCGTTCGACGATGCCGCCTGAGCCGCACCGCTCAGCGTCGAGTCTCCTCGGATGAGCTCGTCGAGAAGCTCGCGACACTCCGGCCGACCACGCAAATGCGTGATGAGCATGAGGGACGTGTCCACGAAGCTTCGCTCGAGCGCGAGAGCTTCCCGGACGCGTTTCGCGATGCGCTCGCGGCCCTGTGCGAGATCGTTCTCGAGCGCGTCGCCGTATCTTTGAAGCTGCGATTTGAGATCGTCGATTTGTCGACGCAGGTCTCGCGCAACGCCTTCGCGCTCCGCAGCACGGGTATCGAGCTCGTCCATCGTGCGCCGTGTCGATTCCGCGATCGCTCGCGATGCGCCGAGCTCCTCGAACGGTCCGCGTGCAATCGCGAGTGTCGAATTCGGATTTCGCTCCAGCTCGTCCACGCGAGCTTTTGCGGAGCGCTGCCGTTGATCCGCTTCGCTATAGCTGGCGTTCAGCTTTGCAATTCGATCGCGCTCGCTCTGCGCTTCACGAAGCGCTCGAGACTCTTCATGTGCAAGCTCTTCAACTTTGCGACCGAGCTCTGCACGAAGCGCACGGCCACGCTTTTCCATTCCGTCCAACTTGCGAGACAGCGAGGAGAGCTCGCCTTCTAGGCGCGAGGCCCGTGACGCAAGGTCCCACACGCGATCGCTTGCCTCCTGAATCTCGGGAGGTGCTCCGCCAGTTGGATATGCGCGAGCGAGCATGCGTGCGAAGTTTGACGAGCGCGTGCCCCATTCGACGACGCCCGGCGTTTCTGCGGGCGGCGGAGGAGGAGCTGCCGCAGGAGCGGGCGCTTCGGTCGTGTGGGCGTCCCATGGAGTGGAAGGCAACGCACGCTGAAGAGCTTTGAGCTCTTCCTGAAGATGATGGCCGTCGCGGAAACGCTTCCTCGGATCTTTCTCGAGGAGCCGCATGATGATGCCTTCGGCGGAAGAGGGGATATCCGCGCGGAGCGTACGCGGCTTGGGAGCTTGCCCGGTTCGCTGAAGCTCGAGGAGCGTCTCGCGATCATGCGAACGGAACGGAAGCTGACCCGTCAACATTTCGAAGAAGAGAATTCCGAGCGCGTAGAGATCGCTCACTGCAGCCGCGTCCTCTCCTCGCGCTTGCTCGGGGGACATGTACTCGGGTGTTCCGAACACGGCGCCTTTGGGAGCCAGGCGCGGATCGCGCGCAAGCGCAGCGAGCCCGAAGTCCAGAATCTTCACGAAGTCGCGACGACCACCACGCGCCGTAAGCATGATGTTGTCGCTCTTGAGGTCGCGATGGATGACGCCGAGATCGTGTGCGCGTGCAAGAGCGGCGCACATTTGCTCCAGCACGTCGACGGCGCGGGACACAGGGAACTGCCCCTTCGAGACTTCCGCCGACAGCGCGGTGCCGAGCAAGTACTCCATGACGAGATAGAGATCGCCGTCCTCGGTTTCTCCGACGTCGTGAATCTCGACGATGTGAGCGTGGTCGACACGGTTGGCGGCTCGGGCTTCGCGAAGCATCCATGCGCGCAGGTGCGTCTCGCTGCGCAGGTCGGGCCGGATCAGCTTCAGCGCAACGACGCGATCGATCAGCACGTGACGTGCGCGATAGACAACTCCCATTCCGCCTTCACCAAGCCGAGCTTCGAGTCGGTAGCGGCCTGCGATGACTTTTCCGAGTAGTTCGTCTTTGCGGGAAGAACGTGACGACGTTTGCGTGACCATTCACTGGACCCTTCGTACAACCGTTCGAGGTCGCGTTTGCGATCCTCTTTCGAACTAGAGTTTTGCCGAAGCAACACACATTTCTGTGCGACCTCGCGCATCATATCCAGGTCCGAGCCTGGGCTGGAAGCGCGATTTGACAGGCTCACTCAGATTGAACACACGTGCAGGCGGAGGCGCAGATTGGCTCACATCTGACACAGTGCAGGAGCTTGCTTCACACTTCGACGTCGAGTGCTCTCGGAAGGAGACTATTTCGTTGAATCGATCCGGACGCGCACCGTACGCTTACCAGCGACGCTTGATCATCGAGCGGAAAGAAAACAGTTGTCGTTCATCATTGGACCCTACGCGATTGAGCAACGCATCGCCTCCGGCGGAATGGCCGAGGTATTCGTTGCCACGCGCGCGGGTCCGCACGGCTTCTCGAAGCGCGTAGCGCTCAAACGAATCCTTCCGCAGTTCTCCGCGGACCCTGAGTTCGTTTCGATGTTCGTCGGCGAGGCTCGTCTAGCTGGGCGCCTCGATCATCCGAACATCGTGCAGGTGTTCGACTTCGGCGATTCCAATGGCGAGCTCTACATCGCGATGGAGTGGGTCGATGGAACAAACCTAAACCGCGTCTTGCGCGCGGTGTCTTCGCGAAATGAGTCTGTTCCGCTCGATATCGCGCTGTATCTCGCAGCGCAGACTGCGCGTGCGTTGTCACACGCGCACGAGCTTCGCGGTCCCGATGGTCGCGCATACAACATCGTTCACCGCGACGTCAGTCCCGCGAACGTCCTGATCACCAAGACAGGTCACGCGAAGCTCACGGACTTCGGCATCGCGCGCGCGACGCTCCTCGAAGGCCGCACGGATCAAGGCCGGCTGCGCGGAAAGCTCG